>CAYMDM010000024.1:0-32452 GCA_964389235.1 uncultured Burkholderiaceae bacterium
GCCGGCTCCGGCCGCCGCCACGGGCGGCGGCGCTGGCCCCGCCGCTCCGGCCACCGATGCAGCAGCGAGCGCTGCGCCGCGACGCTTTCGCGTGCAACCTTCGCCCCCGGCACTGCTGGCCGGCTGGAGCACGCCGGCGCTGGCCGCGTTTGCCGCGGCGATGTTCGCCCTTGATCTGGTGTTCTTTCATCTCGCGGTGATCTGGACTGCGGTGGGCAACGCGACGCTGGAGTCGAACTTCGCGCCGGTGCTGATCACCCTGGCGTTCTGGGCCGCCACCGGGGTGGCACCGCGGGCGGCGTTCGCTGCCGGGCTGGCCGCCGCGGTAGGCGGCGCGGCGCTGATGATCGGGCCGAATTTCGGCCATTCGCGCGCGCTGCTGGGCGATGCCAGCGGGCTGCTGTCCGCGGTGTTCTACGCGGCGTATCAGATCGGGGTGCAGCAGGCGCGGCAACGGCTGGCGACCGCGCCGCTGATGGCCGGGGTGACGGCGCTGTCGGCGCTGGTGCTGCTGCCCTTTGCGCTGGTGGAGGGGCGGCTGTGGCCGAGCGCGCCGATCGGCTGGCTGTGGCTGCTGGGGCTGGCGCTGCTGGTGCAGATCGGCGGGCAGGTGGTCATCGCCTACGCGGTGCGGCGGCTGCACCCGGCGCTGTCCTCGATCGGGCTGCTGGTGCAACCGGCGATGGCGGTGGTCTACGCCTGGCTGCTGCTCGGCGAGGCGCTGACTGCGGTGCAGATCGCCGGCGCGGCACTGGTGCTGCTGGGCATCTACCTGGCGCGGCGCAGTCTGTAGCGGGGCAGGCCGCGTCAGCGATGCGGCCGCACGCTGCCGGCGGTCGGGCGCAGATCGCTGCCGAGCAGCTCGCGCTGGTCGAACACAAAGCAGTCGCCGCGGTAATGCGCTCCGCCCACCTGCTCGAAATAGCGCAGGATGCCGCCGTCGAGCTGGTAGACGGTCTCGACGCCGCAATGCTGCAGCCACAGCGCAGCCTTTTCGCAGCGGATGCCGCCGGTGCAGTAGGTCACGACGGCGCGGCCGGCAAAGTCGCGCAGCCGCGCCTGGGCGGCCGCGGCAAAGTCGGCGAAGCGGTCGATGCGCAAATCGAGCGCGTGGGCGAAGCCGCCGTGGTCGCACTCGAAGGCATTGCGGGTGTCGAGCAGCAGCAGCGGCCGGCCGGCGTCGTCGCAGCCGGCGTCGAGCCAGCGCTTGAGCGTGGGCGCGGCCAGCGCCGGCGCCCGCCCCGCGGCCGGGCGCAGCAGCGGCTGACGCAGGGTGATGATTTCGCGCTTGATCTTGACCTTCATGCGGCCGAAAGGCTGCCGCTCGGAATACGACAGCTTGGCCTCCAGTCCGGCCAGCGCCGGATCGGCGCGCAGCGCGGCCAGCACGGTCTGCACCGCAGGCTCGGTCCCGGCGAGGAACAGATTGATGCCCTCCGGCGCGAGCAGGACGGTGCCTTTGAGCCCCTGCGCCAGGCACAGCGCCAGCAGGCGCTCGCGCCGCGCCGGCAGATCGTCGAGATCGACAAAGCGATAGGCCGAGACGTTGAGCACCGGCGCGGGCGCCGCGGCAGACGCGGCGGGAAGTTCAGCAGTGGCGTGGGACATGGCCGCCAGTTTATGGCGCGGGATGAACGGCCCCGGCGTCACCCGATTCGGGCAAGACCCTCCCCGCTCAAAGTCTTTTGTTGGTTGTAGGCTTTAGGTATGAACTCGCCATTGCCCTCGGCCTCCGCCGCCGGCGATTCCCTGACCATCGGCGCGCTCGCCCGCGCCGCCGGCGTGGCGCCGGAGACGCTGCGGCATTACGAACGCCTCGGCCTGCTGCAGCCGGCAGCGCGCACCGCCAGCGGCTACCGCCTCTACACCGCCGACCTGCTGCCGCGGCTGGACTTCATCCGCCGCGCGCAGTCGCTGGGGTTTTCGCTGGCCGAGATCGGCGAGCTGCTGGCGCTGCACGCTCGGCCCGAGGCCGACATGGGCGCGGTGCGGGCGATCGCCGAGCAGCGACTGGCCGACATCGACGCCAAGATCGACGACCTGCAGCGGCTGCGCCGCGGGCTGCAGGCACTGCTGGCCGCCTGCCCCGGCCACGGCCCGAACAGCGGCTGCCCGATCCTTGCCGCACTGCAGGGCGACGCGATGGAGACAGGCGATGACTGAGCCCGCCGTTGTCAACGCTGCCGCCTGCCCGGTGGAGCCGGTCGGCACCGCAGTACCGCCTCCGCCTCCGCCTCCGTCTCCGGGCCCCAAGGCCACGCAAACCTTGCGCCTGGGCGTGGACGGCATGACCTGCGCGTCGTGCAGCGCCCGCGTCGAGCGCGCGCTGCGCAAGGTGCTGGGCGTGGCCGAGGCCAGCGTCAACCTGGCGACCGCGCAGGCCGAGGTGCGCTTGGACCCGCAGACCGCCACGGCGCAGGCGCTGGTCGATGCCGTCGCCGCCGCCGGCTACACGCCGCTCACCGCCGAGGCGACGCTGGACGTCGAGGGCATGACCTGCGCCTCGTGCGTGGCGCGGGTGGAGCGCGCGCTGCGCCGGCAGCCGGGGGTGCTGGCAGCCACGGTGAACCTCGCGACCAACCGCGCACAGGTGCGGTATCTGCCGGCGAGCATCAGCGCCGACGCGCTGGCGCAGGCGGTGGCCGCCGCCGGCTACGCCGCGCGCCCGGTCGATGCCGCAAGCAGCGCGGCCGAAGACGCCAGCGCCGTGGCGCACGCGCAAAGTCTGGCGCGGCTGCGGCGCGAGGTGATCATCGCTGCGGCGCTGGCGCTGCCGGTGCTGGTGCTGGCGATGCTGCCGATGGCCTGGCCGGGGTTCGACGCGCTGCTGCAAAAGGCCGCGCCTGCGCCACGCTTTTGGGACTGGGTGCAGTTCGCGCTGACCAGCGCGGTGCTGTTCGGTCCCGGGCGGCGGTTTTTCCGCACCGGCGCGATCGCCTATCGCCATCTGTCGCCGGACATGAATTCGCTGGTGGCCACCGGCACCGGCGCGGCTTGGGCGTACAGCGCCGCGGTGCTGCTCGCGCCCCAATGGTTCGCGCCCGAGTCGCGGCATGTGTATTTCGACTCGGCGGCGGTGGTCGTCGCGGTGATTCTCGCCGGCAAATATCTGGAAGAACTCGCCAAGGGCCGCGCCTCGGCGGCGATCCACCGCCTGCTGCGGCTGCAGGCCAAGGAGGCCACGCGCCTTGCGGCCGACGGCAGCGCGCAGCCGGTGCCCGTCTCGGCGCTGCGGCTGGGCGAGCGCGTGCTGGTGCGCCCGGGCGAGCGCGTGCCGGTCGACGGCCGGGTGGTCGAGGGCGAAAGCCACGTCGACGAATCGATGCTCAGCGGCGAGCCGCTGCCGGTACGCCGCACTGTGGGCGATGCAGTCGTCGGCGGCACGGTCAACGCCGAAGGGCGGCTGGTGGTCGAGGTCACCGCCCTCGGGGCCGACGCGGTGCTGGCGCAGATCGTGCGGCTGGTGGAAAACGCGCAGACCGGCAAGCTGCCGGTGCAGCGCGTGGCCGACCGCGTGGTCGCGGTGTTCACCCCGGCCGTGCTGGCAGTCGCTGCGGCGAGCTTTGCTGCGTGGATGCTGGCGACCGGCGACACCGCGGCGGCGCTGGTCGCGGCGGTGGCGGTGCTGGTCGTCGCCTGCCCGTGCGCGATGGGGCTGGCCACCCCGGCAGCGATTCTGGTCGGCAGCAGCCGCGCAGCGGAACTGGGCGTGCTGTTTCGCCGCGGCGAGGCGCTGGAGACGCTGTCGCGGGTGGACACGGTGTTGCTCGACAAAACCGGCACGGTCACCGCCGGGAGGCCGGCGCTGTCCGCGCTGCACGCCGCCGACCCCGATGAGGCGCTGCGGCTTGCCGCGGCGCTCGAAGCTGACTCCGAACACCCACTGGCGCGCGCGCTGCGCGCCGCTGCAGCCGAGCGCGCGCTGGCGCTGCCGGCGGTCAGGGGCTTTGCTGCGATCCCGGGGTTTGGCGTGCGCGGCACGGTCGAGGGCCAGGCTTTGCTGCTCGGCGCGCGGCGGCTGCTGCAGCGCGAAGGCGTCGCGCTCGGCGACTTCGCTGCAATCGCCGACGCGCTCGAGGCGCAGGGGCAGACCGTGGTGCTGCTCGCCCGCGATGGCGAGTGCATCGCTGCGTTCGGCATCGCCGACCCGGTCAAACCCGAGGCCGCGGCAGTGGTCGCCGCGTTGCAGCAGCGCGGGCTGCGCGTCGGCCTGGTCACCGGCGATGCGGCGCGCACCGCGCAGGCGGTGGCGCGGCACATCGGCATCCCACAAGCGGACGTGCACGCCGACACCCTGCCGGCGGACAAGGCCAGAATCGTTGCCGCGCTGCAGGCGCAGGGGCGGCGAGTGGCGTTTGTCGGCGAAGGGTTGAACGACGGCCCCGCGCTGGCGCAGGCCGACGTCGGGCTGGCGCTGGCGGCCGGCACCGATGTGGCGATCGAAGCGGCCGACGTCAGCCTGACACGCGGCGATCTGGCCGCGTTGCCCACCGCGATCGATGTGGCGCGCCGCACCCTGCGCACCATACACGGCAACCTGTTCTGGGCGTTCGGCTACAACGTGCTGCTCATTCCGCTGGCCGCGGGTGTGGCCGCGCCCTGGGGCGTGCACCTGCACCCGATGGCCGCCGGGGTGGCGATGGCGCTGTCCTCGGTGTTCGTGCTCGGCAACAGCCTGCGGCTGCGCCGACTGCGCGGCTGGCACGGCGCGACCGTCATCCCGGCGGCCGCTGCCGCATCGACAATATCTTCATCGGCTGGCGGTGCGCTGCCCGCCACCCCCCATCCCTCCCGCTGAAATCCGGTTTTGCACAGAAAGGAACGCCCATGCCCTCGATCGTTTTTTCCGCCCAACCCTGCTGCGCCTTTGACCAGGCCGTCGCCCGCACCACCGAAGCGCTGAAGGCGCAGGGCTTTGGCATCATCAGCGACATCGACGTGTCGGCCACGCTCAAGGCCAAGCTCGGCGCCGAGCGGCCTCCGTTTCGCATCCTCGGCGCCTGCGCGCCCAGCTATGCGATGCAGGCGCTGGACTTCGATCCGCACATCGGCGCGTTGCTGCCGTGCAATGTGGTGGTGCGCGAGGACGCAAAGACCGGGCAGGTGGTGGTCGACTTCATGGACCCGACCTCGGTGCTCGGGCTGATCGACAAACCCGAGGTGCATGCGGTCGCCAAGGAAGTGTGCGCCAAGCTGATGAAGGCGCGCGACGCCCTGCAGGCCGCGGCCTGATCCGCAGTGCCACACGACTCTCCCATCGAAAAAGGAAACGCCATGTCCGAGCAACAAATTCCGCTTCAGATCACCGGCATGACCTGTGGGCATTGCAGCGCCGCGGTCACGCGGGCGCTCAAGGCCGTGCCCGGCGTCACCGACGCGCAGGTGTTCCTCGCCGAGGGCATCGCCCGGGTGCAGGGCCACGCCGACCCGCAGGCGCTGGTGCGCGCAGTGCAGGACGAGGGCTACCAGGCCCGCGTCGCGGCTTGAGCGCCATCGCATGGCCGTGCTCGATCTGGCGCTGATCGCCGTCGGTGTGCTGCTGGTCGCGCTGGCGCTGGCCGGTGGCTCGATCGGGCTGGCGCTGCGCCTGCTGCGGCGCGCGCTCGGGCGCAGACGCTGAGCCGTGCCGCGGCATCTCATCCCGCGCAAGCCCCCGACGCGGCAGGGTTAGCGTGTGCTGGACAAGCGCGCGCCGACCACCTAATTTGCTAAGCCATAAATGACAGCGGCCCCCGCGCGAGCGCGGGAAGCGCTGCGAACAAGCCGCACCGCGCACTCCGCCCTTCTCTTTTGCGAGCGGAGCAAACTCATGCGCTGGCCGAGCATTGAACAGATTTCCGAGATGAGCCCGCTGCCCGCGGGTTATCGCTTCGCCCCGCTGCGCTCGGGCGACGTCGCACCGCTGATCGCCGCGCTGCGCGAGTGGTACCCGAGCATCGCGGTCGGCGTCGGCAGTTCCTACCTGCACGAGACCTTCTACGCCGAGAACGCGGTGATCGACGCGCAGACCGATCGGAACGTGATCGTGCTGCTGATCCTGCACGGCGACGAACTGATCGGCATGGGCTCGTGGGAACGCGAGCCGGCGGCGATGACCCTGTACGCGCGGCTGGGCGTGATCGCCCCGGCGCACCGCGGCGCGCGCCTGGCCGTGCTGGCGATGGAACTGGGCGAGAAAATGGGCCGGGCGATGGGCGCGGGCTTCGTCTACACCATGGCGACGATGAAAATGCCGCAGATGCAGCGCGCGCTCGAGCATGCGGGCTACCAGCTGATCGGATTCGTCCCGGGGTACGACCGCGAGGAAGTGTCGCCCGGCGTGGTCAAGCGGGTGATCGAAGCGGTGTACGCCAAGCGGCTGGCCCCGGCCGACGAATTTCTCTGGCCGGAGGAGCAGAACATGACCCCGGCGACCAAGCGGCTGTTCGACATCATTTTCCCGACGCATTGACGCAGCATCCCGCTGCGGTAAAGGGATTGCGGGCAGTTGCCCGACAATGTCGGCGCGCGTCCACTGCCAAGCCTCGCCATGCCCGCCGCCGAAACGAACGCCTCCGCTCCCGCCGCAACCCCCACCGCGCTGGCCACGACCCGCCAGATCCATCAGCTGGTGCTGCTGTCCGGGGTGTCGGGGTCGGGCAAATCGGTGGCGCTGGCGGCGCTGGAGGATGCGGGCTACTACTGCGTCGACAACCTGCCGCCGCAGCTGCTGGGCCCGCTGATGGAACAGACCCGCGCCAGCGGGCAGCTGCGGGTGGCCGTGGCGATCGACGCGCGCAGCGCCGACAGTTTGGCCGACGTGCCGCCGCTGGTGCGGCTGCTGCGCGACAGCTGCGAGGTGCATGTGGTGTATCTGGACTGCGCGACCGACACCCTGGTGCAGCGGTTTTCCGAAACTCGCCGCCGCCACCCGCTGACCGCGCGCGTGGCCGCGCTGCACAGTGACGACCCGGCCGCCGCACGCGGCGCCGGTTTCGACCACGCGCTGCTCGAGGCGATCGAACTCGAACGCGAGCTGCTGCGGCCGCTGGCCGAGATCGGGCTGCATGTGGACACCAGCCAGATGACGGCGACGCAGCTGCGCGGCTGGATCAAGCGCACCCTGCGGGTGCCGGCGCGACAGATGGTGGTGATGTTCGAGTCGTTTGCGTTCAAGCGCGGCGTGCCGCTGGATGCCGACTATGTGTTCGACGTGCGCATGCTGCCCAACCCGCATTACGACCCGGTGCTGCGCCCGCAGACCGGGCGCGACCCCGCGGTGATCGCCTTTCTCGACGCCCAGCCCGAAGCGCAGGAGATGCTGCAGGACATCACCGCGTTTCTGCGCCGCTGGCTGCCGCGGCTGGTGGCCGACCACCGCAGTTACGTCAGCGTGGCGATCGGCTGCACCGGCGGGCAGCACCGATCGGTGTATCTGGCCGAGCATCTGGCCGCAACCTTCGGTGCCGACTACACCGTGCTGCTGCGCCACCGCGAGCTGCCGGAAGGCGACTGAGCAGCCGCGCTCGCCTGCCCCGTCAATAGCGCTCGCGCAATCCGCCGGCAATCGCAACGAAGGCGCGCGCGACCAGCGCGACGAACGGCCGCAGCCACCACGGCGCGCGGGTGCGCAGCCGCTCGGGGGTGTCGATCGGCTGGCCGCGCGCCATTTCGCCTTCGATGTGCGCGGCCAGCGCCGCTGCGAACGGCCGACTGCGCACCACCACATTCGCTTCGAGGTTGACCAGCAGCGACAGCGGATCGATGTTGGAGCTGCCCACGGTCGCCCAGTCCGCATCGACCACCGCGACCTTGGCGTGCAGGAACGCCGGGGTGTATTCGTAAATGCGCACCCCGGCGCGCAGCATTTCGCCATACAGCGCCCGCGCCATCCACGCCGCGACGCGGTAGTCCACCCGCCCCTGCAGCAGCAGCCGCACGTCCACCCCGCGCGCCGCCGCAGCCTTCAGCGCTTCGCGGAAATTGCGCCCGGGGTAGAAATACGGCGAGATGATCAGCACCCGCTGGCGCGAGGCGCGGATGGCCCGTTCGTAAGCGTGTTCGATCGCGCGGCGCTGGGTCAGGTTGTCGCGCACCACCAGCGCGGCCAGTTCTTCGCCCTCGGGTAGCGGAGCCAGCGCCGCCAGCCCGGTGAACGTTCGGCCATGCGGCGACTGAAGCGGCAGCGGCTGCTCGTTCCAGTCCAGCACTTCACGCCACCAGGCGCGCTGCTGTTCGCCGGGCTGCAGCGGCTGCGGCCCGGGCAGCCCGCGCAGCCGGCGCTGCAGGCTGCCGGTCAGCGCGGTGCGCAGCCACACCCGCTGCAGGCTCCACTGCGCCTGCAGCGCCAGCCGGCCGGAGAACTGCATCGCGTAGTCCAGCCGCGGCTGCGCGCTCCAGCCGTGGTGGATGTCGAAGCGGTCATCGATGATGTTGATGCCGCCGATGAACCCGGTCTGGCCGTCCACCGTGCACAGCTTGCGGTGCAGCCGGCGCCAGCGGCCGCGCTGCACCACATCGGCCCAGCGTCGCCACGGACGGAACACTATGAACTCGACCCCGCTGGCCGCAAAGCGCGCAGCCAGTGCATCGATGCTCGCCGCCGAGCCCAGGCCATCGACCAGCACCCGCACCTGCACGCCGCGACGGCCGGCGTCGCACAGCGCGTCGAGCACCGCGTCGGCGCTGCCGCCGGGACGGAAGATGTAGGTCTGCAGCCAGACGCTGTGCTTGGCTGCGGCAATCGCCGCGCACATCGCCGGAAACAGCGCCTCGCCATACGGCAGCAAGCGGGGCTGGGCGCCGGCGGTCCAGTGCAGCGGGTCGTCGGCGTCGCGGGCGGCGTCGGCGGTCATCGCGCGCAGATCAGGAGGCGGGAACGGTCGGGCAGTCGCCCTGCTGGCAGTGCAGCTCGGCCAGCAGCGGCGCGTGGTCGGACAGCCGCGCCCAGTGCCCGCCCCAGCCCAGGCTGACCTGCCGCGCGACCAGGCCGCGGGCGTAGATGCGGTCCAGCGGCATCAGCGGCAGCCGCGCCGGAAAGGTGCGCGGGCGGCTGCGCCAGCGCTGGCGCTCACCGGGCAGCTGCGGCGGCAGAGTAACGTCGACCAGCCCGGCGGCAAGCAGTTGCGGGCCGATGCGGCCCTGCCAGTCGTTGAAGTCGCCGGCGACGATCAGCGCGGCCTGCGGCGGCACTGCCGCGGCGATGTAATCGAGCAGCCGCTGCGTCTGCCGCTGCCGGCTGCGCGCGAACAGCCCGAAGTGCACGACGATGCAATGCAGCGGCCCACCGCGCGGCAGCTGCACCGCCGCGTGCAGCAGCCCGCGCTGCTCGAAGCGATGGTCGGATACGTCGTGATGCGCACATTCGATGATGGGATAGCGCGACAGCAGCGCGTTGCCATGCTCGCCGTGGCGAGTGTGCGCGTTGGTACGGTAGGCGGCGTAAAAGCCCAGCGCATCGGCGAGAAAGTCGTGCTGCGGCTGCGCCGGCCATTGCGTGAAATGGCTGGCGTGACGGTGGTGCACCGCCTGCACCTCCTGCAAAAACAACAGATCGGGCGCGAGCGCCTGCAGCGCGGTCTGCAGATCGAGAATGCTCGCCCGCTTGGCCGGGCCGTGGCCGAGCACACCCTTGTGGATGTTGTAGGAAGCGACGCGCAGGTCCATGAAGGCGAGTTGGGTGCCGCGCACCCGGCTTTCAAGCCGCCGCGCTCCAGCGCGCGGCGCGCCGCGGCAGCTGGCGGATCGCCTCGGCGTTGGACGGCGAAAAGCACTGCGCCGCCGCCTGCTCCCACGGCAGCCAGACCGCGGCGCGGTGTTCGCGCGGCGCCAGCTGCACAGCGGTGCCCGCAGGCACCTGCAGGCTGAACACATGCTCGGCGTTGCGCCACACCCCCGGCGCGTAGCGGTGCCGCCAGCGCGGGTAGATCTCGTACACATGGGTCAGCGCCCAGTCGCGCAGCACGTGATCGGGGCCAGGGCCGATGCCGGTCTCTTCCTGCACCTCGCGCCAGGCCGTCTGTACCAGCGGTTCGTCCAGCGCGTCCACGCTGCCGGTCACGCTCTGCCAGAAGCCGGGTTGCTGCGCTCGCTCGATCAGCAGCACCCGCAGCTGCGGGTCGTGGATGATGACCAGCACCGACACTGGCAGCTTGTAGGCCGGCGCCGCAGCGGAAGGCGATGTTTTCAGGGTATCCATGCCGGCAATGGTAGGCCGGCGCGGGCGGCGCGGTTGCCGCAGGGCGATCGGGCAGCCGGGGCGATGACCGGGCTCGCGGCACCCGCTCGCCGTGCGGCGAGGCGCGACCCCGGGGACTTCGACGCGCTCAGCCGCGACCGCGCCGCTGCCGCACCGCGTCGGCCAGGCCGCGCAGCAACGGCGCGGTGTCGTCCCAGCCCAGGCAGGCGTCGGTGATCGACACCCCGGGGCGCAGCGGCTGGCCCGGCAGCAAGTCCTGCCGGCCTTCGCACAGATGGCTTTCGACCATCACGCCGACGATGCGCCGCTCGCCGGCGGCGATGCGCTGCGCGATGTCGGCGGCGACCTCGATCTGCCGCCGCGGCTGCTTGGCCGAATTGGCGTGCGAGCAGTCGATCATCACCTGCTGCCGCAGCCCGGCCTTGGCCAGCACCACACACGCGGCGTCGACCGACGCGGCGCCGTAATTCGGCTCCTTGCCGCCGCGCAGAATCACATGGCAGTCGGCGTTGCCGCGGGTTTCGAAAATCGCCGCGACGCCCATTTTGGTCATGCCCATGAAGGCATGCGGGTGCGCGGCGGCAACCACCGCGTCCGCGGCGATCTGCACCCCGCCGTCGGTGCCGTTCTTGAACCCCACCGGGCAGCTCAGACCGGAAGCGAGCTGGCGGTGGCTCTGGCTTTCGGTGGTGCGCGCACCGATCGCGCCCCAGGCGATCAGGTCGCTGAAATACTGCGGCGACAGCAGATCGAGGAATTCGGTGCCCGCCGGCAGCCCCAGCGCGTTGATGTCCAGCAGCAGCTGCCGCGCCCGGCGCAGCCCTTCGTTGATGCGAAAGCTGCCATCGAGCCGCGGGTCGTTGATGAAGCCCTTCCAGCCCACCGTGGTGCGCGGCTTTTCGAAGTAAACGCGCATCACCAGCACCAGCGCGTCGGCCAGCTCCGAGCTCAGCGCGCGCAGCCGCCGCGCGTAGTCCAGCGCCTGCTCGGCGTCGTGGATCGAGCACGGGCCGACGACGGCGATCAGACGGTCGCTGCGGCCGTGCAGCACATCGGCCACCGCCGCGCGCCCGCGCTCGACCACCGCCTCGACCGCCGCCGTCACCGGCAGCTCTTCGAGCACCACCGCCGGCGAAATCAGCGCCCGCACCGCGCGGATGCGGGTGTCGTCTATGCGGGTGGTGTCCAGCGTGCCGTCGGCAGCGCCGGCTTCGCGGTCATGGGCGGGGTCGTCGATGCTGGGCATGAATCAGTCCTCCGCAAAGAAATCCGAGTCGATGCGTTTGAGCTCGAAGGTCGCCTGCACCGAGACGCCCAGCCCATGCTCGATCATCAGCTCGGCGAGGCGTTGACCGTCGATCAGCGCCACTTTGTGCTGCGGGCTGCGGCGGACGAATTGCTGCGCGGCTTCGGTGAACTGACCGGTGGTGATGAACACGCCTTTGGTCGCGCCGCGGCTGACCAGAGCACCCAGAAAATCGCGCAGCTGCGGCTCGCCGACGCTGCCTTGCCAGCGCTTGGCCTGAACATAGATGGAATCGAGTCCGAGTCGATCTTCGGCAATCACCCCATCGATGCCGCCGTCTCCTGATCGACCCACGGCTTGCCCAGCCTCCTGTCGCGACCCACCGTAGCCCATTTTGAGCAAAAGCTGAATCACCAGTCGTTCAAAGAATGCTGGGCTGCAGTCCTTGACGGCTTGGAGGATTTCCTCGCGCAGACTCTGTTGCAGTTCGCGAGCGGCTGTTTCCATGCGCTCCTGCGGCGACTTCACCTCCGCGCTTCCGTCCAGCGCCTTTGCATACGCGGCATCGCCTGCAGGTTGCTCTCCGTCGTTAATGCGACTGCGGCCCTTGAACTGCCTGAATTCCTCATAACGCTCCAGGTAGCGGTTATCGATCCGCTCCGGGGCATCGCCGAGTGCGGCCAGACCGCGATCGGTGATCTGCATCACGCCGCGCGCAGGTTGCGCGATCAGTCCCGCCTGTTTCAGATAAGTCTTTGCCCATCCGACCCGACTGCCGAAAGTCGTCGCCGAACCCGAGGGCAGCAACTGGGCGAGGTCGGCCGGGGTCAGGCGCAGTCGTTCTGCCAACGAGTCGATGACCTCTGCGTTGCGCCTCGGCTGTTTGTCAGCCAGCAGCTCAAGCAAAGGCAGCATCAGGGTCTCGTAGTCGGGAATCGTCACCCCAACCTCCGGGCGAAAATCGCCGAGACGTGCCCGGACCTCACACCGCCGGCTGCGGATTGCGCAGGCGGATGTGCAGTTCGCGCAGCTGTTTTTCGTCCACCGGGCTGGGGGCGTTGGTCAGCAGGCACTGGGCGCGCTGGGTCTTGGGGAAGGCGATGACGTCGCGGATGCTGGGGGCGCCGGCCATCATGGTGACGATGCGGTCCAGGCCGAAGGCGATGCCGCCGTGCGGCGGGGCGCCGTATTGCAGCGCGTCGAGCAGAAAGCCGAACTTGGCGCGTGCCTCGTCGGGGCCGATGCGCAGCGCCGAGAACACCTTGCTCTGCACCTCGGCGCGGTGGATGCGCACCGAGCCGCCGCCGATCTCCCAGCCGTTGAGCACCATGTCGTAGGCCTTGGCGAGACACTTTTCCGGCGCGGTGTCCATCAACTGCTCATGCCCGTCCTTGGGCGCGGTGAACGGGTGGTGCACCGCGACCCAGCGCTGCTCGTCCTCGTCGAACTCGAACATCGGGAAATCGACCACCCACAGCGGTTTCCACGCATCCTCGAACAGCCCGTGCTCCTTGCCGAAGGCGCTGTGGCCGATCTTGACGCGCAGCGCGCCGATGGCATCGGCGACGATCTTGGCCTTGTCCGCGCCGAAAAACAGCAGGTCGCCATTCTGTGCTCCACTGCGGTGCAGGATGGCGTCGATCGCGCGGTCGTGCAGGTTCTTGACGATCGGCGACTGCAGGCCGTCACGCCCCTTGGCGATATCGTTGACCTTGATCCACGCCAGCCCCTTGGCGCCGTAGATTTTGACGAACTCGGTGTAGGCGTCGATTTCGCTGCGGCTCATTTCGCCGCCGCCGGGCACGCGCAGCGCCACCACGCGGCCGCCCGGGGTGGACGCCGGCGCGGAAAACACCTTGAAGTCCACATCGGCCATCACGTCGGTGAGCTCGGTGAATTCCAGTTTCACCCGCAGGTCGGGCTTGTCCGAGCCGAAGCGCGCCATCGCCTCGGCGTAGGTCATCACCGGGTAAGGATTGGCGAGCTCCACGCCCAGCGTCTCCTTGAACACGCTGCGGATCATGTTTTCGAACAGGTCGCGGATTTCCTGCTCGGAAAGGAACGAGGTCTCGCAGTCGATCTGGGTGAACTCGGGCTGGCGGTCGGCGCGCAGGTCTTCGTCGCGGAAGCACTTGGTGATCTGGTAGTAGCGGTCGAAGCCCGAGACCATCAGCATCTGCTTGAACAGCTGCGGCGACTGCGGCAGCGCGAAAAAGTGCCCGTCGTGCACCCGGCTGGGCACGAGGTAGTCGCGCGCGCCTTCGGGGGTGCTCTTGGTGAGCATCGGAGTCTCGATGTCGATGAAACCCTGCGCGTCCAGGTAGCGGCGCACCGCCATCGCCACGCGGTAGCGCAGCATCAGGTTGTGCTGCATCTGCGGGCGACGCAGGTCGAGCACGCGGTGGGTCAGCCGGGTGGTTTCGGACAGGTTTTCGTCGTCGAGCTGGAACGGCGGGGTCACCGAAGGGTTGAGCACGACGATGTCGTGGCACAGCACCTCGATCTTGCCCGAGGCCATCGCTTCGTTTTCGGTGCCGGCGGGGCGGGCGCGCACCACACCCTGCACCTGCACGCAGAACTCGTTGCGCAGGCTCTCGGCGGTGGCGAACATCTGCGGCCGGTCGGGGTCGCACACCACCTGCACCACGCCTTCGCGGTCGCGCAGGTCGATGAAAATCACCCCGCCGTGGTCGCGGCGACGCTGCACCCAGCCGCACAGGGAAACGCTTTGCCCCAGCAGGGCTTCGGTGACTCGACCGCAGTATTGGCTACGCAGACTCATGGTGCAGGATCTCGTTCGGAACAGAAAAGAAAGGTATGCGGGGTCGCGGCAACGGCGCCGCGCCGCAGGGGCCGCGCGCCACGCGCGCCCGGGTTCAGCGCCCGTGCGGCGGGGCGCCCGGCGCCACCACCCCCATGGAAATGATGTATTTGAGCGCAGCGTCCACGCTCATATGCAGTTCGCGCACCTCGGCACGCGGCACCATCAGGAAAAAGCCCGAGGTGGGGTTGGGCGTGGTCGGCACGTAGACGCTGATGTGCTCGCCCGGCAGATGCTCGGCCACCTCGCCCGAAGGCGAACCGGTGACGAAAGCGATGGTCCAGCTGCCCGCGCGCGGATACTGCACCATCACCGCCTGGCGAAACGCCTGGCCGCTGCTGGAAAACAGCGTGTCCGACACCTGCTTGACACTGCTGTAGATGGTCTTGACCAGCGGAATGCGCGCCATCAGCGCGTCCCAGCGCGCCACCAGCCACTGCCCGGCGATGTTGGCCACCAGCAGCCCGGTGAGCAGAATCACCGCCAGCACCAGCACCACCCCCAGCCCCGGGATGTGCGCCAGCCGCTCCAGCCACGGCGCCAGCGGCGGCACCACCGCGCCGAGCGCGGTGATGAAGGCGCGGAATATGCCGTCGAACACGGCCAGCAGCTGGTAGATCACCCAGACGGTGATGGTCAGCGGCAGCCAGACCAGCAGGCCGGCGATGAACAGATTTTTCAGGCGCATGAACGAATGCCGCCTTCCGGGGCGCGGAAGGCGGCAGCAAGGGGGAGGATTCGGATCAACAGGGAAGCGGTCGGGCCCGCGCCGCCATCAGTGGCAGGCACAGGAGGCGCCGCAGGCCGCCGGCGGGCTGGCCGCGGCCGATTCACCGCCGCTGCTGGCCGCCGCCGCGCCGGCCGCTGCCGCGCCGCCGCCCTTGAAGTCGGTGGCGTACCAGCCCGAACCCTTGAGCTGGAATCCGGCAGCGGTGAGTTGCTTGTGCAGCGCCGGCTTGCCGCAGTGCGGGCATTCGGTCAGCGGCGCGTCGGACATTTTCTGCAGCGCATCAAAGGTATGGCCGCAGGCATCGCATTTGTAGGCGTAGATGGGCATGATGCAACCTGTCAAGCGGGTTTCGATCGGCTCGCCCCGCGCTGCGCTGCGGAAGAGCCGCAGCCGCGGGCATTTGTCAGCAAATGGAGGCGTGCGGGCCGACGTCAATGCCTCGATTATAAAATTCGCCGCCGGCTGCGCCTTTGCGGCGTCCGATTTCCCGTGAGCCGGCGTGAACGCTTCAGTTACCCGGCAGCACGACCTTGCGCTCGCCCGACGCGCTCGGGAACCCCTCCATCGCCGCCTCGGCCAGTTGCTGCGCGACCGGGCCGAGGTCGGACAGATAGCCGCCGGTGCTCGCCTTGCTGCGCCACACCAGTGCGCCGGTGGCGGTGTCGCGGATTTCGATCGACAGGTTGCGGTCGTAGTAATTCGGCGGTGGCATGCCGCCGAACATCCCGCCGCCCCACCAGCCGCCGGGGAAATACACCGCCCCGTTGGGCAGCAGCACCGGCGGCGGCCACACCGACGGCCCGTAAGTGGCAAGCAGGTCCAGCCGCACGCTGTAGTCGTAGCGCGCGGTGTAGGGCGCGGGCTCATTGACCAAAGGCACCATGCCGGCCTGCGCCAGCGCGTCGACCACCGCGGTCTGGAAGGTCGCCGAGTCCGCGCTGTCGGCGTTGCCCGGCGCGGCCTGCACTTGCACCTTGGCGCCGATCAGCTCGGCCGGCGCCGGGTTGGGCGTGATCACCGTGGTGCGCACCGCGTTCAGGCTGGCGCAGCCCGACAGCGCCAGCAGCGGCGCGGCCAGCAGCGCGATCGCCAGCGGCCGCGCGGTGCGCCTGAACCAGGAATTCGGTTTCATCATGCCTCCTTGGTGTGCGAGCAGCGGGCGCGGTTCCGCGCTGGCGCAGTCGGCCGTTCAATCTGCGGCGGCGAGCCACCGAACCGCCGCGTCGCCCGCCGGCGCCGCGCACGGCTCGGGGTCGAACGCCGTGTCGCCTTCCGGCTCGGGCTGCCCGGTGGCGCGCACCGCGGCGAAATCGAACAGTTCGCGGTCCATCAGATGCGAAGGGGTGAGGCGCGACAGCGCCGCAAACACATTGTCCACCCGTCCGGGGTAGCGACGCTCCCATTCCTGCAGCATGGCCTTGATCTGCTTGCGCTGGGCGTTTTCCTGGCTGCCGCAGAGGTTGCACGGAATGATCGGAAAGTCGCGGATGCGCGCCCAGGCCGCCAGATCATGCTCGGGTACATACGCCAGCGGGCGGATGACCACGTGCCGGCCGTCGTCGCTGACCAGCTTGGGCGGCATGCCCTTGAGCCGGCCGCCGAAAAACATGTTGAGGAACACGGTCTCGACCATGTCGTCGCGATGGTGGCCCAGCGCGATCTTGGTCGCGCCCAGTTCACTGGCGACGCGGTAGAGAATGCCCCGGCGCAGCCGCGAGCACAGCCCGCAGGTGGTCTTGCCCTCGGGGATCAGCGACTTGACGATGGAATACGTGTCCTGGGTTTCGATGTGAAACGGCACCCCGCGGCTTTTGAGGTAGCCGGGCAGCACGTCGGCAGGGAAACCGGGCTGCTTCTGGTCGAGGTTGACCGCGACCAGATCGAAATGCACCGGCGCGCGGCTGCGCAGGCTCAGCAGAATGTCCAGCAGCGCGTAGCTGTCCTTGCCGCCGGACAGGCAGACCATGACCTTGTCGCCCGGCTCGATCATCGAGTAGTCGGCGATGGCCTGCCCGACCAGGCGATGCAGCCGCTTGGACAGCTTGTTCGCCTCGAACGCGAACTTGCGCTGCGCGCGCGGCGCGCTGGGCGACACACCCGGCGCCGGCCCGCCTTCCACCGTGGCCACCACGCCGGAATCGGCGCTCGCGTCGAACACCGCGCTCATTGCAACGCCTCCTTGATGCGGAACACCTCGACGCCGACGCTCTCGCAGTCTGGGTAGACGTCGGGCTTTTCGGTCGACACCCGCACCGCCAGCACCTTGGGGTGCGCGAGCATGATGGCGGCGACGTCGTCGCACAGGGTTTCCTGCAGATGGATGTGGCCGCGGGCGATGCGCTCGGCGATCACCCGCCGCATGAAGTCGTAGTCCACCACTTCCTCCAGCCGGTCGCGCTGCGGGGTCGACACCGACAACGGCACGAACAGGTCGACGTTGACCACCACCCGCTGCTCGCCGCGCTTTTCGAAATCGTGCACCCCGATGTTGATGTCGATTTCGTAGTTCTTGAGAAACAGCCGCCGGCAGCTCTGCAGCGCCGGGTGCATCAGGGCAGCAATCATGGACAGGTCTCGAAAAAAGTATGGGCCGGGTCAGGCCGGGGCCGCGGCGGCGCGGGCGACGAACAGCAGATCGCGCCCGCTGCCGGCCAGATGCTGGCCGCCGTCGACCAGCACGGTGCAGCCGGTGACCGCCGGCGCGTCGAGCAGCCAGCGCACCGCCTGCGCCACGTCCTGCGGCGTGGCGCCGCGCGAAAGCGGCGTGGCGTCGTGCACGCGGGCGAATTCGGCCTCGGTCATCGGCCCCGAAGGCAGCATCAGCCCCGGCGCGACACCGACCACCCGCAGCCGCGGCGCCAGCGCCTGCGCCAGCGCGACGGTCGCCGCCTGCAGCGCAGCCTTGGACAGGGTGTACGACAGGTAATCGGGGTCGGGATTGTGCAGCTTCTGGTCGAGCAGGTTGACCACGCAGCCGGTCGTGCCGCGCTCGCGCAGATGCGCGTGCAGCGCCTGCGCCAGCCGCACCGGCGCGACCACGTTGACTGCGTAGTGCCGCTGCGCCAGCGCCGGGGCGAAGCTCGCGGCATCGTCGAATTCGAACAGCGACGCGTTGTTGACCAGCGCATCGACCTGGCCGAGCGCGGCCACCGCCTGCGGCAGCAGCGCAGCCACCGTCGCGTCGTCGGCCAGATCGGCGGCGACCGGCGCGGCGCGCACGCCTGTCGCCTGCAACTCGGCGCACAGAGCCTGCGCGGCATCGATCGAGCGGTGATGGTGCACCGCGACGTCCCAGCCGTGCGCAGCCAACTCCAGCGCAATCGCGCGGCCGACGCGGCGCGCCGCGCCGGTCACCAGCGCGACACGGCGCGGCGCAGATGGCGGCAAAGGGGTTTCCGCGGCGCGGGACATGCTTCCTAGAATGGGCGCGTGAACGACAACCGCACCAGTCTACCGGCGCCCGCCGCTTCGGCGCTGGAGCGCAGCGCCCGGCTGCTGGCGCAGCTGCGCGCCGCGCTGCATGCCGGCGGTGGCTGGCTGCCGTTCGACGCCTACATGCAGCAGGCGCTGTATGCGCCGGGGCTGGGGTATTACACCGGGCACGCCGGGCAGTTCGGCGACTTTGCCGCCAGCAGCGACTTCATCACGGCGCCCGAAATGTCGCCGCTGTTCGGGCAGACGCTGGCAGCGCAGATCGCACAGATCATGGACGCTGCCGGGGTGCGGCAGGTCGTCGAATTCGGCGCCGGCTCGGGCGCGCTGGCCGCGCAGTTGCTCGCCGAGCTGGCCCGCCTGGACGCGCTGCCCGAGCACTACGCGATTGTCGAAGTCTCCGGCGCGCTGCACCACCGCCAGATCGACACCCTGCGGCAGCAGGTGCCCACACTCGCCCAGCGGGTGCAGTGGTGGCGCGAGCTGCCGCCAAGCTTCGACGCGGTGGTGATCGGCAACGAAGTGCTCGACGCGATGCCGGTCAAGCTGCTGGTGCGCCAGCCCGGGGGCTGGGCCGAGCGCGGGGTCGCGCAGGATGGGGACGATCTGGTGTTCGCCGACCGACCCAGCGCCCTCACCCCGCCGCAGCCCGAGGCCGATGCCCTGCCGGTGGGCAGCGTGACCGAAATCCACCCGCACGCGCTGGGCTTCATCCGCACCATCGCCGCTCGACTGCGGCGGGGCGCGGCGCTGTTCATCGACTACGGCTTTCCACAGCACGAGTACTACCACCCGCAGCGGCACATGGGCACGCTGCGCGCGCATTACCGCCACCGCGCGCTCGACGACGTGCTGCTCTGGCCGGGGCTGGCCGACATCACCGCGCACATCGACTTCAGCGCCGTGGCACTCACCGCGCAGGACGCCGGGCTGGACGTGCTCGGCTACACCAGCCAGGCCAACTTCCTGATGAATTGCGGACTGCTCGACCACCTCGCGCAGGACATTGCCCGCGGCCCCGAGCCGCAGCCGCCGGCGTCCAGCGCCGCGGTGTGCTCGCCGCTGGCGCAGACCGGCAGCTCGCACTACCTGCGACAGAGCGCAGCGGTCAACAAGCTGCTGGGCGAGAGCGAAATGGGGGAGCTGTTCAAGGTGATTGCGCTGGGCCGCGGCGTGACTGAGCCACTGCTGGGATTTGCCCGCGGCGACCGCACTCACACCCTATGAACGCGGCAGACCGATGCGCTGGCTGATCATTTTCATCCTCGCCTCGATCGTTTTTTCGGCGCTGCTGCCGCATCTGCGGCGGTTCGGCATCGGCCGCATGCCGCTGGACTTCTCGGTGCGGCTGTTCGGCCGCGAATGGATATTTCCGTTCGGCTCGAGCATTGTGCTGAGCCTGCTGGCTTACGTCATCGCGCGCTTGCTGTAGCGCCGTCGCGCCAGGTCGCCCACGCCGCCGCGCCGATGCCGGCCTGCACCAGCAGCACCAGCGCCACACACCCGGCCCAGCCCCAGTCGTGCCAGATCGCGCTGGGCGCCGAGGCGCCGACGCTGCCGCCGATGTAGTACAGCATCACGTACAGGCCGACTGCGGCCGACCGCGCCTCGCGGGCAAAGCGCGGCACCAGGGACGTGGCCATCGACTGCGCGATGAACACCCCGGCCGAGCTCAGCGTCAGCCCGACCACAATCGCCGCCACCGGTGGCAGCAAGGTCAGAACCATGCCGGCTGCCCCGGCCGCGACCGCGGCGACAAACACCGGCCGCTGGCCGAAGCGCGCGCCCAGCCGTCCGGCCAGCGGAGTGACCACCATGCCGACCAGGTACACCGTGAACAGCAGGCTCAGATCCTTGAGGTCGAAGTCGTAAGGCGGCGCGGCGAGGTGAAAGCTCACGTAAGTGAACGTGCAGACCTGCGAAAACAGAATGCCAAAGCCGATCGCATACGTGCCGAGCAGCTTGCGGTTGCGCAGATGGCGGGCAAAGCCGCGCAGGATGTCGCCCACCCCGCCGCGGCTGGCCTGAAAGCGGGTCGAAGCTGGCAGGCCGCGCCACATCAGCGCCGCCAGCAGCAGGTTGACCGCGCCCAGCGCGACGAACGCCGTCGGCCAGCCCGCGTGCGCCGTCACCATGCCGGCGATGAACCGCCCGAAAAACCCGCCGGCCACCGAGCCGGAGATGTAAAGCGCGGTGACGGCCGGCGCCTGCGACGGCGGCCATTCCTCGCCGATGTACGCCACCGCCGAGGTGAACACCCCCGGGATGCACAGCCCCCCGATCGCTCGCCACACCAGCAGGCCGTGCAGATCGCGCGCGGTGCCGGCCAGCCCGGTCGACAGCCCCAGCAGCACCACCGACACCAGCAGCACCCGCTTGCGCCCGTAGCGGTCAGACAGCACCCCGGCAAACGGCGCCGCCAGCGCGACGGCCAGCGTGGTGACGGTGATGGTCAGGCTCAGCTCGGCCACGCTGGCGCCGAATTCGCGCTGCAGCGTCGGCAGCAGCCCCTGCGTGACGTACATGGTGAAAAACGCGCACATCCCCGCCGCCGTCACCGCGGCGCGGCGCAGCCACTCGGGCGGGTGCGTGGAGGCTGTGGCTGGCAAGGGGGCGGAGGACATGCAGATCGGCACAGAGCAGGGGCGCGCGGGGCGCGACCCATCGCGCAGCTTAGATCGGCCAATTTGATATGGGAAATATCATTTTCCGAACACTTGATTCGGATTCGATATGGAACTGCGCCACCTGCGCTACTTCGTCGCCGTTGCCGAGGAGCGGCATTTCTCCCGCGCGGCGCAGCGGCTGCATGTGTCGCAACCGCCGCTGAGCCAGCAGATCCAGGCGCTTGAGGCCGAGCTGGGGGTGGCGCTGTTCACCCGCGGCCGCGGCGGGGTGCGGCGCACCGCGGCGGGCGACACCCTGCTGCCGCTGGCGCGCAGCATCCTCGACGCCGTCGATCACGCCGTGGCGCAGACCCGGCACGTCGGTCGCGGCGAGGCCGGGCGGCTGGCCATCGGCTTTGCCGGGTCGATGCCGTTCACCGACGTCATGCCCCGGCTGCTGCGCGACTACCGTGCCGCCTGGCCGCAGGTCACGCTCGACCTGCGCGAGCAGCCGTCGCAGGCGCAGGTGGACGATCTGCTGTCGCACCGCCTGGACCTCGGGTTTTTGCGCGACACCCCGTCGCTGCGCCACGCCGCGCTGGCCTCGCTGGTGGTGCAGCGCGAGCCGCTGCTCGCCGCCGTCCATGCCGACCATCCGCTGGCCGCACGCCACGCGGTGCCACTCGCCGACCTGCGCGACCAGCCCTTCGTGCTCTACAGCGCCAGCCTGGGCTCGGGGCTGCGCGAGCAGACGCTGGCGCTGTGTGCGCAGGCCGGTTTCAACCCGCACATCGTGCAGGAAGTGCACGAAATGCCCACCCTCATCGGCCTGATTTCCGCCGGGCTGGGGGTGGGCATCGTCGCCGCGTCTATGCAGCGCGCGCAGTTGCCCTTCGTCGCCTACCGCCCGCTGCGTGGCGTGCACGCCCGCACTGACGTGCTGCTGGCGTGGCGGCGCGACGACCCGCAGCCGCCACTGCGCAACTTCATTGCGCTGGCGCGCTCGCTGCCGGACGCAGCTGCGCCAGCAGCGCCTGACGAAAGCGCCGCAGCCAGTCCTTGACCGCGCGCTCGTTGTCCAGCCCCATGCGCATGAGGATTTTCTGCCCCGCCGGCGCCGCCTCCAGCGCCGGGTCGGCATAGGTGTAGGCCACCTTGGGCTGACGCAACAGTACCGGCCCCTGCGGCTGCGGCGCCTGCAGCAGACTGCCGAGCACGGCCAGCAGCCGGTCGTTGAACGCGCTCTTCGGGTGCCCCAGCTCGCGCCACGCCTGCTCGCACAGCGGGTACAGCCGCACATACACCTGCGCCGCCCGCTGCGGGTGGATCGCAGTGAGCAGGTGCACATAAAGCACATAGCGTTGTGCGTTGGCCGGCGCGATCGCCAGCGTGTCGCCCTGCCCCGTGGTGCGCAGCGTGCCCGGCAGCGGACGCACCGGCCAGACCTGCAGCGGAACCGTTTGCCGTCCGAGGTTGTCCACCGTGGCGACGAAGTGCAGGATGAGCCGGTGCGGCACCAGCCAGTCCATCCCCGGCTTGGACAGCAGCGTGGCGAGCTCGCGCAGCACCAGCGCGTCGCTGTCATGCAGCGCAGGCAGCGACGCGGTCGAGACCGGGACTTGCAACGGTGCCGAAACCACCGAGGCGGCAGGCTGCGGCGCATTGCCATCCGCACCCGGCCGCGGCGCCGGAGCGGCGGGAGCGCTCGCCGCCACCTGCCCGGCAACAGGATGGCCGAACCACGCCTGCGTCAGTTGCTGCAAACGCTGACGGTTGACGTAACCCAGCACCGCCAGCACCCCGATCAGCACGACCACCACCAGCCAGCCGATACGCCGGGGCGGCGGCGGCCGCAAGGGATCGTCGGGCGCGGATGCGTGGGGCATGGCAACCTCCTGTTGAAGCGAGCGTTGCAGTATGCCAGCGCGTCAGGCGCGGCGGGTTTCGGCATACAACCCGGAAATGTGCGCCTGAAGTAGAACCGACTTTGGATGGAGCCTCATCGCTGTCGCATCGCCCGGGCTGCCACAAAGCAAGGCCTGACCCCCAGTTGTTAGCCGCTGAACGACGCGACGGGGAGATACGACTCGCCCGTTTGCGACGCATGTCGTCGTAGTCGGCGGACGACTTCGACGAACGTCATGCCAGCGGTCAGGATCAGGTACATGTGCGAAGCGTCAAGAAGCAGTAGCGTGGTCTTCTTGCCCGAGGCATCGGCGATAGCAACAGACGAGTAGCCGGCCATGGAAAGGAAGAGCCCCATGGTGTTGTCAGCTTTACTGTCTACCTTGCCGCGGAATATGTCGATGTCAGGCCCACCGGCTTGGTCCGCCGTGAACTTCAGTTCGACCAAGTAAGTGGTTCCGTCGACAGTGATCGAGCCGTCAATTTGCCGCCCGTTGACGTTGTACGGGCGCCGATGCTCGACCTCGGCGAATGCCACGAAGTCATAGAACCAGTCTTGGAACGCGTACCCGCCCGGGGATGTGCCCATCTGCGGCGCAAGATCGTTCAGACGCTGCATTAGCTGACCGAGACTGGTTTGCTGACGTTGCACTGCTTGGCGCTCTTCGCGTGCTTTCGCCTTGACAGCTTCTCGCTCGCGCTCAGACCGAACCTCTTCGGTTTGCCGTGCGATCAGCGCCTTGAGTTCCGCCACGGCCTTGGAGGCATCTTGGATCTTTACTGCGGAGTCCTCCCAGTTGCGGAGGTCTGGGAATGTTGTCTGCTCGGCGAGGAAGATCGCCATCTCTCCGATGACCGCCTTCCCACGGTCGGACTTCTGGAGAGATGCGAAGGTGCGATCAAGGAAGTCGCGCTTACTCTCCTCCGAGGACCAAGTCGCAAGGTGTGCCTCCGCCACGTGCGATTGGCGAAGAAATTTGCGAAGCGACTCTTTGCGCCAGAACGACTTAAGCGCCGCTTCGTAGGTGAGTTGAACGAGATGTGGGGTTACCCTAAATGTCATGAGCCGGCATGTTGCATAGGCAAATGACTTTAACGCCCACCGTACAGATAAAAGACGAGCCGAAGATCGTCCCAGTGACCCGGGGAAGCGAGTTAAGGCGCACGGTTAGGCTGAAAGGGTATGTTGCATATCGCCTCATACTTGCCATTTGGTTTTTTCTTGTAAATGACATTGCCACCCGATAGATAAACTCTACACATTATTGCATCCCATGCCGTACCATAAACTGTTATCAGCCCGAGCAGGTCGGGCGCATTTATCAGTGGGGTCGGTGGCAATTCAAATCCCGTAGTGAGATTTGGTTGAATTGATGGATGCGCCTCAAAATCTTTTGTGCTAGAAATATCCTCTGGATCGATTTCAAAATTAATGGAGCCGCCCTTGTTTTTAAAATTTTCCCATTCCTGTTTTTTTTCGTCAGAATAAGTAATTGCCATTTGGCCTCCTTGGTTCTGGGCAGCCGAAACGAAGTACGCATCGCCGGATAAGTCAAGTTTAGAATGGTAACATCTAAAGCCAGAAAATGCTTCCTAACTTAAACCCAAAGCAGCCATGCAACGTCGAGTATGCCAGCGCAGCGAGTGCTGCGTGTTTCAGCATGCAACCCGGCGCAGCGGCACGCCCGACCTATAGCACCAACACCGCGCGAAAGTCGTTGACGTTGGTGTAGGTGGGGCCGGTGACGAGCAGGTCGCCGGTGGTGGCGAAGACGGTGTAGGCGTCGTGGCCGTCGAGCATGGCGCGGGGGTTGAGCCCGGCGGCGTGGGCGCGGGTCAGGGTGTCGGGGGTGATCCAGGCGCCGGCGTTGTCTTCGCTGCCGTCGATGCCGTCGGTATCGCCGGCCAGCGCGTAGACGCCCGGCTCGCCGTCCAGCGCCAAGGCCAGCGCGAGCAGGAATTCGGTGCCGCGCCCGCCTTTGCCGTGCGTCTGGCCCGGGCGCACGCTGACCGTGGTTTCGCCGCCGGACAGCAGCAGGCAGGGCCGGGGAAACGGCGTGCCGTGGCGCGCGACGCTGCGGGCCAGCGCGGCGTGCGCCAGCGCGATGTCGCGCGATTCGCCTTCCATGTCGTCGGCCAGGATGTGCGCGGGCACGCCGGACTGGGCGCTGGCTTCGGCGGCGGCCTGCAGCATCTGGCGCGGGGTGGCGATCATCTCGACCCGGTTGCCGGCGAACGCCGGGTCGCCGGGCTTGGGGGTTTCGAGCGCGCCGCTTTGCAGCCCGGCATGGATGGCGTCGGGAATGCCGATGCCGTAACGCGTGATGATGGCCAGCGCGTCGGCGCAGGTGGTGGGGTCGGGCACGGTGGGGCCGCTGGCGATCACGTCCGGATCGTCGCCGGGCACGTCGGAAATCAGTAGCGTCAGCACCGGCGCCGGAGCGCAGGCTGCGGCCAGCCGCCCGCCCTTGATCGCTGAGAGGTGCTTGCGCACGCAGTTCATCTCGGCAATGGTGGCGCCGCTCATCAGCAGCTCGCGGTTGATGCGCTGTTTGTCGGCCAGGGTCAGGCCGGCTGCGGGCAGCGGCAGCAGTGCTGAGCCGCCGCCGGAAATCAGCGCGATCACCAGATCGTTTTCGCTCAACTCCTGCGCGGTCTGAAGCATGCGCCGCGCGGCGGCCTCGCCGGCAGCGTCGGGAACCGGGTGCGCGGCTTCGACGAGTGTGATGCGCCGAGGCTGCTCGTGCCATTGCGGCGGCACGTAGCCATAGCGCGTGACCACCAGCCCGGACAGCGGCGCATCGGCCGGCCACGCGGCTTCGAGCGCCAGCGCCATCGCCGCGCTGGCCTTGCCGGCGCCGACGACCACGGTGCGCCCTTTTGGCGGCGGCGGCAGATGCGCGGGCAGCACCTGCGCCGGCTGCGCGCGGGCCACCGCGACGTCGAACAACGCGCGCAAAAAGGCGACGGGTTGGGTGGCGGGGTCGGGCAAGCTCATCGGTCAGACAACCGGGCGGCCGGGCGACTCAGGCGTCCGGGGCGATGGTGTGGTGGCCCATCAGCTCGACCGCGCGGCACAGCGCCGAGTGGTCGAGCGCGGCCATGCCGTTGGCGGCGCAGGCGGAAAACAGTTGCTGCACCATCGCAGTGTTGGGCAGCGACAGCCCGAGCTGCCGCGCGCCGGACAGCGCGAGGTTGATGTCTTTCTGGTGCAGCTCGATGCGAAACCCCGGCTGGAAGGTGCGCTTGACCATGCGCTCGCCGTGCACTTCGAGAATGCGCGACGAGGCAAACCCGCCCATCAGCGCCTGCCGCACCTTGGCCGGGTCGGCGCCGGCCTTGCTGGCAAACAACAGCGCCTCGGCCACGGCCTGGATGTTGAGGGCGACGATGATCTGGTTGGCGACCTTGCAGGTCTGGCCGTCGCCGTTGCCGCCGACCAGGGTGATGTTCTTGCCCATCAGCTGGAACAGCGGCAGCACCTTGTCGAACACCTCCCGCCTGCCGCCGACCATGATGGTCAGGCTCGCGGCCTTGGCGCCGACTTCGCCGCCGGACACCGGGGCGTCGAGATAGTCGCAGCCCAGCGCCTCGATGCGGCGGGCGAAGTCTTTGGTGGCGATCGGGTCGATCGAACTCATGTCGACCACGGTCTTGCCAGCGCTCAGTCCCTCGGCGACGCCGCCGGGGGCGAACAGCACTTTTTCCACGTCCGGGGTGTCGGGCACCATGGTGAACACGATGTCGGCCTGCCGCGCGACGTCGGCGCCGCTGGCGCAGGGCTGGGCGCCGGCGGCCAGCAGGGTTTGCGGCACCTGGCTGCGGGTGTGGACGAACAGTGTGTGGCCGGCGGCGAGCAGGTGGCCCGCCATCGGCGTGCCCATGATGCCCAGTCCGATGAATCCGAGTTTGGCCATGCGAATCTCCGTTTGGGGTTGCGTCGTTGTCGTTGTTCAGAGCGCGGCGAGCCAGCCCAGACCCGCGGTGGTCGTGGTCCTGGGCTTGTACTCGCAGCCGATCCAGCCGCGGTAGCCGATGCGGCCCAGGTGCTGGCACAGAAAGCGGTAGTTGATTTCGCCAGTGCCCGGCTCGTTGCGGCCCGGGTTGTCGGCAATCTGCACATGGGCGATGCGCGGCAGGTGCTTTTGCAGCGTCGCGGCGAGTTCGCCTTCCATGCGCTGCATGTGGTAGATGTCGTACTGCAGGAACAGGTTGTCGCTGCCGACTTCGTCGATGAGGTCCAGCGCCTGCTGGGTGTGGGTGAGGTAGAAGCCGGGGATGTCGAAGGTGTTGATCGGCTCGATCAGCAGCCGGATGCCGTGGGGCTTGAGCTTGTCTGCGGCAAAGCGCAGGTTGGCAACGAAGGTCGCGCGCAGTTGCTGCGCATCGGCCCCGGCCGGCGCCTTGCCGGCCAGGCAGTTGAGCTGGGTCACGCCGAGCGCCTTGGCGTAGTCGATCGCCTGATCGACCCCGGCGCGGAATTCGGCCACGCGATCAGGTAGGCAGGCGATGCCACGCTCACCGGCGTCCCAGTCGCCCGCAGGCAGGTTGTGCAGCACGATCTGCACCCCGGCGTTCACCGCGGCGTCGCGCACCTGCTGTGCGCCGTGGGCGTAGGGAAACAGGAATTCCACCGCCTTGAACCCGGCCTGCGCGGCGGCGGCAAAGCGGTCGAGAAACGGCTGTTCGGTAAACAGCATGGTCAGGTTGGCGGCGAACTTGGGCATGGTTTAGACCTCGGCGGGGGACAGGTCGACGGTGGGCTCGAACTCGGTGATGGCGTCGATTTCACCACCCATCGCGATATTGGTCACGCGCTCCAGGATGATCTCGACCACTACCGGGACCGCGTACTCTTTCATCAGCTGCCGCGCCTGCGCCAGCGCGGGCTTGATCTGGTTGGGGTCGAACACGCGGAGGGCCTTGCAGCCGAGTCCCTCGGCGACCTTCACGTGATCGACGCCGTAGCCGTTCACCTCCGGCGAGTTGATGTTCTCGAACGACAGTTGCACGCAATAGTCCATGTCGAACTGCCGCTGGCCCTGCCGGATCAGCCCGAGGTAGGAGTTGTTGACCACGATGTGGATGTAGGGCAGCTTGAACTGCGCGCCCACCGCGAGCTCCTCGATGAGAAACTGGAAGTCGTAATCGCCCGACAGCGCGACCACGTCCCCGCTCGGGTCGGCCACGCGCACACCCAGTGCCGCCGGCAGCGTCCAGCCCAGCGGCCCGGCCTGACCGGCGTTGATCCAGTGCCGGGGGCGCTCGACCTTGAGCAGCTGCGCTGCCGCGATTTGCGACAGGCCGATGGTGGTCACGTAGCGGGTGTTGGCGTCGAAGAACTCCACCATTTCCTTGTAGACGCGGTGGGGCTTGATCGGGATCTGGTCAAAGTCCCATTTGCGCAGCAGGGTCTGTACGCGCTCGCGGCAGGCCCGGGCCCAGGCGCTGCGGTCTTTCAGCCGGCCCGCGGCCTTGCGCTCGCGCGCGGCTTCGATGAACAGTTCCAACGCCGCGCGGGCGTCGGAGACGATGCCGTAGTCGGGCATGAACACCCGGCCGATTTGCGTGGGCTCGATGTCCACGTGGATGATCTTGCGGCCCTTGGTGTAGACCTCAGGCGACCCGGTGTGGCGGTTGGCCCAGCGGTTGCCGATGCCCAGCACCAGATCGGAGGCCAGCAGGTTGGCGTTGCCGCCGCGGTGGCTGGTCTGCAGCCCGACCATGCCGGCCATCAGCGGATGGCTGTCGCCGATCGCGCCCCAGCCCATCAGCGTCGGCACCACCGGCACGCCGGTGAGTTCGGCGAACTGCACCAGCAGGTCGGCGGCGTCGGCGTTGATCACCCCGCCGCCGGCGACGATCAGCGGCTGATCGGCCGCGTTGAGCAAGTCCAGCGCCTTGTCGATCTGCGCCCGCGTCGCTGCCGGCTTGTACACCAGCAGCGGCGCATAAGTGTCGGGGTCGAACTCGATTTCGGCGAGCTGCACGTCCAGCGGCAGGTCGACCAGCACCGGCCCCGGGCGGCCCGAGCGCATCAGGTGAAACGCCTGCTGGAACACCCGCGGCACCAGCGCCGGCTCGCGCACCGTCACCGCCCATTTGGCGACTGGCTTGGCGATGGATTCGATGTCCACCGCCTGAAAATCTTCCTTGTACAGCCGCGCGCGCGGCGCCTGGCCGGTGATGCACAGAATCGGAATGCTGTCGGCGCTGGCCGAATACAGCCCGGTGATCATGTCGGTACCGGCAGGCCCGGAAGTGCCGATGCACACCCCGATATTGCCGGCTGCCGCGCGGGTGTAGCCCTCGGCCATGTGCGAGGCGGCCTCGACATGGCGGGCGAGCACATGCGCGATGCCGCCGTGCCGGCGCAGCGCCGAATACAGCGGGTTGATCGCCGCGCCGGGCACGCCGAAGGCCTGGTGCACGCCCTCTTTTTCCATCACCGCGACCGCGGCATCGACCGCACGCATCCTGGCCATAGGCTCGTTCCTCCGAAGCTACCCGCCGGCCGGCAAAGACGCCGCGGCGGAATGGGAACGAGTCTATTGCTCGGGTTTTGCTATTTGAATAACGAAAAAAGTTGAATGATTCGATACTTTTTTCAACGGTCTAGCGCGGGGGGCGCCGGCTCGCCCTCCTCCCGGCCCACCGCGAACCCGCGTCGCACCAGAAAGAAGGTGATGCCCACCGCGACCACCGCCGCGGTGATCAGCCCATACGTCCACGCCCAGTTCTGCAACTGCCCGGCGCTTTCCACCGGAATGATGATGAGCTGGCGCAGCAGGGTGATCAGCGCAGCTTCGATGAACACCATCACCGAAAAACTGCCGGTGCGCATGTAGCGGATCTCCGCCGAGATCAGCGACGACAGCACCCACAGGATGAACAGATTGCCCAGCGCGTGCAGAAAGCCCTGCGCGACGTTGCCCGAGCGCACGGTGTGCAGCACGTCGAGCGCGAACTGCCAGATCAGCAGCAGACTGGCGACCAGCAGCACCACCGCCATGAACACATGCAGCAGGGTGTTCGCCCGCTCCATGATGCGCTCGAACACCTGCTGCCCGCGCGAGGCGGGCGGCAGCGCCGCCGGCAATTGCCGGCGCTGCGGCGCGGAGGCGGGCGGCTTCACTCGCGCGGCTCGCTCCACAGCTTGCCGCCGGTGGCCCAGTGGTTTTTGGGGATGTCGTAAATCAGGATGTCCACGGCCTGCGGCGGGCAGTCGAGCACCTTGACCGTGGTTTCGGTGATCGCGCGCACCAGCTCGGCTTTTTTCTCCGGGGTGCGGCCTTCGAGCATTTCGATGCGGATGGTGGGCATGGGGTCTCCTTTGCGTCCAACGAAAGCCTGCATTATTCGCCGCGGCTCGCGACGGGCGTCGCCATTGGCTGCGACGTGGGCCAGCGCAAGCGGCGCCGGCCCGGGTTCATTTGCGCTTGCGCCGCGCCTTCACGCCTTCGGCCAGGGTCTGCACCAGGTCGAGGGTGTCGTCCCAACCCAGGCACGCGTCGGTGATGCTCTGGCCGTAGACCAGCCTGGCCGGGTCGTCCTTGCCGGCGCTGAACTTCTGCGCCCCGCCGACGATGTGGCTCTCGGCCATCACCCCGAAAATGCAGCCCTCGCCACCGGCGAGCTGCGCGGCAATGTCGCGCGCCACGTCGAGCTGGCGCAGCGGCTGCTTGGCGCTGTTGGCATGCGAGCAGTCGATCATCAGCCGGCAGTCGAGCTTGGCTTCCTCCAGCGCAGCGCAGGCCGCGCGCACGCTGGCGGCGTCGTAGTTCGGCGTCTTGCCCCCGCGCAGAATCACGTGCGTGTCCTTGTTGCCGCGGGTCTGCACGATGGACACCTGCCCGTTCTTGTGCACGGAGAGGAACGAATGCGGGCGGCGGGCGGCATGAATCGCGTCGATGGCGATGCGCAGGCTGCCGTCGGTGCCGTTCTTGAAGCCGATCGGCGCCGACAGCCCCGAGGCCAGCTCGCGGTGCACCTGGCTTTCGGTGGTGCGCGCGCCGATCGCCCCCCAGGAAATGAGGTCGGCGATGTATTGCGGCGAAATCACGTCGAGGAATTCGCTGCCGGCGGGCAGACCCAGGCGGTTGATGTCGATCAGCACCTGGCGAGCGATGCGCAGTCCTTCGTCGATACGAAAGCTCTCGTCCAGATACGGGTCATTGATCAGCCCTTTCCACCCCACCGTGGTGCGCGGCTTTTCGAAATACACCCGCATGACGATTTCCAGCTCCCCGGCGTATTGCCGGCGCAGCGGCAGCAGCCGTTGCGCGTAGTCCAGCGCAGCCTTGGGGTCGTGGATCGAGCAGGGGCCGACGATCAGCAGCAGCCGGTCGTCGTGGCCGTGGATGATGCGGTGGATGGCCTCGCGGGTGTCGGCCACCAGGGTTTCGATCGGCGTGTCCTTGATCGGGAAAAAGCGGATCAGGTGCTCGGGCGGCGGCAGCGGGGTGATGGACTTGATGCGCGCGTTGTCGGTGCGCGAAGTCTTGTCCTCCTGCGGTTTGTGCAGGGGATCGGGGGCGCTGGCTTTGGACTGCATCGGCAACTCTCCGCTGGGCTGGCGCTGCGCGCCGAGGGTGTGGGGCGCCGCTTCGGCGCGCGCTTCGGCCGGGTCGCGCGGGGCGAAGGCCGGGTGGGGTTCAAACATGGTCTTGAGCTCCTGCCGCCGCGCACCGCCCAAACAAAAACCGCCGGGCGGTGCCGGCGGTTTTCTGGGTCTGTGTGGGCCGCTTGTCAGCCTCTCCCTCCGCCGGTGCGGTGCGAGAAAAACCAGAAGCCAAAATAAAAAGCGGTGATTCGGTTCATGGCGGCAAAAACAAGCTGTGTGTTGCATTGAAGCAGATCGCACACCGACTGACAAGCGCGCAGCAGTCCGCGCGCAACACGCCGGTCGCCACGCCTGACCCTCGCCTTGCCGAGGCGCAAACAGCGCGGCGACCGCGCAGGCGCCGCTGCGGCCCGGCTGCTTATGATGGGCGGCCCGCTTTTTCCACGCCAGCCCGATGCCCGCTCCCGCCCTTCGCCGCCTGCTCAGCCGTGCGCTGATTGTGATCGTCGTGCTCGGGCTGCTGGGCGTGCTGGCGTGGCGCTGGCTGCAGCCGCCGCTGGTGCCGGGGTATCGCATCCAGACCACCGATCTGGTGCAGAACGTTGTCGCCACCGGATATGTGGTCACGCCGTCGCGGGTGCAGGTGGCGAGCGAAATCACCGGTGTGGTGGTCAAACGGCTGGTCGATCGGGGCCAAACCGTGCGCGCCGGTCAGCCGCTGCTGGAACTGCGCGCCGACCAGAGCCGCGCCCAGCTCGACCAGGCGCAGGCCGCGCTGCGGCAGTTGCAGCAGCAGACCCGGCCGCAGGCGCAGGCGGCGCTGCAGCAGGCGCAGGCGCAACTGGCGCACGCGCAGATCGAACTGAAACGCGCGCAAGGGCTGTTCGAGACGGGCGGCGGCTCGGCGCAGCAGCTCGACCAGGCGCGCACCAGTGAGCGCACCGCGCGCGAGCAGGAGGCCGCGGCGCGCGC
>CAYMDM010000025.1:0-31974 GCA_964389235.1 uncultured Burkholderiaceae bacterium
CGGCGGTGGCGCGGGCGTCGGCTGCGCGCAGCTGCGCGTCGGCCAGCGCGGCTTCGAGCGCGGGCAGGCGATCGCCGTGCTCCTGCGCCCGCGCCTGCGCCGCATCGATCTGCTCCTGCGCGTCGACGAGTTGCGCGGCGAGTTCCTCGGCCTCGCTGGCCGACGCCTCCAGCACCTGCTGCCAATGCGCGCGCTGCCCGGCCAGGTCGCGCAGGCTGGCCTCGGCCCGGTTGCACGCCTCGACGACAAAGCGGATCTCCGCCTCGATCTGCGCCACCCGCGACTGCGCTTCGTAAAACCCGGCCTGAGCGCGGTTGAGCCCATCGCTGGCCGCGAACTGCGCCTGCCGTAGGGTTTCGATCTGCGCCTCGACCGCGCGCAGTTCGGCCAGCCGCGCCTGCAGCGCGTTTTCCGTTTCGCCGCTGCGTTGCGCCAGGGCTTGCCGCTGCGCCTCGGCCTCGTCGCGACGCAGCAGCCACAGCTGCTGCTGCACCTGCTGCGCCTGCGCCTGCAATTCGCGCCAGCGGCCGGCGACTTCGGCCTGCCGCTCCAGCCGACTGAGCTGGCTACCGAGTTCACGCAGGATGTCGTCGACGCGGGTGAGATTTTCGCGCGTGTCCTGCAGCCGGTTTTCGGTTTCGCGCCGCCGCTCTTTGTATTTGGACACCCCGGCGGCTTCTTCGAGCATCAGCCGCAGGTCTTCCGGACGCGATTCGAGAATGCGGGTGATCGTCCCCTGGCCGATGATGGCGTAGGAGCGCGGCCCCAGCCCGGTGCCGAGAAAAATGTCCTGCACGTCGCGCCGGCGAACAACCTGGCCGTTGATGAAATAACTCGACGCACCGTCGCGGGTCAGCACCCGCTTGACCGCAATTTCACTGAACTGGCCCCACTGCCCGCCGATGCGGTGGTCGCTGTTGTCGAACACCATTTCGACACTGCAGCGGCTGGCCGGTTTGCGCTGGGTGCTGCCGTTGAAAATCACGTCGGCCATCGACTCGCCGCGCAGCTCGCTGGCGCGGCTTTCGCCCAGCACCCAGCGCACCGCGTCGATCACGTTGGACTTGCCGCAGCCGTTGGGGCCGACGATGCCGGTGATGCGCCCGGGAAACGGCAGCGTCACCGCGTCGGCGAACGACTTGAACCCGGCCAGACGCAGCGAAGTCAGTCGCATGGGCGTTGTAACCCCTTGATTTGAAAAGAAATTGTTGCCACTGCGAAGGTCGGCATCATAGCACCCGGGTGGGGGTGACCCGGCGCGGCCGGCCTATCATCCGCGGCGATGAAACCGGCCCAGATCCGCACCCTGTTCGAACGCCTGCAGGCGGCCAACCCGCACCCGCGCAGCGAGCTGAACTACTCCAGCCCCTTCGAGCTGCTGGTCGCGGTGCTGCTGTCGGCGCAGGCGACCGACGCTAGCGTGAACAAGGCCACCGGCCCGCTGTTCGCCCGGGCCAACACCCCGCAGGCGCTGCTCGAACTCGGCGAGGATGGGCTGAAAAACTACATCCGCACCATCGGCCTGTATCAGACCAAGGCGAAGAATCTGATCGCCACCTGCCACATTCTGATCGAGCGCTACGGCGGGCAGGTGCCCGACAGCCGCGAAGCGCTGGAATCGCTGCCCGGCGTCGGGCGCAAGACCGCCAATGTGGTGCTCAATATCGCCTTTGGCCAGCCGACCATCGCGGTGGACACCCACATTTTCCGAGTCGCCAACCGCCTTGGGCTGGCGCCGGGCAAAACGCCGTTGGAGGTTGAAGCCAAGCTGGAAAAAGTCGTCCCGCCCGAGTTCCGCCACGACGCGCACCACTGGCTGATCCTGCACGGCCGCTATGTGTGCAAGGCACGCAAACCGGAGTGCTGGCGCTGCGCGCTGGCCGATCTGTGTCCGTACAAACCCAAGACGCCGGCGCCGAAATGAGCCGGGTCGTTGCTTCACCGCGCTTGCGGCGCGGCTCTGCGGCTGGGCTCGACGCGGTGGCACGCGGGATGCGCCTGGCGCGGGCCGCCCTGGCGGCGCTGCTGCTCGCGGCCTTGTTTCCTGCAGCCCACGCGGCGCCCGTGACGGTGCTCGACGACGCGGGGAACACCGTCATCCTGTCGGCCCCGGCGCGGCGCATCGTCGTGCTGTCGCCACAATTGCTCGAACTCACCGCCGCCGCAGGCGCCAGCAGCCGGGTGGTCGGCATGGTGCGCACCCCGGAGGCGCCGTCGTGGGCGCGCAGGCTGCCGGTGGTCGGCGACGCGTTTGCGCTCAACCTCGAAGCCATCGTCGCGCTGCACCCTGACCTGGTGCTCGCCTGGCGCAGCGGCAACCCGCCGCGCGACTTGCAACGCCTGCGCCAGCTCGGCGTGGCGGTGTATGAAAGCGAGGCCGACACCTTTTCGGCGCTGGCGCAGACCGTGCAGCGCATTGGCGCGCTGGCGGGCACGCAGACAGCCGCGCAGCGCTGGGTGCGCGACTTCGACACGCGCCTGGCCGCGCTGCGCCGGCAATACGCGGCGCAGCCGCCGGTGCGGGTGTTTTATGAAGTGTGGAACCGCCCGCTGATGACCATCGGCGGCCGCCAAATGATCAACCAGGCGATCGAGGTCTGTGGCGGGCGCAATGTTTTCGCCGCCCTGCCGACGCCAGCGCCGACGGTGTCGCTCGATGCCGTGCTCGCCACTGACCCGCAGCTCATCGTCACCGCCGGCCCGCAGGGGCCGCAATGGCTGCGCGCCTGGTCGGCCTACCCGAGGCTCGCCGCGGTACGGCTGGACCAGCGGGTCAATCTCGACCCCAACGCGCTGCCGCGCATGGGGCTGCGGGTGCTCGACGGGGTGCTGGAATTGTGCACCGCGGTCGCCAGCGCGCGCCGCGCGGTGCAGCGGCATCCGGCGCGTCCGACCACGCCGCCAGCGCATTGAACCGCGCGGGTCAAGCCGGCATCCACGCCGCCGCGCCCGCCGCGTCGCGCAGCGGCGTCCATTCGCACTGATAGACCGCGCGCAAGCCTTCAGCGGTCAGCAGCGCCGGCGGCGCAGCCAGCCGCCAGCCGCCATCAACCCCGTCCAGACCCAGCGCGAGAAGCTGTGTGGCCAGCGCGCCGACCCAGTTGACGTCGTGCGCGCAGAACAACAGCGCGCGGTCGCCGCAGTCGCGCAGCACATCGGCCAGCCGGCGTTGGTGCCCCGGGTCTTGCAGCGACACCGGCTCGTCGAGCAGCAGCACCGGGGTGTCCTGCAGCAGCGCCTGCGCCAGCGCCACCCGCTGCCGCTGCCCGGCCGACAGCAACAGTACGTCACGGTCGCGCACATCCCAGGCGTCGACCGCCTGCAGCACCGTGCGCACCGCGGCAGCATCCGGCTGCGGCTGTGCCAGCTCCAGCAGCGCCAGCACCGGCAGCGCAAAGCGGTCGCGCGGCTGGGTGGGCATCAGCGCGCGCTGCCGTGCCAGTTCGGCGGCCGAAAGCGCTCGCGCGTCGCGCCCGATCCAGCGGATGGTCGCGCCGTCGCCGGCTGCCGGCAGCAGTCCGGCGACCTGCCGCAGCAGCGTCGATTTGCCCACGCCGTTGCGCCCGATCACGCCGATGCGCTCGCCACGGTCGAGGGTGAACGTCACACCCTGCGCCAGCGACGGCGCGCGCCGCGCGGCCTGCACGGTCAGGCGCTCGACCCTCAGCAACGGCGAATCGGTCACACCCGCCCCTTGCGCAGCAGCACGATGAACGCCGGCGCGCCGACCAGCGCCGTCACCGCCCCGACCGGCAGTTCGTAAGGCAGCGCGACGGTGCGCGACACCGTGTCGGCCAGCAGCAGCAGCGTCGCTCCGCCCAGCGGCCCCCCCCAGGCCAGCGCGCGGGCGCGCTGCCAGCCCAGCAATCGCAACGCCTGCGGTACCACCAGCCCGACAAAGCCGATGGTGCCGGCCACCGCGACCGCCGCGCCGGTGGCCAGCGCCGCGGTCAGCACCAGTTCCAGCCGCAGCCGCGCCACCGGCTCGCCCAGCAACCACGCCGCTTCGCTGCCCAGTAGCAGCCGGTCGAGCCGACGCGCGCGCCACAGCGTCCAGCCGGCCAGCAGCGCGACCAGCGCAAGCAGCGCCGGTCCGTGCGTCGCCCCCGAAAGATCGCCGGCCAGCCAGAACACCACGCCGCGCAGTTGCTGGTCCGGCACCAGGCTGAGCAGCAGCAGCGACGCCGCCGCGGCAATCGCCGCCAGCATCGCGCCGGTGAGAATGAGCTGCGCCGGTGCTTCGTCACCACGGCTGGCCAGCCAGCGCGCGCCCAGCAGCAACAGCAGCGCCAGCACCGCCGCCGCGCCGAGCACACTGCCCAGCCACAGCGAGGCGCCAAGCAGCAGCGCCAGCACCGCGCCCAGCCCAGCCCCGCCCGAGGCGCCGAGCACATAAGGGTCGGCCAGCGGGTTGCGCAGCAGCACCTGCATGTTCATGCCGGCTTGCGCCAGCAGCGCGCCGACGCCCGCTGCAGCGAGCGCGCGCGGCAGCCGCAGCTGCTCGATCAGCCACGGCTGCCAGCCGCCGTCACCGGCGGCAAGCGCCAGCGCGAACGCGCCGGCAAACGCCAGCAGCAGCGCGGCAGTCGCAAGGCGGCGCGGCCAGGCGCGGGGTTCGGCCGATGGCAAGGCTGGGGACGGCATCGGCGGGACGATGTCAGGCGACGGCTGGTGACGCGAGCTGGCCGTGCCTTACAGCTTGGGCGTCCACCGCAGCCCGACGAACACCCCGAGCCCCGGCTGGTTGTAGCCAAAAGCGGTCTGGTAGCGCTTGTCGAACAGGTTTTCCACCCGCACGTTCCAGCTCCATTGCGGAGTGATCGCGCCGCTGGCAGTGAGATCGACCGTGGTGTAGCCACCCAGGTTCACGCGCGCCGCCGGGTAAGCGAAATAGTTGTAGTCCCAGCGCGGGCCGGTGTAGTGGACGGCCGCGCCGACCAGCACCCCGCCGATGTTGTGCTGCACCTCGGCATTGGCCAGGGTGCGGGCGCGGCGCTGCAGAATCGGCTCGCCCGGCTGGGTGAGGTCGCGCGCCTCCTGCAAGGTCAGGTTGGCGTGGTAACTCCATCCGTTGGCCGCCCCCTGTGCCGAGAGTTCGACCCCGCGGGTGCGGGCGCTGGCAATGTTCTGGAAGCGAAAGTTCTTGCCATACGCCCACTGATTGGTCGCCTTGGTCTGGAACGCGGTCGCACGCCACACATTCGGCCCCTGCGACCACTGCAGCCCGGCCTCGACGGTGCGCGCCTTTTCCGGCTGCAGCTTGGGGTTGCCCACGTTGGGGTCAAACAGATAACCCAGCGGCGGGGCGTTGAACGCGGTCGAGTAGCTGGCGATCGCCTTGAACCCGCCGCCAAGCTCGCGGCCGTAGCCAAAGTAGCCGGTGTTCTGTCCGCCGTAACCGTCGATCGCGTCGTGGCGGACATTGAGCTGCAGCTCATTGCCGGAAAAGCCCCCGTCGATGCCGGCAAACACTGCGCGGGCGTTGCGGCCGGTGTCGAACGCGCCGGAGTAATAAGGGCCGTAGTCGTAGCTGCCGACGATGGACTGGCGCTGCAGGTCGACCCCGCCGGTGGCCGTCCAGCCCGGGGTCAGGGTCACGGTGTTGCGCCAGGCAAGCTGCTGCACCCGGGTACGGTAGTGGCTGAGGTTGCCGCTTGGGCCGTTGTCGTTGGTCGTGTCCTGCTGCGACAGGTTGAGGCGCGAGTTCCAGTTGCCGAATTGGTCATCGAGAAACACCTGGCCGAGTTGCTGCTGCGTCCGTCCCCACGCCGTGGTGTTGTTGTAGGTGTAGCGAGCGTCGGACGAAAACGCGCGCAGCCCCAGGCTGTGACCCGGCGCCAGGGTCTGCACCACCGAGCCGCTCATCGTGGTGTTGCGGTAGCCGTCGCGCGCGTCGGGCAGACCGCTGAGCTGCGGGTTCTGCGAGGGAATGCCTCGGGTGATGTAGCGGCTGATGCCGGCCTGCAGCGCGGTGTTGCCGACCACCCCGCTGGCGTTGGCCGAAGCGGTGTAGGTGCCGCGGCTGCCGGCACTGGCGGCGACCGAGGCCTGCGGGGTCTGGCTGCCCTTGCGGGTGGTGATCAGCACCACGCCGCCGATCGCCCCGGAGCCGTAGATCGCCGAGACGTTGCCGCGAATGACTTCGATGCGCTCGATCTGGTCCAGGGTGAACGTGCTGAGGTAGGCCACCCCGGTGGCATCCTGCGCGTTGATCGGCACCCCGTCGAGCAGCACCAGCACATCGGGGCCGCCAAAGCCGCGCAGATACACGTTGCCACTCTGCCCCGGCCCGCCGTTGCGGGTGACCTGCACCCCGGCGACCTGCTGCAGCAGGGTCGTGAGGTTCTGCGCGCCGCTTTGCTCGATCTGCTCGCGGGTGATCACACTAACGCTGGGCAACGCCTGCGACAAAGGTTGCGGATAGCCGGTGGCCGACACCACCACCGGCGGCAGCGTGGGCATGTCGCCCGCGGTCTGCGCCTGAGCCACCGGAACGATGCACAAGCCGACAGCCAGCGCCAGCGAAAGGGAAGACAAAGGGATGGCCGCGGCAGGAGTGCCGCAGCGGCGAGACGATGCTGTGAACATGATGGGAGAGATACGGCAAAGAGCTGCGCTGCCGTGTTCCCCCGCACGGTCGGGCGCGAACGAGGCGGCGGGCAGCGGCGCGGCGCGACACCGCGACCGGGCGCTGCACCCGTTCGCCGCATCGGCGCTCGCCCCGAGCGCGTCAACCTCCCTGCGTTGGCCGGTATCCGGGCTGGCGACGCATTGCCGGACGTCCTTCCCAGGCGCGGGGCCCAGTGGACAAGCTCATCCGGCTCAGCCCCGGCTGCAGGCAGCCGGGGCAGTCGCTGACCGTTGCGGGGGCAGCACAGGCTGGGCTTGCGGCACGCCGCCAACCTCCTGTTTCCCGTTTAACCGCGCAGCCTGCACCGCGTCGGCACCAACGTCGGTCATGTTAGCCGGCAGCCAACCGCCCGTGCCTACAATGGCCCGCATGGATGCCTCTTCCTCCGCCGAGTCGGTCTCTGCCGCGGTCGCCCAGTTGCAGCAACGGGTCGAGCGTCTGCTGCTGCTTTACGCCGAGTCGCAGCGCACCCAGGCGCTGCTGCGCGAGCGGCTGGCCCAGGCCGAGGCCGAGCGCGAACAGCTGCGTCAGCGCGCGCAGGAAGCCACCGCACGCATCGACAGCCTGCTGCGCCGGCTCGACCAGACCGATTCGCTGCCCGGCACGGCCGACCCGGCCTGACGCCACGCTTCGCCCTCCACCCATCGCTTCGGCCCCTACACCCCGATGAGCACCACCACCCTGGACGTCACCATCATGGGCCAGAGCTATACCCTGGCCTGCCCGGCCGAGGAACAGCCGGCGTTGCTGGCCGCGGTGCGCGAGGTCGATCAGGAAATGTGCGCGATCCGCGACATGGGCAAGGTGCGCGCGCGCGAACGCATCGCCGTGCTCGCCGCACTCAACCTTGCGCACAGCCTGCTCGAATGCCAGCGCCAGGGCGGCGGCGCGCAGACGCGGGCGGCCAACCCGGCCGATGCGGCAGCGCTGACGCAACTGGTACGCCGCATCGATGAATCTATCGGCGCTGACGGCAAGCTGATCTGAGCCGCGTCGCGGTGTGGCAGCAGGATGCCGTTGCCTGCAGCGCTGATGCATGGCTCCCCGTAGAATCCATCCCGTCTGTCGGGCCCGGGCGGGTCGGCATTTTCTGAACCGATGTCTTTTGCCTCGGGCTTGGAAATTCTCTGTGTGCGCGTGACGTCTCGCGCAGACGTCCCCAGATCAGGGTGACCTCGCCCACCTGTCCCAGCTGGGTTCAGGGTATTCCACCTGCGCGGGTTTCGGCAGACCTTTCCCTCTCCTTCCCCTGATGGATGTGCGCGACAGCCGCCTGTCGGCCGGCTTTGCAGCCGCAGTGCAGATACAGGCCTGCGTGCTCGACACCCAGGTGCTGCTGGACTGGCTGGTGTTCGACGACCCGCGCATGCGCGACTGGTCGCAGGCCATCACCACCAGCCGCGTGCGCTGGCTGAGCTGCGCGGCGATGTTGGACGAGGCGCTGCGGGTTGCGCATTACCCGGCACTTGCGCGGCGGGCCAGCCCGGAGAAGGCCGAAGCCTTGCTGCGCGCGACCTTTGCGTCGCACGCGCAGGTCCTGCCTCAGCCCGTTTCCTCGCCGCTGCTGCGCTGCCGCGACCCCGACGACCAGGTGTTCATCGACCTTGCGCTGGCGCAGGGCGCACGCTGGCTGCTCAGCCGCGACCGCGCCCTGCTCGATCTGCGGCGAAGAGCCGCCGCCACCGGGCTGCACATCGTCGCGCCTGGCGAGGCCGCCCCGCCCTGAGCATCGCGCGTTGCGCAGCGGCCAAGAAGGGGGTCAGGAAGCCGACATCCCGGCTGCCTGCAAGCGGTCGCGCCGCCGCAGCGACCAGACGATCAACCCGATACCGAACACGATCAGCGGCAGCGACAGCAACTGCCCCATCGTCAGGTGCAGCCAGAGGTAACCGAGGAAGGCGTCGGGCTGGCGGAAAAATTCCGCGGTGAAACGCGCCAGCCCATAACCCAACGCGAAGCAGCCGGCAATGAACCCGCGCGGCCGCTCCTTGCGCGACAGCCACCACAGCACCGCGAACAGCACCACGCCTTCGAGAAACAGCTCATACAGCTCCGAGGGAAAGCGCGGCGCGAGGCTGCCCGACTCGGGGTAGATCATCGCCCCGGGCCACCAGGCGGGCGCCGGCCGTCCCCACAATTCGCCGTTGATGAAGTTACCCAGCCGTCCGAAGGCCAAGCCTGGCGGCACCATCGGCGAGACGAAATCCATGATCTGCATCCAGGAAAACCGCCGGGTGCGGGCAAACCACGCCGCGGCGACCAGCACCCCGAGCAACCCGCCGTGGAAAGACATGCCGCCGTCCCACACCGCGACGATCTGCGCCGGATGGCTGAAGTAGTAACCCGGCTGGTAGAACAGCACATAACCGGCGCGTCCGCCAAGAATCACTCCGAGCACCCCGGCGAACAGCAGATCCTCGATGTCGCGCGAGGTCCAGCCCTGGCGCGCATACGGCTGGTCTTTCAGCCGTTGCTGCGCCAGCAGCCAGAAGGAGATGAAGCCCAGCAGGTACATGATGCCGTACCAATGCACCTTCACCGGGCCGAGAGAAAAGGCGATGGGGTCGAAATTCGGATGGATGAGCATGGGGCGGGAGTGTACGGGCCGCCTGTGGCGCGATCCGCCCGGCCTGAGCCGCCAGCGCCGCCTTGCAACAACTCTGACCTTTGGATACGGCTGGGGCACAAGACAACCGCGCCGACCCTGCGCCCTGAGCAGAAATGACAAAGCCCGGCAAGGCGCCGGGCTTTGGGCCATGCCGGGAACGCGCCCGGCGCTGCTGCAGCATCAGGCGGGGGCGTCTTCGGCCTCGCGTTTGCGGCTGCGCGAATCGCTAGGGGTGATGTCGAGCACGACCTTGTCGTTGTCGTCGATATCCACCGCCACCCGGCCGCCATCGACCAGCCGGCCGAACAGCAGCTCATCGGCCAGCGCCCGGCGCAGGGTGTCCTGGATCAGCCGCTGCATCGGCCGCGCACCCATCAACGGGTCGAAGCCTTCACGCGCCAGATACTTGCGCAGCGCATCGGAGAAGGTGATCTCGACCTTCTTCTCCGCCAGCTGACTTTCGAGTTGCAGCAGGAACTTGTCGACCACCCGCAGGATGATCGCATCATCGAGCGGCTTGAAGCTGATGATGGCATCGAGACGGTTGCGGAACTCGGGCGAAAACAGGCGCTTGATGTCGGCCATTTCGTCGCCGTGCTCGCGCTTGGTCGTGAAACCGATGGTCGACTTCTGCATGGTCTCCGCGCCGGCGTTGGTCGTCATGATCAGGATGACGTTGCGGAAATCCGCCTTGCGACCGTTGTTGTCGGTCAACGTGCCGTTGTCCATCACCTGCAGCAGCACGTTGAACACGTCCGGGTGCGCCTTCTCGATTTCGTCAAGCAGCAGCACCGCATGCGGCTTCTTGGTCACCGCCTCGGTCAGCAGCCCCCCCTGATCGAAACCGACATAGCCCGGGGGCGCGCCGATCAGCCGCGACACCGTGTGCCGCTCCATGTATTCGGACATGTCGAAGCGGATCAGCTCGATGCCCAGCGTGAAGGCAAGCTGCTTGGCCACCTCGGTCTTGCCCACCCCGGTCGGCCCGCTGAACAGGAAGGCGCCGATCGGCTTGTCTGGCTTGCCCAGCCCCGAGCGCGCCATCTTGATTGCCGCAGCCAGCGCGTCGATCGCCGCGTCCTGCCCGAACACCACGTTCTTGAGGTCGCGGTCGAGGTTGCGCAGCTTGGAGCGGTCGTCGGTGGTCACGCTGTGCACCGGCACCCGCGCGATCTTGGAGACGATTTCCTCTATGTCGACCTTGCCGATGGTCTTTTTCTGCTTGCTCTTGGGCAGGATGCGCTGTGCGGCGCCCGCTTCGTCGATCACGTCGATCGCCTTGTCCGGCAGGTGGCGGTCATTGATGTATTTCGCTGAGAGCTCGGCCGCGGCCGACAGCGCGCTGGGCGAGTACTTGACGCCGTGGTGCTCCTCGAAACGGCTCTTGAGCCCGCGCAGGATGTCCACCGTCTGCTCGACGCTGGGCTCGATCACGTCGATTTTCTGGAAGCGCCGCGACAGCGCCGCGTCCTTCTGAAAAATGCCGCGGTATTCGTTGAAGGTGGTCGCACCGATGCAGCGCAGCTGCCCGGTGGTCAGCGCCGGCTTGAGCAGATTGCTCGCATCCAGCGTGCCGCCCGACGCCGCACCGGCGCCGATCAGGGTGTGGATTTCGTCGATGAACAGAATGGCGTGCGGCTTGTCCTTGAGCTGCTTGATCACCGCCTTGAGCCGCTGCTCGAAGTCGCCACGGTATTTGGTGCCCGCGAGCAGGGCGCCCATGTCCAGCGAATACACCACCGCGTCCTGCAGCACCTCCGGCACCTGCTGCTGGGTGATGCGCCACGCCAGCCCTTCGGCGATCGCCGTCTTGCCCACGCCCGCCTCGCCGACCAGCAGCGGGTTGTTCTTGCGCCGGCGGCACAGCACCTGGATCACCCGCTCGACCTCGTGCTCGCGGCCGATCAGCGGGTCGATGCGCCCGTCGCGCGCCAGCGCGTTGAGGTTCTGCGTGAACTGGTCGAGCGGCGACTCCTTCGCCTCCTTGTCCTCGCCGCCGTCCTCGCTGTTGCTGGCGGCGGGCTTGGCCGGCTCGGCCGGCTCGGACTTGCGGATGCCGTGCGACAGGTAATTGACCACGTCCAGCCGGGTCACGCCCTGCTGATGCAGGTAGTACACGGCGTGCGAATCCTTCTCGCTGAAAATCGCCACCAGCACGTTCGCCCCGGTGACCTCCTTCTTGCCGTTGGAGGTGGACTGCACGTGCATGATCGCGCGCTGGATCACCCGCTGGAAACCCAGCGTAGGCTGGGTATCGACGTCATCCTTGCCCGGAACGACCGGGGTGTTTTCCTTGATGAACGCGGTCAGGCTGGCGCGCAGGTCGTCCAGATTGGCCGACGTGGCCCGCAGCACTTCGGCCGCCGACGGGTTGTCCAGCAGCGCGAGCAGCAGGTGCTCCACGGTGATGAACTCGTGGCGCTGCTGCCGGGCCTCCACAAACGCCATGTGCAGGCTGACTTCCAGTTCTTGCGCGATCATTGCCAGACTCCTAGATGGCCTCCATCACACACTGCAGGGGGTGCCCCGCCTGGCGTGCGGCGCCGAGGACTTGCTCCACCTTGGTGGCCGCGATGTCGCGGGTGTAGACCCCGCAGACGCCACGTCCCTCCTGGTGCACTTTTAACATGATTTGCGTCGCCGTTTCCCGGTCTTTATTGAAAAACTGTTGGATCACGACAACCACGAACTCCATCGGCGTGTAGTTGTCGTTGAGCAGCACGACCTGGTACATCGCCGGCGGCTTGAGCCGCAGCGACTGGCGCTCGACGACCACGGCGCCACCGTTGTCTGGCTGGGGTTTGCGAGTGGTGACCATGCGGCAAATTTTAGGGATGAAGCCGCCGCCGCGCGTGCCCCGTGGGTATGTGGGAAAGCCGCCATCCGCGGGGTTGCGCAGCGTCAACGCCACCGATGTCGGGACGCCCGCGCAAAAAACAACGGGCCGCCTGCGGGCGGCCCGTCTGGGTGTCGGCTGGGGCCATCTGCTCCAGCTTGCGCAAACTCACATGTGGTCGATCATGACCTTGCCGAACCCGGAGCAGCTGACCTGGGTGCTGCCGGGCAGCAGCCGGGCGAAGTCGTAGGTCACCTGCTTGGACAGAATGGCTTTTTCCATGCTGGAGATGATGAGATCGGCCGCCTCGGTCCAGCCCATGTGCCGCAACATCATTTCGGCCGAGAGGATTTCCGACCCGGGGTTGACGTAGTCCTTGCCGGCGTACTTCGGCGCGGTGCCGTGAGTGGCCTCGAACATTGCCACGCTGTCCGACAGATTCGCCCCCGGGGCAATGCCGATGCCGCCGACCTGCGCGGCCAGCGCGTCCGACACGTAGTCACCGTTCAGGTTGAGGGTGGCAATCACGTCATACTCGTCGGGCCGCAGCAGGATCTGCTGCAGAAAGGCGTCGGCGATCATGTCCTTGACCACGATGTCGCGCCCGGTTTTCGGGTTCTTGAAGGTCATCCACGGCCCGCCGTCCAGCGGCTGCGCGCCGAACTCCCGGCCCGCCAGCGCGTAGCCCCAGTCGCGGAACGCACCCTCGGTGAACTTCATGATGTTGCCCTTGTGCACCAGGGTCACCGACTTGCGGTCGTTATCGATCGCATACTGCATCGCCTTGCGCACCAGCCGCTCGGTGCCCTCGCGCGACACCGGCTTGATGCCGATGCCCGAGGTCGCCGGAAAGCGGATTTTCTTGACCCCCATGTCCTTGATCAGGAAGTCGATGACCTTCTTCGCCCCGTCCGACTCGGCCGCCCACTCGATGCCAGCGTAAATGTCCTCGGAGTTCTCGCGGAAGATGACCATATCGGTCTTTTCCGGGTGCTTGAGCGGTGAAGGCACGCCCTGGAAATAGCGCACCGGGCGCAGGCAGACGTAGAGGTCCAGCTCCTGCCGCAGCGCGACGTTGAGCGAGCGGATGCCTCCGCCCACCGGGGTGGTCAGCGGCCCCTTGATCGACACCACATACTCCTTGAGCACCTGCAGGGTGCTTTCGGGCAGCCAGACGTCCGGGCCGTAGACCCGGGTGGCTTTTTCGCCGGCGTAGATCTCCATCCACGCAATCTGGCGCTTGCCGCCATAGGCCTTTGCCACGGCGGCGTCGACCACCTTGATCATCACCGGGGTGATGTCAAAGCCGGTACCGTCGCCTTCGATGTAGGGAATGATCGGTCGGTCGGGAACCTGCAGGGAAAAGTCCGGGTTGACCGTGATTTTTTCGCCCGCAGGAATGCGGATGTGCTGATCCATGAAGCGTCTCCGTCTGGGTGTCGTCAAACCGGCCGCGCGTCTCTGGCCGGGGCCGACCCATTCTATGCCGCAGCGCCGCATCTGCAATCCAGTCTTGTATATGACACAAGACTTCACCGCCCGGCATCAGGCACCAACCGCAATTCATGCTCGCGCCACAGTTGAAACAGTGTGTAACTTTTGGTCAACCCGTAAGAACTCGGTGCATTTAAGAGGTCGACCCGCTTTGGGGTTGCACCATCGATCGAAAGGTTTAACCGTGAAAAAAGTCTTCGCCGCTCTGATCACCGCCCTGTTTGCCTCCGTCGCGTTCTCGTCCGCCTACGCGGCCGCAGCCTCCGAACCGGCGCACAAGATGGAGCACAAGAAAGAGCACCACAAAAAAACCCACCACAAAAAAGAGCATCACGAAATGAAGAAGGAAGAAAAGAAGGCCCAGTAAGTCTTCGCGTCTTCCGGCAGCCTTCTCGGGCTGCCCGCGCGCCCCGCCGAGCCCACCTCGCCGGGGCGTTTTTCATGCCCCTCGCGTTCCGCGCCGGGGGCACCTCGCGAACGCCGGGCCGCCTCGGCGACAATCTCCCCCTTGAAACCGAGCCGGCTGCCTCAACATCGTCGGGTAAGGTTTTTTCCCGCGATACCGATCCCATGCAGCAAGCCAACCCACCCGTCGACCCGCAACAGGCCCAGGCCGCCGAAGCGGCGCAACAAAGCAAGACTCAACAGGCGGCGTCCGATCAGCCAGCCGGCGCGCACCAGGATCTGATCCCCGAGCCTGACCCGGCCGCGGAGTTGGCCGAGGCGCAGCAGACCATCGCAACCCTCAACGACCAGATCCTGCGTGCCCACGCCGAGGTCGAGAACATCCGCCGCCGCAGCGCGGAAGAAGCCGCCAAGGCGCGCAAGTTCGCGGTCGAAGGGTTTGCCGAGGCGCTGCTGCCAGTGGCCGACAGCCTGGAGGCCGCCCTGGCCGACGGCAGCGGCGATATTGCCGTGCTCAAGCAAGGGGTCGAGCTGACGCTCAGCCAGTTGCGCTCGGCGTTCGAGCGCAATCAGCTTCGCGCCATCGCCCCGCAGCCCGGCGATCGCTTCGACCCGGCCCTCCACCAGGCCATTTCGATGCAACCCTCCAATCTGCCGGCCAACACCGTGGTGTCGGTGCTGCAGAAGGGCTACCAGATTGCCGAGCGCACCCTGCGGCCGGCGCTGGTGACGGTGTCGCAAGGCCAGAGCGCAGCCGGCTGAGGCCGCGCGCTTGAATTTCCCGACCAATCCCCCAATTCCAAAGCAGACGAATTTCAGCGCTCCGGCGCGAATCCTGGAGAAATCCCATGGCAAAAATCATTGGCATCGACCTGGGCACCACCAACTCCTGCGTGGCCATCATGGAGGGCGGCTCGCCCAAGGTCATTGAAAACAGCGAGGGCGCGCGCACCACGCCGTCGATCGTCGCCTACATGGAAGACGGCGAGATCTTGGTCGGCGCCTCGGCCAAGCGGCAGTCGGTCACCAACCCGAAAAACACCCTGTACGCGGTCAAGCGCCTGATCGGCCGCAAGTTCACCGAAAAAGAAGTGCAGAAGGACATCGACCTGATGCCCTACAAAATCGTCGCGGCAGACAACGGCGACGCCTGGGTGGAAGTGCGCGGCAAAAAGCTCGCGCCGCCGCAGATCAGCGCCGAAGTGCTGCGCAAAATGAAAAAGACCGCCGAGGACTATCTCGGCGAGCCGGTAACGGAAGCGGTGATCACCGTGCCGGCCTACTTCAACGACAGCCAGCGCCAGGCGACCAAGGACGCCGGGCGCATCGCCGGGCTGGACGTCAAGCGCATCATCAACGAGCCCACCGCGGCCGCACTGGCGTTCGGCCTGGACAAGCACGGCAAGGGCGACCGCAAGATCGCGGTGTATGACCTCGGCGGCGGCACGTTCGATATTTCGATCATCGAAATCGCCGATGTCGAGGGCGAAAAGCAGTTCGAGGTGCTGTCGACCAACGGCGACACCTTCCTCGGCGGCGAGGACTTCGACCAGCGCATCATCGACTACATCATCACCGAGTTCAAGAAAGAACAGGGTGTCGACCTCAGCAAGGACGTGCTCGCGCTGCAACGCCTGAAGGACGCGGCGGAAAAGGCCAAGATCGAGCTGTCGAGCTCGACCCAGACCGAGATCAACCTGCCCTACATCACGGCCGATGCCAGCGGCCCGAAGCACCTGAACATCAAGCTCACCCGCGCCAAGCTGGAGAGCCTGGTCGAAGAGCTGATCGAGCGCACCATTGAGCCGTGCCGCATCGCGATCAAGGACGCCGGGGTCAAGGTGGGCGATATCGACGACGTGATCCTGGTCGGCGGCATGACCCGCATGCCCAAGGTGCAGGACAAGGTCAAGGAGTTCTTCGGCAAGGAGCCGCGCAAGGACGTCAACCCCGACGAGGCGGTGGCCATCGGCGCGGCGATCCAGGGCTCGGTGCTGGCCGGCGACCGCAAGGACGTGCTGCTGCTCGACGTCACCCCGCTGTCGCTGGGCATCGAGACCCTGGGCGGGGTGATGACCAAGATGATTGCGAAAAACACCACCATCCCGACCAAGCACACCCAGGTCTACTCGACGGCGGACGACAACCAGCCCGCGGTGACCATCAAGGTGTACCAGGGCGAGCGCGAGATGGCTGCGGGCAACAAGCTGCTCGGCGAGTTCAACCTCGAGGGCATCCCGCCGGCGCCGCGCGGTGTGCCGCAGATCGAAGTCACGTTCGACATCGACGCCAACGGCATCCTGCACGTCTCGGCCAAGGACAAAGGCACCGGCAAGGAGAACAAGATCACCATCAAGGCCAACTCGGGTCTGAGCGAGGAAGAGGTGCAGCGCATGGTGCGCGACGCCGAGGTCAACGCCGCGGAGGACCACAAGAAGCGCGAGCTGGTCGACGCGCGCAACCAGGCCGACGCCGCGGTGCACTCGGTGCGCAAGTCGCTGACCGAGTACGGCGACAAGATCGACGCCGGCGAGAAGTCCGCGATCGAGGCGGCGCTGAAAGAGGCCGAGGAAGCGATCAAGTCCGACGACAAGGCCGCGATCGAAGCCAAGACGAACGCGCTGCTCGCCGCCAGCCAGAAGCTCGGCGAGAAAATGTACGCCAGCCAGGCCGCCGGCGCCGCGGCAGGCGGCTCGGCCGGCTCCACCGCGGGTGCGGGTGGCGCGGCTGCCGACGACACCGTGGTCGATGCCGAGTTCAAGGAAGTGAAGGACGGCAAGGCTTGACCCGGCTGCTGATCTGATGTTTCTCCCGCCGACGGGAGGGCCGCGAGACCAAGTTCTGGCGCCCCTCCCGTTCGGTCATTGTGCCAACTGCCAGACAACGCGAGACCGCAGACGTGTCCAAGCGCGATTACTACGAAGTCCTGGGCGTGAGCCGCTCGGCATCGGACGACGAAATCAAGAAGGCCTACCGCAAGCTGGCCATGAAGTACCACCCGGATCGCAACCCGGGCAACGCCGCGGCCGAAGAGTCGTTCAAGGAAGTCAAGGCGGCGTACGAGTGCCTGTGCGACCCGCAAAAACGCGCGGCCTACGACCAGTACGGCCATGCCGGGGGCGATCCATCGGCCGCCGGAGGCTTTGGCGGCTTCGGCGCGGGCGGCGGCGGGTTTGGCGACTTCGGCAGCATCTTCGAGGAAATTTTCGGCGGCGGGGCACGTCGCGGCGGTGGGCAGCAGGTCTACCGCGGCGCCGATCTGAGCTACTCGCTGGAAATCACCCTGGAAGAAGCCGCGCACGGTGTGACCAAGAACCTGCGCATTCCCGGCTGGGAAACCTGCGACACCTGCCACGGCAGCGGCGCCAAGCCCGGCACTCAGCCCATCACCTGCACGACCTGCCACGGCAGTGGCCAGATCTCCCAGCGCATGGGGCCGTTCGCGATGCAGCAGACCTGCCCGACCTGCCGCGGCACCGGCAAGCTCATCCCCGAGCCTTGTCCCGCCTGCCACGGCCGCGGCCAGTTGCAGAAAAACAAGACCCTGGAAGTGCAGATTCCCGCCGGCATCGACAGCGGCATGCGCATCCGCTCCAGCGGCAACGGCGAGCCCGGGGTCAACGGCGGGCCGCCCGGCGATCTGTATGTGGAAATCCACATCAAGCCGCACCCGGTGTTCGATCGCGACGGCGACGACCTGCACTGCACCGTGCCGGTGAGCATGGTGGCGGCGGCGCTGGGCGGCAGCATCGACGTGCCCACGCTGGGCGGCCGCGCCGAAATCGACTTGCCCGAAGGCACGCAAAGCGGCAAGACCTTCCGCCTGCGCGGCAAGGGCATCAAGGGCGTGCGCGCGAGTTATCCCGGCGATCTGTACTGCCACATCAACGTCGAAACCCCGGTGCGACTCAACGAGGAACAGAAGCGGCTTCTGCGCGAACTCGACGAGTCGCTGAAAAAAGGGGGCGACCGCCACTCGCCGCAGACCAAATCCTGGACCGAGAAGGTCAAGGAGTTTTTCAAGCCGCTGTAAAGGCTGGCGGGCGCGACCTCGGTCTGCGCCCGGATTGCCGCAGGCGCAGAGGCGCCCGCTCTGCGAAAATGCACGGCTTTTCACCGACCCCGCATCATGGAAGCCGAACAGCTCAACGCCCTGTCCAACCGCATCGACGATCTCTCCCAGCGCGTGACCGCGCTAAGGGGGTATCTTTGACTTCGACGCCAAGTCGACCCGACTGCTCGAAGTTGCCGGCGCGCTCGAAGACCCGGCCGTGTGGAACGACCCCAAGCGGGCGCAGGAACTCGGCAAGGAACGCAAAAGCCTGGAAACCATCGTTCTTGGTCTGCGCCAGCTCACGCAGACCCTGAACGACTCGCGCGACCTGTTCGACCTGTCGCGCGAGGAAAACGACGACGCGACCCTGCACGCCATCAGCGCTGACATCGACAAGGCGCAAGCCGAGGTCGAGGCGCTGGAATTCCGGCGCATGTTTTCCAACCCGCTCGACCCGAGCAACTGCTTCATCGACATCCAGGCCGGCGCCGGCGGCACCGAGGCCTGTGACTGGGCCAGCATGCTGCTGCGGCAGTATCTGCGCTATTGCGAGCGCAAGGGCTTCAAGGCCGAGGTGCTGGAAGAAACCGAAGGCGACGTCGCGGGCATCCGCAGCGCGACCCTTCGCGTCGAGGGCGAATATGCCTACGGTCACCTGCGCACCGAAACCGGGGTGCACCGCCTGGTGCGCAAAAGCCCGTTCGACTCCTCCGGCGGTCGCCACACCAGCTTCGCCAGCGTGTTCGTCTACCCGGAGGTGGACGACTCGATCGAAATCGAGATCAACCCGGCCGACGTACGCACCGACACCTTCCGCGCCAGTGGCGCCGGCGGCCAGCACATCAACAAGACCGACTCGGCAGTGCGGCTGACGCACATTCCCACCGGCATCGTGGTGCAATGCCAGAACAGTCGCAGCCAGCACAGCAACCGCGACGAGGCCTGGCGGGTGCTGCGCTCGCGGCTGTACGAACACGAACTGCGCAAGCGCATGGCCGAGCAGCAGAAGCTCGAAGCGAGCAAGAGCGACGTGGGCTGGGGCCACCAGATCCGCAGCTATGTTCTCGACCAGAGCCGCATCAAGGATCTGCGCACCAATGTGGAAATTTCCAACACCCAGAAGGTGCTCGACGGCGATCTCGACGAGTTCATCACCGAAAGCCTTAAATCCGGTCTGTGAGCCGCGCCGGGCATCGCCCCGGCGCCTCCCCCGCCCCGCGGCACCGACCGCCGACTGACCGAGCGCGTTTCCCCGCCCCGTGCCATGACCGCGAAACCCGAAACCTCCGTCCACATCACCCGCCTGGCCGACTACACGCCGCCCGCCTACGCGATCGATCGCGTCGCGCTGCGCTTCGACCTCGACCCGGCCAAGACCCGCGTGCACAGCCGCATGGAAGTGCGCCGCGCCGCCGGTGCGCCCGACACCGCACCGCTGGTGCTCGACGGCGAAGACATCACCCTGGTCACCCTCAAGGTCGACGGCGAATTCGTCGCCTTCCGGCAGGAGGGCAACACCCTGACGCTGGACCGGCTGCCCGAGCAGTTCGTGCTGGAGATCGACTGCATCAACGCGCCGAAAGACAACACCCAGCTCGCCGGGCTGTACATGTCGGGCGGAGCGTTTTTCACCCAGTGCGAGGCCGAGGGCTTTCGCCGCATCACCTACTGGCCCGACCGGCCCGATGTGATGAGCCGCTTTCACGTCACCCTGCGCGCGGACAAAAAGACCTACCCGGTGCTGCTGTCCAACGGCAACCTCGTCGCGCAGCGCGATCTGGGCGACGGCCGCCACGAAGCCGAGTGGGACGACCCGTTTCCCAAACCCAGCTATCTGTTCGCGTTGGTCGCCGGTGATCTGGTCTGCCGCGAGCAGCAGGTGCGCAGCGCCTCGGGCAAGACCCATCGTCTGCAGGTCTACGTCCGCGCCGGCGATCTGGACAAAACCGAGCATGCGATGCAGTCGCTGATCAAGGCCGTCGCCTGGGACGAGCAGCGCTTTGGCTTGAGCCTGGACCTCGACCGCTTCATGATCGTCGCCGTCAGCGACTTCAACATGGGGGCGATGGAAAACAAGGGCCTGAACATTTTCAACACCAAGTATGTGCTGGCCAACCCGGCCACCGCGACCGATGCCGACTACGACGGCATCGAAAGCGTGGTCGGTCACGAGTATTTCCACAACTGGACGGGCGACCGCATCACCTGCCGCGACTGGTTCCAGCTCAGCCTCAAGGAAGGGCTGACGGTGTTCCGCGACCAGGAGTTCAGCCAGGATCTGGCCGCCGCCGCGGACGGCGAGTCGGCGCGTGCGGTCAAACGCATCGAAGACGTGCGGCTGCTGCGCAGCGTGCAGTTCCCGGAAGATGCCGGGCCGATGGCGCACCCGGTGCGCCCCGACCACTACCAAGCCATCGACAACTTCTACACCGCCACGGTCTACGAAAAAGGCGCCGAGGTCGTGCGCATGATGCACACCCTGGTCGGCCGCGCCGGTTTCCGCAAAGGCATGGAACTCTATTTCCAGCGGCATGACGGCCAGGCCGTGACCTGCGACGACTTTGCCCAGGCCATTGCCGATGCCAACCCCGACTCCCCGCTTGCCGCGCATCTGGACGCGTTCAAGCGCTGGTACAGCCAGGCCGGCACGCCGCGGGTGCAGGCGCGCGGTGTGCTCGACCCCGCCGCGCGCACCTACACCCTGACCCTGCGCCAGACCCTGCCCGACACCCCGGGGCAGAGCGGCAAGCAGCCGCAGGTCATCCCCGTGGCGATGGGCCTGCTCGGGCCCGACGGCGCGGCGCTGCCGCTGTGGCTCGACGGACAGGAGCGCGGGCAGCAGACCGTGCTGGTGCTGACCGAGGCCGAGCAGACCTTCACCTTCGGCCACATCGATGCCCCGCGCGTCACCCCTTCGCTGCTGCGCGGTTTTTCCGCGCCGGTGATCCTCGACGACGGGCTGGACGATGCCGACCTGCTGCATCTGCTGGCCTTCGATGCCGATGCGTTCAACCGCTGGGAAGCCGCGCAGCGGCTGATGCTCTCGCGCCTGCTGCAGGCGCTGCGTGAACAGCGCGAGCCAGTGCTGGACGAGGCGCTGGAGGCCGCGCTGCGCGGCGCGCTGCGTCACCCCGAGCTGGCGCCCGCATTCAAGGAACTGCTGCTCACCCCGCCGGGCGAGAGCTACATCGCCGAACAGCTCGACGAAGTCGATCCTCCGCGCATCCACGCCGCGCGGCAGGCGCTGCGCCGCGCGCTGGCGCGGCAGCTCGCCGACGACTGGCGCTGGGCCTTCGAGGCCCACGCCACCCCGGGCGGCTATCGCCCCGACGTCGCCAGCGCCGGCCGCCGCGCGCTGCGCAACCTCGCGCAAAGCTATTTGTGCGAGCTGGGCGACCCCGCCTGGCTGGGCCGCACCTACCAGAAGGTCAAGGACGCCGACAACATGACCGACCGCTTTGCCGCTCTGGCCGCGCTGGTCAACACCGGTGCCGAACTGGCGCAGCCGGCGCTGCAGCGCTTTGCTGCGCAGTTCGCGCACGAGCCGCTGGTGATGGACAAATGGTTTGCGCTGCAGGCCGCCGCGCCTGACCGCGATGGCACGGGCGTCGCGCGGGTGCGCGAGCTGATGCGCCACCCGGCGTTTTCGCTACGCAACCCCAACCGCGCCCGCAGTGTCATCACCACCTTCTGCCAGGGCAACCCCGGGGCCTTCCACCGCAGCGACGGCGCCGGCTACGACTTCTGGGCCGAGCAGGTACTGGCGCTGGACGCCATCAACCCGCAGGTCGCGGCGCGGCTGGCGCGGGCGATGGATCGCTGGCGCAAGCTCGCCCCGGCTTACCGCAGTGCGGCCGAAGCCGCGCTGCGTCGCGTCGCGCAGGCGGAGGCTTTGTCGGCCGACACCCGCGAGATCGTCGAGCGCGCGCTGGCGTAAGCGCTCATTCCGTCCCCCGCAAGGCCACCGCGATGAACCTGCCGATCAACCTCACCCGTTACCTCATCGCGCTGGAGCACGACCACGGCGCGATCACCCCGCAGCTGCGGCTGCTGATCGAAGTGGTCGCGCGGGCGTGCAAGCGCATCAGCCTGGCGATCAACAAAGGGGCGCTCGGCGGGGTGCTCGGCGCGGCCGGCACCGAAAACGTGCAGGGCGAAGCGCAGAAAAAGCTCGACGTCATCGCCAACGAAGTGCTGCTCGAAGCCAACGAATGGGGCGGGCACCTGGCGGCGATGGCCTCGGAGGAAATGGACACCATCCACCCGGTGCCCAGCCACTACCCGGCCGGCAACTACCTGCTGCTGTTCGACCCGCTCGATGGCTCGTCCAACATCGATGTCGATGTGACCATCGGCACCATTTTTTCGGTGCTGCAGCGGCAGGGCGGCGAAGGCCCGGTGAGCGAACAGGACTTCCTGCAGCCCGGCCGGCAGCAGGTCGCCGCCGGCTACTGCGTCTACGGCCCACAGACCTTGCTGGTGCTCAGTGTTGGGCGAGGTGTGGCGGTGTTCACCCTGGACCGCGAACACGGCAGCTTCGTGCTCACGCAGAACGATCTGCGCGTGCCCGAGCAGACCAGCGAGTTCGCGATCAATATGTCCAACCTGCGGCACTGGGCACCGCCGGTGCGGCAGTACATCGACGACTGCCTGGCCGGCAAGGACGGGCCGCGCGGGCGCGACTTCAATATGCGCTGGGTCGGCAGCATGGTCGCCGACGTGCACCGCATCCTGATGCGCGGCGGCGTGTTCCTCTACCCCTGGGACAAGCGCGATCCGGCCAAACCCGGCAAGCTGCGGCTGCTGTACGAGGCCAACCCGATGGCTTTTCTGGTCGAGCAGGCCGGCGGCGCGGCGATCAACGGCCCCGACCGCATCCTCGACCTGCAACCCACCGCCCTGCACCAGCGCTGTGCCGTGATGCTCGGTTCGCGTGAAGAAATCGACCGCCTGCAGCAGGCCCACCGCGCGTAATTGCCACGCCCTGCCCTGCTATGATGGTGGGCTTCGCCGGTGTAGCTCAGTTGGTAGAGCAGCGCATTCGTAATGCGAAGGTCGGGGGTTCGACTCCTCTCACCGGCACCAGTCGATAACTTCGTCCATTTGAGCAAGCCGCCTTTGTAGGCGGCTTTTTGCTGAGCGCTTGCAAGCCGGCATCACGCCGGCCCTGGCCGCGTGATCCGCGTTCGGCGGCGCGACTGCCGGGTCAATCCTCCGCAGTCCATTCCACCTGCACGCCCAGGCTGCGCAGGTTTTCGACAAAGCGCGGGTGGGCGCGGCGGATCGGTGTGGCGTAGCGGATTTCGGAGCGGCCGGGAATGCTGGCGGCGACCATCAGGAGCGCGATCGCCACGCGGATGATGTAGGGGCTCTCGACCACCGCCGGGGCGAGCGCGCCGCCGCCGAAGGTGATCAGCCGGTGCGGGTCGGACAGGAACACATGCGCGCCGAACTTGGACAGTTCGCTGCTCCAGCCCAGCGCGCCGTCGTACACCTTGTTCCAGAACAGGGTGTTGCCGCTGGCGCGCACGCCCAGCGCAATGAATATCGGCAGCAGATCGACCGGCAGGTAGGGCCACGGTGCGCCTTCGACCTTGGTCAGGGTGTTGGCAGTGAACGGAGCCTGCACGGTCAGCGGCCCGTCGCAGCGGGCGTGTGACCAACCGTCGGCATGGGTCACATGCACCCCGAACTTGGCGAAGGTGCGGTCGATCAGCGGAAAGTTTTCGGGCGCGCCGTTGCGCACCGCGACCTCGCCGCCGGTGATCGCCCCCAGTGCGAGAAAGGTGGTGATTTCGTGAAAGTCTTCGGTGAACGCGAACGTGGCGCCGCCCAGCCGTTCGCTGCCATGCACGGTCAGCCGCGAGGTGCCGATGCCTTCGATGCGCACCCCCAGCATCTGCATGAAGCGGCAGAACTCCTGCACATGCGGCTCGGACGCGGCATTGGTCAGCGTGGACACGCCACGCGCCGTGGCCGCGCACAGCACGAAGTTCTCGGTGGTCGTCACTGAGGCGTAATCCAGCCAGTGGTCGACGCGTTGCAGCGGCGCGCGCGCGCGCACCAGCAACGAGCCTTCGACCCGCTCGACTTCGGCGCCGAAGTGGCGGAACACCTCCACATGCGGGTCGATTTCCCGCACCCCGAGGGTGCAGCCCTTGACGTTGTCCTCCAGCCGCGCGACGCCAAAGCGCGCCAGCAGCGGCGGCACCAGCATGATGGACGAGCGCATTTCCTCCGGCAGGCGGTGGCGGGCGGGGTCGAATTCGGTGTCGCGGTGGTGCACATCAAGGGTGCCGGCGGCGTGATCCCACTTCACCTCGCTGCCCAGGGTGCGGAAGATGTCGAGGATTTTGCGCACGTCGGTGATGTCGGGCACGCCGATCAGCCGCACCGGCTCGGTGCTCAGCAGGGTCGCGCACAGCACCGGCAGCACTGCGTTTTTGTTGGCCGAGGGAATGATGCGGCCGCGCAGGGGCGTGCCGCCGTGGACGATGAGATTGCTCATGATTGAAATGCAGAGATGAAGCCGGGCAGCGGGTGGTTTTCAGCGCCCGCCGTGTTCGGCAATGCCTTGGTTGGCCAGTGCGTCGGCGCGTTCGTTACCCGGGTCGCCGGTGTGGCCCCGCACCCAGACCCACTTCAGATCGTGCCGGGCTGCGGCCGCATCCAGCCGCTGCCAGAGGTCGACATTCTTCACGGGTTTCTTGTCCGCGGTGGTCCAGCCGCGGCGTTTCCACGCAGGCAGCCATTCGGTCATGCCCTTGAGCACGTATTGCGAATCGGTGTGCAGCACCACCCGGCTGGGGCGCTTGAGCGCTTCGAGCGCAACGATGGCCGCGGTCAGCTCCATGCGGTTGTTGGTGGTCTGCGCCTCACCGCCGTGCAGGGTTTTTTCATGCGGGCCGCTTTTGAGCAGCACGCCCCAGCCGCCCGGGCCTGGGTTGCCTTTGCACGCGCCGTCGGTGTAAATGATGACGGCAGTGCCGTCAGAAACGGTGCTCATGGGATGAGGTAGTTGATGAGTGCGAACCGCCCAGAGTGGTGGGGGCCGGGCGCAACGCCGCAGCCAGACGCTCGCGCGCGCGCAGCGGCACCTTGCCGACCAGGCGCATCGCCGGCACCCGCTTGATCGCCGCGAGCAGATAGGTCGCGCCGAACACCGGCCACCAGCGGTCACCGGCGGCGTCCATGAAATGCCAGCGCTGCAGCCACACCTGCGAACGCACCGCGGGGCGGTAGCAGCCGTAGCGGCCCTGGGTGATTTCAAAGCCGAGCAGACGCAGCCAGTCGCGCGCGCGCCGCGGGGCGATGAACTCGCCCTGCTGCGGCAGATACCAGCCGGCACCGAAGCGCCCGGCGAACTGCCGCGCACCCCACAGACTCATCGCGTTGAACCCGGTGATCACCACCTGACCGTTGGGCACGAGCACCCGCTCGACCTCGCGCAGACAGGCATGCGGATCGTCCACCCACTCCAGGGTGTGGGGCAGCACGACCAGATCGAGCGACTGCGCCGGAAACGGCAGCTCGGCAAAATCGCAGCGCAGATCGACGGCGACCGGTGGCGGCACTTCGACTGCGTCGAGCGCCGCCGGCGTCGGCTGGGCGGCCTGAGGTTCAGGCCCCTCGGCGTCCAGCTTTCGCTCGGGCATCGACGCAGCGGACCCCGCCTGCCCCGCCGCCTCCACCATCGCCGGCTCGGCATAAACCGGCTCTCCGCCCGAATGCAACGCGGGACCGATGCCCAGTTCCGCGCCGCCGGCCTGCTGCGGGCTCGCGTCCAGCGCCAGCCAGCGGTGCGGCATGCGGTTCTCGGCCAGCCCGTGCAGCGCGGGGTTGCCCAGCTGCAGCGCGTAGTAGCCGAAAATGTCGGCCACCACCCGGTCGATCTGCGCCTGCTCCCATGCCAGCACGAAGCGGCCGGGTGGGGTCTGCAGCCAATGCTGCAGGCCGATCATCGGCCAGATTTCGGAGTCGCCATGCATATTGCCGCGCTTCAAGCCTTTCGGGATAACTACATCTGGCTGCTGCGGCCCCACGCGCAAGCCGCGCCGGCCTGGGTGGTCGATCCGGGCGATGCCGCGGTGGTCATCGATGCGCTGCGTTCGCAGCGTCTGGAATTGCGCGGCATTCTAGTCACCCACCACCATGCCGATCACGTCGGCGGCGTGGCCGAACTCGTCGCCTGCGCTCGCCGCGAGCAGGGCGCGGACATCCCGGTGTGGGGCCCGGCCGACGAGGACATCCCGGCGCGCAGCGTCGCCCTCGCCGGGGGCCAGCACTTCGATCTGCCCGAACTGGGTTGCCATTGCGACGTGCTGGCCGTGCCCGGCCACACCGCCGGGCACATCGCCTACGTACTCACCGCACCTGGCGAGGCGCCGGCGCTGTTCTGCGGCGACACCCTGTTTTCCGCCGGCTGTGGCCGGCTGTTCGAGGGCACTCCGGCACAAATGCACCAGTCTTTGAACAAACTAGTGGAACTCCCTGAAAACACACGTGTATTTTGTGCACATGAATACACGGTTTCCAATCTAGAATTCGCCCGGGTTGCAGACCCCGGAAATGAGTGGGTGGTCGAGCACCTCGACCGTTGCAAAGCCCTTCGCGCCGCCGGTCTGCCCACCCTGCCCAGCAGCATCGGGCTGGAAAAACGCATCAACCCGTTTTTGCGCACCCGCGAAACCGGGGTGCTGAACGCGCTGCAACGCCGGCAAGGCCAAGCGCCGCAGGACGCGGTGCAGGCGCTGGCGTGGCTGCGGGAATGGAAAAACGCTTTCTGAGGCTGAACACGATGCAGGAACTGCGACGACTCCGATTCTGGGCCCTGGGTGCGATGGTCTCGCTGGCCGCCGGATGTGCCTCCCTCCCCCACCCCGCGCAACCTTCCGCCGCCGCCAACCCGCCCACCGCCTCGCCGCAGCAAGCCACGACCCCCGCCCCACAAACCCCACCCGCCGTCGCCAGCACCCCGCCCAGACCGGCCCCCAGCGCCTCGCAGAGCGCTGCCGCCGATGACGACAACGACACCGTCGCCATCGACGCCAACGCTCCGAACCCAACCCCTGCCAGCAGCGCAACCAGCGCCGCGCAGACCGCGCTCGACGACGACGGCAAGGACGTCAAGCCCGATTACGCCAACATCTGGCAGCGCATCCGCGCCGGGTTCAACATCCCGGACATGCAGGGCCCGGCGGTCGACGCCGCGGTGCAGTGGTACGTCACCCGCCCCGACTACATCGCCCGCATGACCGAGCGGGCGCGCAAGTATCTCTACTACACCGTGCAGGCCGTGCAGCAGCGCGGCATGCCGACCGAGCTGGCGCTGCTGCCGTTTGTCGAAAGCGCGTACAACCCCGACGCCAAGTCGGTCGCCCACGCGGTGGGCATGTGGCAGTTCATTCCGTCCACCGGCAAGCACTACAACCTCAAGCAGAACCTGTTCCAGGATGACCGCCGCAGCGTGCTCGCCTCCACCAACGCGGCACTGGACTATCTGCAGAACCTCTACACCATGTTCGGCGACTGGCAGCTCGCGCTGGCCGCCTACAACTGGGGCGAAGGCAGCCTGCAGCGGGCGATTGCCTACAACGTCGCGCACGATCTGCCTACCGACTACCAGTCGCTGCGCATGCCCAACGAAACGCGCAACTACTTTCCCAAGCTGCAGGCGGTCAAGGACATCATCGCCGACCCGGCCAAGTACGGCCTGACCCTGCCCGACATCCCCGATCATCCCTATTTCAAGGCCGTGACCATCACCCGCGACATCGACGTGTCGCTCGCGGCCAAGCTCGCCGGCATCACACCCGCAGAGTTTCGCTCGCTCAACCCGGCGTACACCAAGCCGGTGATCCTGGGTGCGAACAACCCGCGCATACTGCTGCCTTACGACAACGCCGCACACTTCCAGCAGGCGCTGCAGAGCTACAACGGCCAGCTGGCAACGTGGACGGTGTACCGGGTCGACCGAACCGAGTCGCCGCTGCAGATCGCGCGCAAACTCGGCCTGCCGGAAGCCGAACTGCGCGACACCAACGACATTCCGCCGCGCAAGCTGGTGCGCGCCGGCTCGACCTTGCTGGTGCCCAAACCTGAGGACGCCGGCAACAAGAACATCAGTGCCCATCTGGCCGACAACGCCATGATCGCCCTCGCCCCCGAGGCGCCGGCCGGCAAGCGGCTGCGGCTGCGTGTGGGCCGCGGCGGCGACTCGGTCGAACGCGTCGCCCATCGCTATCACCTTTCGGTCGAGGACGTGGCGATGTGGAACCGCACCACCCCGCGTGGGGTGTTCCGGCCCGGCCAGTTCGTGACCGTCTATGTCACCCACACGCCGCGCATTTTTGTCGCCGAGGAACGCCGCGCTGCGCAGTTGCGCGCCGAAGATCGCCGCCCGGTGCAGCGCAAGCGGGTCGAGGTCGCCAGCCGCACCCGTCATCCGGTCAAGAAGAATCCGCTGCATTACAGCGTGCGCACCAGCAGCGACAAGCGGCCGATCTATCTGGCGCGGCGCTGATCGCCGCGCTCTGCCGGCGGCCCGCACGGACGCGCGGCAGACCCGGGCTCCGGGGCTTTTCGTCTGCACCTGACCGCCGCGCCCGCGGCGGTTTTTGTTTCAGGCAAGGCGTGAGCGCGGCGGTGGCGCGCCGGCAGCACGATCAGACCACGCTGTCGCGGCGCAGTTGTTCGATCGCCTCGGCGGTCAATCCCAGCTCACCCAGCACCTGCGCCGTGTGCTCGCCCAGCCCCGGGCCGACCCAGCGAGTGCCGCCCGGAGTGCGCGACAGCCGCGGCGCCGGGGTCGGCAGAGTGACCGGGGTGCCATCGGCCAGCCGGCTTTGCCCGAAGGTGTGCCGCGCCTGGAACTGCGGGTCACGCACGATGTCGGCAATGCTGTAGATGCGCGCAGCCGGCACGTCGGCCGCGCGCATCGCCGCGACCATGTCGGCCGCACTGTGCTGCTGCGCCCACGACTGTATCGCCGCGTCGATTTCGGCGATGCGGCGCATGCGGCCTTGGTTGCTGGCGAGTTCGGCATCCGCCGCCAGATCGGCGCGGCCCACCGCCTGCATCAGCCGCTTGAAAATCGCGTCCCCATTGCCGGAGATCTGCACCCACTCGCCCTCGCGGCTGCGATAGACGTTGCTCGGCGCAATGCCGGGGATGCTGGTGCCGGTGCGCTCGCGCACCGTCCCGTCGTAGGCATATTCCATCAGCGTGCTCTCCATCAGGTTGAACACGCTCTCAGTTAACGCGACGTCGACCACCTGGCCTTCGCCGCCGCTCTTGCCGTCCCAGCGGCCGCCGGTGGCGTCGCGGTGGCGCAGCGCCATCAATGCGCCGATCACCGCATGCAGCGCGGCAATCGAATCGCCCAGCGACAGATTGGCACGCATCGGCGGCCGGTCGGGGTCGCCGGTCACATAGCGCATGCCGCCCATCGCCTCGGCAACTGCGCCGAAGCCCGGCTGCCGCGCCATCGGCCCGTCCTGCCCGAAGCCGGAGATGCGCACCATTACCAAACTGGGGTTGCGCTGGCGCAGATCTTCCCAGCCCAGCCCGAGCTTTTCCAGCGCGCCGGGGCGCATGTTCTCCACCACCACATCGGCCCGCTCGGCCAGTTGCAGCGCGATGTCGCGCCCACGCGGATGCTTGAGGTCGAGGGTGATGCAGCGCTTGTTGCGCGCCTGCGCGGCCCACCACAGCGAGGTGCCGGCGTGCAGCTTGCGCCAGGAACGCAGCGGGTCGCCGCCGGGGTCGCCTTCGCGCGGCGGCGTTTCGACCTTGATCACATCGGCGCCGAACTCGGCCAGCAGCCGGGTGGCAAACGGCCCGGCGATCAGGCTACCCAGTTCGAGCACCCGCAGGCCGGCCAGCGGCCCGGCATTGGCAACGGCTTCATCCATAGAACGGCGAGAACAACAGAGCGATGTTGACCAGCAGCGCGATGCTCCACACCAGTGAACGGGCGCTGGCATGGTCGTTGACGTACAGCCAGAGGTAAAGCGCGCGCAGCAGCAGCCAAGCGATCAGCAGGGCGTTGACCAGCGGCAGCGGCGCGTGCAGCCACAGCGCGAACAACGCCGCGGCGAACAGGAACGGCAGCGCCTCGAAGCTGTTGGCCTGCGCCGCGTTGGCGCGGCGGCGCCGCGGATCGGCCTGCTTTTCCAGCCACAGCCGCGGCTCGTGGTTGTCGTAGCGGTTTTGCGCCGCTCGGAAGGTGCCGGATTTGGCAATGCCCGCGGCGACGATGGGCAGTTGCGAGGCGATGAGCAGCAGCACGGCGGTCAGCAGCAGCATGGCGAGTCCACAGAGCAATGACGTGATCGATTATCGGCTACGCGCATGCCGGCTGCGCACAGCAAAAAGCCGGCGCGAGAGCCGGCTTTTCGTGCGGGGCCGTGGATGCCCCGCCGGACGCTGCCCAGTAGGTCAGCCGACGTAGTCCGCCGCGACGGTGGCGTCCTGCTTGCCCGCCACGCCCAACGCCCTGAACACCACGGTCAGCACGATGGCGACGATGAAGTTGAGGATCAGCGCGTAGATGCCGATGTACGCCGGGATGACCATGCCGCCCAGGTGCAGCGGGTAGGCACTCTTTTCAAACCCGGTCAGTGACGCGGCCCAGATGCCCCAGATCAGCCCGACGGCCCAGCCGATCAGCAGCGCCTTGGCGTCGAACCAGCGTGAGTAGATGCCCACCACAATGGCCGGCAAGGTCTGCAGCATCAGGATGCCGCCCAGCAGCTGCAGCTGAATCGCATAGGTCAGCGGCAGGAACACGATGAAGCCGAGCGCGCCGAACTTGACGATCAGCGAAATGAGCTTGGCCATATTGGTTTCCTGCTGCTCCGAGCAGTTCGGGTTGATGTAGGGCTTGTAGATATTGCGGGTAAACAGGTTGGCCGCCGCGATCGACATGATGGCCGCGGGCACCAGCGCGCCGATGGCCACTGCGGCAAAACCCACACCGACGAACCAGCTCGGGAAAAAGTGCAGCAGCAGCCCGGGCATCGCGAACTGGGCCTTGTATTGCTTGAAGTACGGTGCGAGGTCGGGCATCTTGTCCAGACCCGCGGCGTAGGCCATGTAGCCCAGCAGGGCAATCAGCCCGAGCACGAAGGAATACGCCGGCAGGAACACCCAGTTGCGCCGCAGAGTATTCGGGCTCTTGGCGCTGAGCACCGCGGTCATTGCGTGCGGATACAGCATCAGCGCCAGCGCCGAGCCGAAGGCCAGGGTGGTGTAGAAGCTGAACATGCCCGAGTTGTCGGCCTTGGGCGGCGGCAGCAGCAGCTTGTCGGGCGGGATCTTGGAGAAGATTTCGCCGAAGCCCCCGAGCTTGATCGGCACGACGATGATCAGTGCGATCACCGTGATGTAGACCAGCAGATCCTTGACCACCGCAATCGACGCCGGCGCGCGCAGGCCGCTGGTGTAGGTGAATGCAGCCAGCACGATGAAGGCGATGAGCAGCGGCAGATCGCCCATCAGCCCATGCGTGGGAAAGCCCAGCCCGCCGATCACCACCTGAATGCCCACCAGCTGCAGCGCGATGTACGGCATGGTCGCAACGATGCCGGTGATCGCGATCGCCAGCCCGAGCAGCGGGCTGCCGTAGCGGCCGGCGACGAAGTCCGACGCGGTGATGTAGTTGTGCTTTTTCGCCACCACCCAGAGGCGTGGCAGGATCGCGAACACCATCGGGTACACCAGCACGGTGTAGGGGAGCGCAAAAAAGCCCAAAGCGCCCGCGCCAAACACCAGTGCCGGCACCGCGACGAAGGTGTACGCGGTGTAGAGGTCGCCGCCGATCAGGAACCAGGTGATCCAACCGCCAAAGCGCCGACCGCCCAGGCCCCATTCATGCAGATGCGAGAGATCACCCTTTTTCCAGTGCGCCGACCAGAAACCCAGCCCGGCGATGAACAGGAACAGCC
>CAYMDM010000026.1:0-31769 GCA_964389235.1 uncultured Burkholderiaceae bacterium
GGCCGGCAGATCGGGGTCGAGCGGCACGCAGGCGGCGCCGGCCTGCAGCACCCCGAGCAGCGCCGGCAGCAGCGCGAGCTGGCGGTCGAGGTAAAGCGGGACGAAGTCGCCAGAGCCGATGCCTCGGCCTGCCAGCGCCGCGGCCCAGGCGACCGCCTGCGCGCGCAGATCGGCGTAGCTCAGCTCGCCGCGGTCGCAGAGGGCGGCGCGCGCCTGTGGAGTGCGCTCGGCCTGCGCCCACACCAGCTCGTGCAGCAGTTGTGGGCCGGGGTGAGCGCGGGCGGTGGCGTTGGCGGTGGCGATGACCGCGGCTTCCTGCGCGCCGATGAGGTCGGCGGCGCGCAGTGGCTGGTCGGCGCGGGTCAGCAGATGGTCGAGCAGGCGATCGAGGCGCGCGGCGAGGAAGGTGGTGTGGCGCAGTGGCGCGGGGGCGCGCGGGTCGATGACCACGTCTACCGAGACCGCGGCCTGCGCGTCGTAGCGCCGCACATAGGCGGCGACCGGGGCGATGGCCGGGTGGCCGCTGAAACCGCGGTAGCGCGCGGCCACCCCTTGCAGCGCGACCTCGCTGTGAAAGTCTTCGACCGACAGCATCAGGTCGAACAGCATGCCGGCCACGCCCTGGCGCGGGGGCTGGCGCTTGAGGAGCGCGTCGACCGGGTAGCGCTGATGCCGCAGCACTTGCAGCGTTTCGGCGGCGTAGGTCTGCAGCAATTCGACCAGCGGCTGCTCGCGCGGCACCGGCCAGACGAGCGGCACGACGTTGACGAACAGGCCGAGGGTCTGCTTGTCCTCCGCGGTCAATCGGTTGTGCAGCGGCAGCGCGACAAACGCGTCGGCGCTGTTGGCGATGCGGGCGATGTACAGCGCGAGCAGCCCCGACAGCGCCTGCGCGACGCTGAGGCCCTGCGACCGTGCTGCGGCGGCCAGCGCATCCCAGCGCTGCGGGGCGATCAGCCAGCGCGCCGACAGCGGTGGCGCGGTACTGGAGGAGGGGGGGGGATAGACGGCAGCATGCTCGGGCTCGGGCAGGCGCTGCTGCCAGAACGCGAGATCCTTGGCGGCGCGCGGCGAGGCGAGATAGTCGCGCTCGCGCTCCGGGCGGTCCCACGCAGCTGGGCCGGCCGGTGGCGCGGGGCTGGCGGGGTCGGCGAGCAGGGCGTTGTAACGCGCGCCCATGCGCTCGGCGAACAGCTTGACGCCATAGCCGTCGAGCAGCAGATGGTTGAACGCCAGCACCAGCCGCCAGCGCGTCGGGGCGAGTTGCAGCAGGCTGACATGCCAGGCCGGGGCGAGCCGAGGGTCGAAGCCGTGCGCGCGCAGTTGCTGCAGTTCGGTGTCGGCCCAGACCTCGGGGTCGGCATCCGGCGGCGCACGGCGTTCAGACCAGTAGCCGGAAACGGTGGGTTCGATTCGCCACGCCGGGTCGGCGCCGGTGTCGTCGATGCGCGCGCGCAGCATCGGCTCGGCGCGCGCCAGTTCGTCGACCGCCTGCTGCATCAGCTCGCCAAGCAGCGGGCCGTCGATGTCGATGACCAGGCCGATGCTGAACGACGCCCAGCCCAGCGCCTGCTGGCGCAGCCACATATCGCGCTGCGCCAGGGTCAGCTCGTGGGCAGGCGCGTCGCCGCGGGAGCCGGGTTCGGGAGCGAGGGAAGACGGGTCGGGGGACGTCATGGCGGCAGGGGTCAGGCTGCGCAGTTTGACATGGTGAGTTCGGCATCGTCCGCCGTGCATCCGTGCCGAGAGGGTATTTCGTGAATTTTTACCGGAGGGTTTGCGCCCCATCGTCCGGCCGCCAGTGCGTGCGCCGATAATGTTCGGCACGGGGGTGAGCGATGAGCATCGGAGCGGGGTCGGGCGGCGCCGGGTTGCGGCGCGACGGGCTGTTCGCCGACGCCGAGCGCGAGGCGGCGTTCGTGCGTGACGAATGGCCGCAGCTCGGCGTGCGCATTCGCCACGTCGGGCTGTATGGCTCGCTGGCGTTTCTGAGTGCGGCGGTCACCGACGCGACGGTGCTGGGCTTCAGCGCGGCTTTCTGGGCGCTGCTGGCCGCGCGCATCGGCGTGCTGGTCTGGGGACTGTGGCTGGCGCGCGCCGGACGGCGGCCGCTGGCCGAGCCGCGGCGGCTGATCCGCTCTCTGCTCGGGTTCGAAGTCGCGATCGTCGTGCTGTTTTTGCTGGTGGTGCTGGCGTATGGCGGGTCGGCCGACTACCACACGATCACCGCGCTGGCGCTGGTGTTTGCGGTGTATGCCTACGTGCCGCTGCTCACCCCGGTCAATCTGTGGCTTGGGGTGGCGTTCTCGCTGGCGTTCGGGGTGGTCGTCGCCACCTCGCTGCATGCCGACGCCAAGTATGTGCCGATTGCGATCACGCTGTTCAGTTTCGCCAACCTCGCCGGCTGGCAGGTGGCGGTGAACCAGGCGCGCGGGCTGCGGCTGAGCTGGCTGGACCGTCAGCGCCTGGCCGAGGAAGCGCGGCAGGCGCAGCGGGCGCAGCAGCGCGCGCAGCAGGGCGAGGACAATCTGCTGCGGCTGTTCGACGCAGCGCCGGTGCCGATGCTGCTGTCGCGGCGCGAGGATGGGCAGGTGCTGCGGCTGAACCGCGCGCTTCGGGCGCTGCTCGACCCGCGCGGCGACGGGGAAGTCGACGGTTCGTCGTTTCGCACTCTGGATTTCTACGTCGATCCGGCCGACCGTGGACGGCTGCTGCGCGCGCTGGAACAGCGGGGCGCGGTGCAGCAGGCGGAGGTGAGGATTCGGCGGCTGGACGGCAGCGAGGTCGAGGCGCTGGTGTCGGCGCATGCGCTGGAGCTCGAAGGGCAGGCCTGCGTGATTTCCGGGCTCACCGACATCGGGCCGCTCAAGGCGATGGAGCGACAGCTGCGCGGCATGGCCTACACCGACGCGCTGACCGGGGTGGACAACCGGCGGGCGTTTTTCGAGCGTGGGCAGGCGCTGCTAGCGCACACCCGCGCGGGGGGCGAGCCGTTCGGTCTGCTGCTGCTCGATCTGGACTGGTTCAAGTCGGTCAACGACCGCTACGGCCACCCCGGCGGGGACGCGGTGCTTGTCGAATTTGCGCGTGTCGCGCGCACCTTGCTGCGCGACGGCGACGCGTTCGCCCGTCTGGGTGGCGAGGAGTTTGCCGCGCTGCTGCCCGCGGCGTCGGCGCAGCAGGCGCTGGAGGTCGCCGAGCGGCTGCGCGAATTCGTCGCTGCACACCCGTTTCCCCTGCCCGGCGGCGAGACGGCGCGGTGCACCGTGAGCATCGGCGTGGCTGCGGCGAATGCGTCGACCGAGTCGGTCGACGCGCTGCTGCTCGAAGCCGACCGCGCGATGTACCGTGCCAAAAGCGGCGGGCGCAACCGCACCGAGGTGGCGGTGGTCACGCCCGCCGGCTGAGGCGCGCGAAAAACCCCAGACCGCCCGGGCGATTCGACAAATGCGAATCGTTCGCATTAGTATACGACTCAACGGTTTCGGAGCCTGACGCGGCGTGGGGGTGTCCCGCTGCCCGATGTGAAGTGCCTGGAACCGCCCGACCGATACCCCCAGCCGTCGCCAGGGTAGGTGCCCCACCCGAAGGAGCCGACGATGGGATTTGCCGAAATCGCCCTCAGCCTCGCCGCTGTGCTGTTGTTGACCTGGATTGCCATGGAGTGGCCCCGATGAACCCGAATCGCCGAACCGAATCCCCCCACCCGCCTTCCGCCGCGGCCGAGCCGCCGCGGTCGCAGGGCGGACTGATCCTGCACGCCCGCGAGCTGTTCCGGCAGGGGCCGGTGGTGCAGATCCGCCACCACGGCGAGACTTATCAGCTGCGACTGACGCGGCAGGATCGGCTGATTCTGACCAAGTAGAACGCTGGGCAGCGGTGCTCCGCCGCTTCTCCCGTTTCTCTCCTCGCAGCCACGCCCGCCCGCCACACGCGCTCCTCCAGTCCTCCATCCCGCGTCAGCCAGCCCGGCGTCTCTGTGTTCGGCCCCAGATCGGGGCCGTTTTTGTTGCCGCTTGCCGCAGACTCGGCGCCTGTGCGTGGCAGCGCCGGGTTCAGCCGGCCGGGCCGCGCAGCTGCGCCAGCAGGCCGTCGAGTTCGTCGAGTGAGGAAAAAGCGATGCGCACTTCGCCGCTCCAGCCGGATTTGCCGGCCGGACGGGCCTGGATGCTGACCGGCGCGCCCAGGCGCTCGGCCAGTTCCTCCTCCAGCCGCATCCAGTCGCGGTCTTTACCGGCGGCGGAAGGCCGCGCGCGGGCGGGCGCCCGGCCGCTGGCCTCGCTGCCAGCCGGCTGCAGCCTTGCGGCGAGTTTTTCGGCTTCGCGTACCGACAGCTTGCGCGAGGCGATCTGCTGCGCGGCCTGCACCTGCGCGGCCTTGTCCAGCGGCAGCAGCGCGCGGGCGTGGCCCATGTCCAGATCGCCGGCCAGCAGCATGGTCTGCACCGCGTCGGCCAGTTGCAGCAGCCGCAGAAGGTTGGTGGTCGCAGTGCGCGAGCGGCCGACGGCCTGCGCCGCCTGCTCGTGGGTGTAGCCGAACTCCTCGATCAGACGGGCGACGCCCCGCGCTTCTTCCAGCGGGTTGAGGTCTTCGCGCTGCAGGTTTTCGATCAGCGCCATCGCCAGCGTGGCCTGGTCGTCGACTTCGCGCACCAGCGCCGGCACGCTGTCCAGCCCGGCCAGCCGGGCGGCGCGGGTGCGGCGCTCGCCGGCGATGATTTCGAACCGGCCGTCGGGCAGCGGCCGCACCAGCACCGGCTGCATCACCCCCTGCGCCTTGATGCTTTCGGCGAGCTCGTAGAGCGCGCCTTCGTCCATCTGGGTGCGCGGCTGGAAGCGGCCGGGAACGAGGTCGTCCAGCCGCAATTCGCGCAACCCGGCGTCGCTGCCGGCGGTGAGTTCGACCGGGCCGCCGAGCAGGGCTTCGAGTCCGCGGCCGAGGCCTTTGGGTTTTTTTGCGGGTGACATGGGCAATCTGAAATTCAGTTCAGGGAGAGGTTGGGGCCGCGGCGCGGGCGCGGCGCAGCAGGGCGTCGAGCCGGGCGCGGCCGTCGGGCCAGTCGCCAAGACCGCTGGTGGCGTTCACATGGCCGAGGGCGCCGAGATCCTGCAGCTCGGCACCCCAGTCGGTAGCCAGGCGTTCGCTTTGCGCCCAGGCGCAATACGGGTCGTTGCGGCTGGCCAGCAGCGCGCTGGCAAACGGCAGCGGTTGGCGCGCCGGGGCGCGGGTCCACGGCTGGAGTTGCGGCGGCAGATCGGCGCGGCCCAGGTCGGGCGGGGCGACCAGCAGCGCGGCGATCACCCGGTCGGTGTGGCGGCTGGCCTGCGCCCACGCCGCGACCAGATGGCAGCCCAGGCTGTGCGCGACCAGCGCGACCGGCCCCGGATGGTCGATCACCGCCTCCTCCAGCCGCGCGACCCAGTCGCCGCGGCGCGGGGTGACCCAGTCGTGCTGCTCGACCACGCGGTCACCAAACCGCTCGGCCCAGCGGCTTTGCCAGTGGTCGGCGTCCGAGCCGAGCCAGCCGGGCAGAAGCAGAATGCGCGGCAGCGCCGTTTGGGCCGGCGCAGTCATGCGACGACAGGCTGGGGCGCAGCGGCCGCGGCGCCGAGCCGGCCGACCAGCTCGTGCGCGAAGTCGACAAACGCCCGCGCGCCGCGGCTGGCCGGGTCGAACACCACCCCCGGCAGGCCGTAGCTCGGCGCTTCGGCCAGGCGCACGTTGCGGGGAATCACGGTGTCGAACACCTTGTCGCCGAAATGGCCCTTGATCTGCTCGCTGACCTGCTGCTGCAGGGTGATGCGCGGGTCGAACATCACCCGCAGCAGCCCGATCAACCGCAGCTCGCGGTTGAGGTTGGCATGCACCTGCTTGACGGTGTTGACCAGATCGGACAGACCTTCGAGGGCGAAGTATTCGCACTGCATCGGCACGATCACCCCGTGCGCGGCGCACAGGCCGTTGAGGGTGAGCAGGCCAAGGGCTGGCGGGCTGTCGATCAGCACCAGGTCGTATTCACCGGCGACTTCGGCCAACGCCTGCCGCAGCCGGCGTTCGCGCTGCGGCTGGTCGACCAGTTCGACCTCGGCGCCGGCGAGTTCGCGGTTGGCGCCGAGCACGTCATAGCCGCCGCGCGCACTGCGCTGCCGCGCCGAGGCCACCGTCGCCTGCCCGATCAGCACCTGATAGACCGAATGCGGCAGTTGATGCTTGTCGATGCCGCTGCCCATGGTCGCGTTGCCCTGCGGGTCCATGTCGACCAGCAGCACGCGCTGGCCGATGGCCGCCAGCGCCGCGGCCAGGTTCACCGTGGTCGTGGTCTTGCCGACACCGCCTTTTTGATTGGCTACGCAAAAAATCTGCGCCAATTCGGTTTCTCCCTGGGAATTTGCGGCGCGATGGCAGTTGCGCCGAGCAACGCGCGGCACCGGCGAGCGGTCCGGGCGGCAACGACCCGCTATTGTGCCGCAGCGTCCGCCGCTGCGGGCCACAGCCAGACCAGGCAGCGCTGTGCGTCCAGCCCTGGCACCTGCATCGGCTGCACCTCGGCGGCGATTCCAGCGGGCAGCGCAGCGATTTCGGCGTCGGGCGTCTGCCCTTTGAGCGCGCACCACACCCCGCCGGGGGCGAGCAGACGGGCGGTGAGCCGCACTAGCAGCGGCAGGTCGCTGAAGGCGCGGGCGGTGATGCAGTCGAACCGGGTCGTCGCCGGCAGCGACTCCACCCGGGCATGATGGACGTGCACATGGGCCAGCCCCAGCGAGGCCGCCGCCTGGCGCAGAAACGCGCATTTTTTCTGCACGGTGTCGACCAGATGCACCGCGGTGTCGGGCAGAAAAATCGCCAGCACCAGGCCGGGCAACCCGCCGCCGGAGCCGACGTCGAGCAGGGTACGCGGCGCACGTGCGGCGATTGGCGGCACTGCGGCCAGACAATCGGCCAAGTGCAGCCGGGCGATGCCCGGCAGGTGGCGCACCGCGGTGAGGTTGTAGGTCGCGTTCCAGCGCTGCAGCAGTTCGGCGTAGTCCAGCAGCGCCTGCAATTGCGCTGGCGTGGCCGGCAGCCCCAGCGCCGACAGGGTGGACTGCAGCGAGGCGCGCAGGTCGAAATCCGCCGGGGCCGGGGTCTGCAGCGCGGTCGGGGCGGCGACTGGGCTGGAGGCGGAGCGGGGCGGACGGGCGGCGGCGCGTCCGCGCGGCGCGGCGCGGCTCAAGCGGCGTGGCCCTGTTCCTGCCGCAGGGCTTGCTTGAGCACGCCCTTGCGCAGGTGCACCAGCAGCAGAGACACCGCAGCCGGGGTGATGCCCGACAGCCGCGACGCCTGCCCGAGCGTTTCTGGGCGGGCGCGGTTGAGCCGCTGTTGTGCTTCGATCGACAGCCCGGCGACTTCGCGGTAGTCCAGATCGCGCGGCAGCGGCAGCGATTCGTATTGCGCGGCGCGTTCGACCTCTTCCTGCTGGCGGTCGATGTAGCCCGCGTACTTGAGGTGGATTTCGACCTGCTCGGCGCAGTCTGCCGGCAGTGGCTCGGGCGGGGCGAAGCCGGGCTCGCCGCTGGCGACCAGCTCACCATAGCGCAGCTCGGGGCGGCGCAGCAGGTCGGCGAGGTTGTATTCGTGGTCGATGGCCTTGCCCAGCAGCGGCTCGGCGCGCTCGGGCGGCAGGGTCTGCGGGTTGACCCAGGTGCTGCGCAGGCGCTGCAATTCGGCCTCGATCGCGTCGCGCTTGCGGCAGAACGCATCCCAGCGGGCGTCACCGACCAGCCCGAGCTGGCGGCCGATTTCAGTCAGCCGCATATCGGCGTTGTCCTCGCGCAGGCTGAGGCGAAACTCGGCGCGGCTGGTGAACATGCGGTAAGGCTCGGTCACGCCCTTGGTGATCAGGTCGTCGACCAGCACCCCCAGATACGCCTGATCGCGGCGCGGGCACCACGGCTCGCGCTCCTGCACCTGCAGCGCCGCGTTCAGCCCGGCGAGCAGACCCTGCGCGGCGGCTTCCTCGTAACCGGTGGTTCCGTTGATCTGCCCGGCGAAAAACAGTCCGCCGATCGCCTTAGTTTCCAGCGAGGACTTAAGCGCGGTGGGGTCGAAATAGTCGTACTCGATCGCGTAACCGGGGCGCAGCAGGTGGGCGTTTTCCAGCCCCGGAATCGAGTGCACCAGTTCGAGCTGCACGTCGAACGGCAGGCTGGTGGAAATGCCGTTTGGGTAGAACTCGTTGGTCTGCAGGCCTTCGGGCTCGAGGAAGATCTGATGCGAGGTCTTGTCGGCAAAGCGATGGATCTTGTCTTCGATGCTCGGGCAGTAGCGCGGGCCGACGCCTTCGATCACCCCGGTGAACATCGGGCTGCGGTCCAGCCCGGCGCGAATGATGTCGTGGGTGCGCTCGGTGGTTCGGGTGATCCAGCAGGCGACCTGCGGTGGGTGCTGGTCGGGGTCGCCTAGAAAGCTGAACACGGGCACCGGGTTGAGGTCGCCCGGCTGTTCTTCGAGCCGGGAAAAATCGATGCTGCGGCCGTCGATGCGCGGCGGGGTGCCGGTTTTCAGCCGCCCTTGCGGCAGTTGCAGCGCCTTGAGCTTGGCCGATAAGCGCTGCGCCGGCGGGTCGCCAGCGCGGCCGGCGGCGTAATGGTCGAGGCCGATGTGAATCTTGCCGTCGAGAAAGGTGCCGGCGGTCAGCACCACGGTGCGCGCCGGAAAGTGGATGCCGGTCTGTGTGACGACCCCGCAGACGTGCTCGCCCTGTCCGGTGGATTCGAGCAGCAGGTCGTCAGCAGCCTGCTGGAACAGCCAGAGGTTGGGCTGGTTTTCCAGCCGGCCGCGGATCGCGCGTTTGTAGAGCTGGCGGTCGGCCTGGGCGCGGGTGGCGCGCACCGCCGGGCCTTTGCTGGCGTTGAGGATGCGGAACTGGATGCCGGCCTCGTCAGTGGCCTGCGCCATCGCGCCGCCCAGGGCATCGACCTCCTTGACCAGATGGCCTTTGCCGATGCCGCCGATCGATGGGTTGCACGACATTTGCCCCAGGGTTTCGATGTTGTGAGTCAGCAGCAGGGTGGAGCAACCCATGCGCGCGGCGGCCAGCGCCGCCTCGGTGCCAGCGTGGCCGCCGCCGATCACGATCACATCGAAGCAACGCGGATAATCCAATTGAGGCCTCCCATGACGACGGACGGATTTTATGAGGGTTAACCCGGGAGCGGCGATTGTGGGCATTGTTTCACGTGAAACATCGGATTCGGCTGCGGCATTGCTGCGACTCTATCCGGCACTGCGGGAGGTCGAGGCCGCCGAGTTCGACGCGGCCTGGCGCGGCGGCGCGAGCGTGCTGCGCTTGCCGCGCGGCGCGCCGCTTTTCTCGCCCGGCCAGGCCTGCGGCGGCTTTCCACTGTTGCTCGAAGGCGAGGCGCGGGTGTTTCGCATGGCCGCCAGCGGTCGGCAGCTGGAGCTCTACCGGCTCACCGCCGGCGAGGTCTGTCTGGTGTCGTCGGCGAGTCTGTTCACCCAGGCCGAGATGTCCGCGTATGGCGAGACCGTCGCGCCGACCACGGTGTGGATGCTGCCGCCGGAAACTTTCGAGCGCTGGCTGGACGGGGTTGCGCCGTTCCGCCGCTTTGTCCTCGGCCAGTACACCGCGCGGCTGACCGATCTGTCCGAACTGGTCGACGCGCTCGCCTTCCAGCGACTGGATCAGCGTCTCGCGCAGGCGCTGCTCGGGCAAGGGCCGGTGCTGGCGGTCACGCACCAGCAGCTTGCCGACCGCCTGGGCACCGCGCGGGAAATCGTCACCCGGCTGTTGCGGCGTTTCGAACAGGCCGGCTGGGTGGCGGTGTCGCGCGAGCACATCGCGCTTCTGCAGCCGGCGGCGCTGCGGCAGATCGCGGCAGGGGAATTTCCCGCTTGACCGGGCGTGTGACCTGGGTCACTGTGCTGTCGCGAATCGCGCGGTTCAATGTCGCGGTCGCTCGCTGAAAGGGAGATTTGCGATGAAATTCAATGTTGGAACGCTGGACCGTGTTCTGCGCATCATCGTCGGCATCGTGCTGATCGTGCTTGCGATCACCGGCACCATCGGTGTCTGGGGATGGATCGGGGTCGTGCCGCTGGCTACCGGGCTGTTCAAGTTCTGCCCGCTCTACAGCCTGATTGGCATCAGCACCTGCCCGATGAAGCGCTACTGAGCACCTCACCCCTTCGCCGCGGCGGTTTCACGTGAAACCGCCGCGGTCGCTTTGGGCAAGTGGTCAGCGGAAAAACCCGTCCCACGCGGTCTTGGCGATCAGCACCACGACCACGACGATGAACGCAGCCCGCACAAAGCGGGTGCCGCGGCGCAGCGCGACGCGTGCGCCGACCAGATTGCCGGCGATGTTGAGCACCGCGACCAGCGCCGCAACCGGCCACAGCACATGGCCTTTGAGCGCGAACAGCGCCAGCGCGGCCAGATTGGTCGACACGTTGACCACCTTGGCGCTGGCCGAGGCGTGCAGGAAGTCGAAACCGAACCCACGCACGAACAGAAACACCAGAAAGTTACCGGTGCCGGGGCCGAAAAACCCGTCGTAAAACCCGATCACCAGCCCAGCCCCCAGCGCCAGCGCCCGCTCGGCACTGCCCGACAGCGTCGGCGCGTGAGTGTGGCCCAGATCCTTGCGCCACAGGGTGTAGATCAGCAGTGCGGTGAGGATGAACGGCAGCAGTTTGCGAAAGTCCCCCGGATGCACCAGGGTGATCGCCCAGGCGCCGAGCAGAGCGCCGAAAAACGCCGCGATCGCGGTGGGCAGGATCGCGCTCCAGGGCGGCCGCACCCGCCGCAGGTAAGTGAGCATCGACGCCGCCGTGCCCCAGGTCGCACCCCCCTTGTTGGTGCCGAACAGCGTGGCCGGGGGCAGGCTGGGGTAGGCCGAGAACAGCACCGGAACCAGAATCAGCCCGCCGCCGCCGACCACGCCGTCGATGAATCCGGCAAACAGCGCAGCCAGCCCGACCCAGACGATTTCCATGAAGTATTTTTTGCAAACGGGGTGAGGCGGTGCGGGCCGGGCTCGCTGCGCCGCCAGAAAATGAAAAAGCGCCGGAACGGTGGTTCGCGGCGCTTGGGGCTGGCGTGCAGATCGTTGCCGACGGCCCTGGGTCTTGCGGCGCAGCGGCGGAATACCCGCCGCCTCGCCTGTCTCCTCAGTCCCTCTTGTGGGGCGCTGGCCTGCGGGCCAGCCAATGCAAAGGATTGTTCAGAAACCGTGCTGCGGCTGCACTAGGGTGGAACCCTGAGCCCCGCCTTGGTGCAAGCGTCCCGCGATTTCAGCGACCCAACCCCGGGAACAGCTTGAGCAACCCGTCGCTCATCATTTCCACCGCCAGCGCGGCGAGGATCAGGCCCATCAGACGGGTCATCACATTGATGCCGGTGCGACCGAGGAAGCGCGCAATCGGCTGCGCGGCGAGAAAACACAGCGCGGCGACCGCGGCGATGATCACCCCGTAGCCGATCAGCACCAGATGCTGCCACCAGCGGTGGGCGTTGCTGGCGTAGATGATCACGGTGGAAATGGTCGCCGGGCCGGTGAGCAGCGGAATGGTCAGCGGCACCACCGCGACACTGGCCCGCTCGGGCGCTTCCTCGACCTCGTCGCGGGTGGATTTGACCGCGCCGGGCGTGGCGTTGAGCATGTTGACCGCGCTGATCAGCAGCAGCATGCCGCCGCCGACCTGGAACGACGCGATGGAAATGCCAAAAAAATGCAGCAGGTCGGCGCCGATCAGGGTGCTGACCGCGATCACCAGAAAGGCCGAGACCGAGCTGATGACAATGGTGCGTTTTTTCTGTTCAGCCGAAAAACTTTCGGTAAACAGGATGAAAAATGGGATGATGCCCAGAGGATTGACGATTGCGAGCAGCGCAATCAGGGGCTTGAGCAGATTCATGAACGGTCGCGGGCCTCGGGCGCGGCATTATCGCGCCCGCAGCGGCGCGGCGGTGTGACCGCCGATGCGGCGGGTGAACACGCCACGGTGTTGCCCGACGTGCCTCGCCGAATCAGGTCAGATCACCTGCGAGTAACGCCGAGGCTCGATCTGGGCGCGGGTGTCGTGCAGATAGGCGTCGAACTGCATGGCCAGCACCCGCACCAGCAGCCGGCCGCGCGGGGTGACGGTGAGCTGCCAGCCGTCGCGCTCGACCAGCCCGGCCTGCTGCAGAGGAGCCAGTCGCCGCAGATCGGCGGCGAACTGCGCCTGAGGGTCGACGCCGAATTCCTCGGCCAGTTGCTGCAAATCGAGCTGGAAGTCGCACATCAGCCGCTGAATGGCGCGGCGGCGCAGCCGGTCCTCGCTGCTCAGCCGCACCCCGCGGTGGGTCGGCAGCCGGCCGGCGGCAAGCGCAGCCTCATACTCGTCCAGGGTCTTGGCGTTCTGCGCGTAGCAGTCGCCGACATTGGAAATGCCGGACACGCCAAAGGCCAGCAGGTCGAGGTCGGCCTGGGTCGAGTAGCCCTGGAAATTGCGGTGCAGCCCGCCTTCGCGCTGGGCGCGGGCGAGCTCGTCCTCGGGTCTGGCGAAATGGTCCATGCCGATGTAGACATAGCCGGCCGCCTGCAGCCGCTCGATCGCCAGCCCGAGCAGCCCGAGCTTGACTTCGGGCGCGGGCAGGTCGGCGGCGTCGATACGCCGCTGCGGCTTGAACACATGCGGCAGATGCGCGTAGCTGTAGAGCGCCAGCCGGTCGGGCGCCAGCAGCAGCACCTGGTCCAGGGTGCGGGAAAAGCGCTCGGGGGTCTGGTGCGGCAGGCCGTAGATCAGATCGAGGCTGACCGAGGCGAAGCCATTGGCGCGCGCGGCGTCGATGACCTCGCGAGTTTCCTCCAGGCTCTGGATGCGGTTGACCGCCTGCTGCACCAGCGGGTCGAAGTCCTGCACCCCAACGCTCATGCGGTTGAACCCTAGCCGCGCCAGGTGCGCGACCCGCGCGGCGCCAACCTTGCGCGGGTCGATTTCAATCGACACCTCGGCCTGCGGCAGCACCGTGAAATGCTCGCGGATCAGCGCCATCAGCCGCGCCGCCTCGTCGTCGGAAAGAAACGTCGGGGTGCCGCCACCCCAGTGAATCTGCGACACCGGCAGCCGCGCGCCGAGCTGCGCGCGCACAAGTTGCATTTCCCGCTCGACCCCGTCGAGGTAAGGCGCGGCGCGCTCGTGGTGTTTGGTGACGATTTTGTTGCAGCCGCAGTAGTAGCACACCGTTTCGCAGAACGGCACATGCACGTAGACCGATACCGGTTCCTCCGGCCGCTGGCCGCGCTGCCGCAGCGCGACGGCGTAGTCGTCGGCGGTGAACGCCGGGGTCATGCGGTCGGCCGTGGGGTAGGAGGTGTAGCGCGGGCCGTTGACGTCAAAGCGCCGCAGCAGCTCGGGCTGGAAGTCCAGAGATTGATTCATCATGATGATGGAATGTTTCTCCAGACCCGGCCCGCCGGTGTTGATCTGCAACAAACGGACACAAGGCTGCGCGCGTCGGGCGCCGCGCCGCCGATGTTGCAGCGCAAAACCCACACCTACGCGCCGTCCCCCGCCCGAAGGGGCCGCCGCGCAGCGGGTTTGGACTATTCTGCGCGCCGAGCCTGCTGCCGGGCGGCGCCGCCCGAAAGGGGAGCGAGCCCCGGCTCTCTGCGGCTTCCCAGACCCCGCGCCGCGCACCTTCCTCGAAGCCCATGCAGACGCCTGCTTCTACCTCCGCCGAGCACAAGTCCAGCCTCGCTGCGCTGAGCCTCGGCGCCCTCGGCGTGGTTTACGGCGACATCGGCACCAGCCCGCTGTATGCCTTCCAGACCGCGTTCAGCCCCGACCACGGTGTGCCCTATAGCCCGCACAACATCCTCGGCGTGCTGTCGCTGATTTTCTGGGCGCTCACGCTGATCGTTCTGGTCAAGTATGTGCTGCTGGTGCTGCGGGCCGACAACGACGGCGAAGGCGGCATCCTCGCGCTGATGGCGCTGGTGATGCGCCGGTTCGCCAAGGGCTCGCGCGGGCGCATGATCGCGATCACCCTGGGGCTGATCGGTGCGTCGATGTTCTACGGCGACAGCGTCATCACCCCGGCGATTTCGGTGCTGTCGGCCATCGAGGGGCTGGGCGTGGCCACCCCGGTGTTCAACGACTGGATCGTGCCGATCACCGCCGGCATCCTGGTCGCGCTGTTCGTGGTGCAGAAGCACGGCACCAACGCGGTCGGGCGCTTTTTCGGCCCGGTGATGCTGCTGTGGTTCACCGTCATCGGCCTGCTCGGGGTGGTGCAGATCGTGCAGAACCCGACGGTGCTGCTGGCGGTCAACCCGTATTACGGCGCCGAACTGTTCTACCGCGAGCCGGGGGTCGCGCTGATTCTGCTCGGCGCGGTGTTCCTGGTGCTCACCGGCGGCGAGGCGCTGTACGCCGACATGGGGCACTTCGGCCGCAAGCCGATCCAGACCGCGTGGATTTTTGTCGTGATGCCCGGGCTGGTGCTCAACTATTTCGGCCAGGGCGCGCTGGTGCTCGCGCGGCCGGAAGCGACCAAAAACCCGTTTTTCTACCTCGCGCCGCAATGGGCGCTTTGGCCGCTGGTGATCCTCGCCACCGCGGCGACGGTCATCGCCTCGCAGGCGGTGATCTCGGGCGCCTATTCGATGACCACCCAGGCAATCAAGCTCGGCTACCTGCCGCGCATGCGGGTGCTGTTCACCAACGAGAGCAACCAGGGGCAGATCTACGTGCCATTCATCAACTGGCTGCTGATGATTTTTGTGCTGCTGCTGGTGCTGAGCTTCAAGACCGCAGAAAACCTCGCCGCCGCCTACGGCATCGCGGTCAACATCACCATGATCGTCACCACCGCGTTCATCTGGATGATCGCGCAGCACCGCTGGGGGTGGAGTTCGCTGCGGGCCAATCTGGTGTTCGGCGGATTCGCCTTCATCGACCTGTCCTTCCTGGCCTCCAACGCGCTGAAAATCGACCACGGCGGCTGGTTCCCGCTGCTGTTCGGCGCGTCGGTCTACACCCTGCTGGCCACCTGGAAGCGTGGCCGCAGCCTGCTGCGCAAACAGCTCGAAGAGCATGCGCTGAACCTGCAGGACTTCGTCGCCAGCCTGTCCACCTACCCGCCGACGCGGGTGGAAGGCACGGCGATCTACCTCACCCCCAATGCCACCACCGTTCCGCATGCGCTGCTGCACAACCTCAAGCACAACAAAGTGCTGCACGAGCGGGTGATTTTCCTTTCGGCGCAGACCACCGACGTGCCGCACGTGCCGCCGGAAAAGGGCATCAAGCTGCAGGCGATGGAAGAGGGCATCTACCTGCTGCATGTCGATCTGGGCTTTCAGGACGAGCCCGATGTGCAGCGCATCCTGGCCGAGTGCGAAAAGCTCTACGGCATGGAATTCCACATGATGGAGACCTCGTTCTTCCTCGCCCGTCAGACCATCGTGCCGTCCAAGCTGCCGGGCATGGCGGTGTGGCGCGAGGTGCTGTTCTCGTGGATGAGCCGCAACGCGCAGGAGGCGTCGGACTACTTCCGCATCCCGCCCAACCGCGTGGTCGAACTCGGCACCCAGGTCGAAATCTGAGCAACAGTTCACACCTCGTTGCAACGGCGCAGCAAAGCGGTCTTCCGCCGCGGCTGCCGTGCCGTTAAAACGGACAGGCGGGCACGATTGCTGCATGTCCGGCAGCAAGCGGAACCGCCGCCACGCGACTGCAGGAGGACGCCATGATCACCGTTGCCGCCTACAAGACCGTTTACGCCGTCGATGCCGTCGAGCGCAAGCTGCACGGCATGGGGCATGACGCCAGCGAGCAATTGCGCGGCACCTACGAGCACATGATCGCCGCCGGAGGCGAGCGGCTGGCGACCAAGCCCAATGACGCCCCGCCGATGGACGCGCTGCTCGCCGAGCTGCCGAACTTCGCCGAGCCGCTGCGCGACATCGCCCGCAGCCTGGCGCTTTGCGCCGACAGCCGCGACCCGGTGGAAATCGTGCCGATGCTGCTGCTGGGCGAGCCGGGCATCGGCAAGACCCATTTCGCCCGCCGCGTCTCGGCGCTTCTGGGCACGACTTGCACGGTGGCGCCGATGAACGCGCTGACTGCGGGGTGGATTCTGTCCGGCGCCTCGTCGCAGTGGAAAAACGCCCGCCCCGGCAAGGTGTTCGACGCGCTGGTCGGCGGCGAATACGCCAATCCGGTGGTGGTGGTTGACGAAATCGACAAGGCCGCCGCCGCTGCGCAGTACGACCCGCTGGGCGCGCTCTACACCCTGCTCGAAGCCGATACCGCGCGCGAATTCGTCGACGAGTTCGCCGAAGTGCCGATCGACGCGACCAGCGTGATCTGGGTGGCCACGGCCAACGACGCCGCGCACATCCCCGAGCCGATTCTCAACCGCCTGAACGTCTACGACATTCCCGCGCCCGACGCCGCCGGCACCCGCGCGATCGCCGCCAACCTCTACCGCGAACTGCGCGGCAGCCACGCCTGGGGCGAGCAGTTTCCGGAGGAACTGGCCGACGAAGTGCTGGCCGCGCTGGAGCACTGCAAGCCGCGCGAACTGCGCCGGCTGCTGACCAACGCCTTTGGCGCGGCCAAGCTCGACGGCCGCCACGCGATCGCCGTGCGCGATCTGGATGCCAGTCGCAACCGCGCCGCCCGGCCGATCGGCTTCACCGCGCACTGAACCCCGCAGCGCGGCGCTGCCACGCCGTCGCCACCCTTCCTGGCCGATGCAGTCTGCGCGGCCGGCGCCGGCCGTGTGTGCCGGTAGGCCCGTCGCCGCGCGGCGATCAATGCTGCATGTGCATGCCTTTCATATCGCCCATGCCGCCGCCACTGCCCGGCGCGCCGGCATCGGGTTTGCGCACCTCGAACTGCGCGGTGATTTTCTCCCCGCCCTTGAGCTCCAGGGTCACCGGGATTTTCTGCCCCGGCTCGATGCCCGGCTTGGGCTGCATCAGCATGATGTGATAGCCGCCAGGGGCGAAGCTCATGCTTTTATGCGGGGGAATCGGAATCGAATCGACGTGCAGCATTTTCATCATCCCGCCCTGGTCGACGGTCTGGTGCAGCATGACCTGGCCGTATTTCGGGCTGGAGGCGCCGACGATTTCAACGGTCTTGTCGCCGTCGTTGACCACCTTGGCGTAGCCGCCGGCCGGCAGGTTGGCCGGCAGCCAGCGAATCCACGGGTCTTCGATTTTGAGGCTGGCGGCAAACGCCGGAGCGAGCAAGGCCAGCGACAGCCCGGCCGCTGCGAGCACGCGCAGCGCGGGGCGGGGGGAACGGTGTGCCATCGGGGCTCCTTTCACAAAAATGTCCATCGAGAATGGGGAGGGTTTGATCGCTTCAACGCAGAGCGCCCGCGGCGGCAGACGCGGCGCAGCCCGGTTGCGCCAGCAGCGGCTTGACCACTTGGCGCAGCCGCGCCTCGGTCCATGCCGGGTGGGCATCATCCCAGCCATTGTCGGCCAGCCGGCCGCAGCGGTCGATGACAAAGCTCACCGGCAGCCGCCAGATGCGCCCATACCCGCCAGCGTAAGCGCTGCCGAGCAGCCCGACCGGAAAGCTCAGGGTCTGGGCCACCGCCCGCACCTCGGCCAGCCGCGACGGGTCATCCAGACAGAATCCCAGCACCCGCAACCCTTGCGCGGCGTGGCGGGCGGCAAAGGCTGAGAGCAGTGGCAGCTCTTCGCGGCAGGGGTCGCACCAGGTCGCCCAGAACGCGAGGATGACCACATCGCCGTGCAGCGCGGGGGTGGAGATCGTTTGCCCGGCCAGGGTGTGCAGGGTCAGCGGCGGCGCCGGGGCGCCGACCTGCAACGTGTCGGCGCGGGCGCGCGGGGCCAGCACCGCAGCCAGCGGCGCCAGCGCCGCGGCCGAGATCGCCCGCAGTGCCGTGCGACGGGCGCGCGCCGGTGCGGGCAAAGGAACAGCGGACATGCTCGGCCGGTTCAGAACGCCTTGCTCACCCCGACCGTCGCGGTCCAGCGAGGAAACAGCTGGTAGCCGTCGAGTCGGCTGTAGACCGGCAGTTGCACAAAGCCGTAGATCTGCATGCCGGCGACGGTCGCGGTCAGCCCTGGGCTCACGTAGGCGACGGTGCCGGCGGTGTCGGTGGTGTCGGCCAGCGCGCCCTGGTCGTGGCTTTTGCGGCTGAGGTTGAGCTGCACCTGTGGCACCAGCGCCGGGTTTTCCACATATCGCAGCCCGAAGCTGACGGTAGCCAGATTACCGGGCCGGTAGTCCTGCCCCGGCTGGTCGAGCTTGTGCGCGACCGCGGCCTGGAACTGGCCGTTGGCAAACGCGTCGACGTTCTGGCTGACCGCCTGGAAGTAGTAGGCGCCGACGATCAGGTCGGTGCTGCCGGTGCCGGCCTGCAGACTGGTGTCCAGCAGATTGCCGGGGCTGGGCTGCTGCGCGTTGGGCCCGGTGGAAAACGCGGTCGGGTTGCGGCCGACGACGCCGGTGCCGTCGGCGTTCGGGCCGCCGTAGTTGCCGGTGGGCAGCTTCACGCCCAGTTGCAGCCCGAGATTGCGCGTAGGCAGCAGCCCTTGCCAGGCGGCGATCAGCTTGACGTCGCCCAGGCCGTGGACGGTGGCGCCGCTGACGTTGTCCGGGGTGAGCTGGTCGGTGGTCGCCGCGCCATAGGTGGTGTGGCTGCGGCTGATGTAAGGGATCAGCGCGGTCACGCTCCAGTCGGCGCTGGGGCTGTAGGCCAGGCTCAAGGTGGTGTAGCGGTTGTAGGTGGCTTTTTCGACCTCCTGGTTGCCGCCGGCGTCGTTGATCGCCGCGACCTGCGCGGCCGACACGGCCTGTGTGCCGCTGCGCAGCTGGGTCTGGGGGATATAGTCGAACTGCAGCCCGATGCGCCAGCCCGGCGTGGCGCCAAAGCCCGTGGCCGCGTCGGTCGACAGGGTGCAGCCGCAGGTCGCGCAAGCCAGCGCCAGCGCCGGCGAGGCCAGCAGCCCGGCAGCCAGACCCGCGCGCAACAGCGGGGACGCCACGCGGCGGGAAGGGGAGAGAGAACAAGGTTTCGCGGGCGTGGTCGCCCGCGCTGCGGCGGCAAGAAAACGGGGCATCGACAGACTCCAGGGAGGGCGCCCGACGTCGGCGCCAGCGCCGCGTGGGCCATCGTTATCGGAAGGCTTTGATGCTAGGCAGCGAAGCCGTCGCTGGCGCTGCGACACGTTGCCGCAGCCCTGGCCGCCGTGTTGGATGGGCGCTATGCGTGCGCATCAGCCCCGCTGCGGCGTCGGCCCTAACATCCGGGCCATGAACACACCGACCCGCCCCGCCCCTCCCGCCTACTCCCGCGGCGCGCAGTTGCCCGAGCTGCTGCGCCAGCGCATTCTGATTCTCGACGGGGCGATGGGCACGATGATCCAGCGCTTCAAGCTCAGCGAAGCGCAGTACCGCGGCGAGCGGTTCAAGGACTGGCCGCGCGACGTCAAGGGCAACAACGAGTTGCTCAACCTGACCCAGCCACAAATCATTGCCGACATCCACGACGGCTACTTTGCCGCCGGCGCCGACATCGTCGAAACCAATACCTTCGGCGCGACCTCGATTGCGCAGGACGATTACGGCATGGCCGGGCTGGTCGATGAAATGAACCGGGCGGCAGCGCGCATCGCCCGCGCCAGCGCCGACAAGTTCACCACTGCCGACAAGCCGCGTTTTGTCGCCGGGGCGTTCGGGCCAACGCCCAAGACCGCCAGCATCAGCCCCGACGTCAACGACCCCGGCGCGCGCAACGTCACCTTCGAGGAGCTGCGTGCCGCCTACTTCGAGCAGGCGCGGGCGCTGGGCGAGGAAGGGGTGGATCTGTTCCTGGTCGAAACCATTTTCGACACCCTCAACGCCAAGGCTGCGCTGTTTGCGATCGATGAATGGTTCGAGCAAAGCGGGCAGCGGCTGCCGCTGATCATCAGCGGCACGGTCACCGACGCGTCGGGGCGCATTCTGTCGGGGCAGACGGTGCCGGCGTTCTGGGCCAGCGTGCGCCACGCCCAGCCGCTGGCGGTGGGGCTGAACTGCGCGCTGGGCGCCGCGCTGATGCGACCGTACCTGCAGGAGCTGGCCAAGGCCGCGCCCGATACCTTCATTTCCTGCTACCCCAACGCCGGGCTGCCCAACCCGATGAGCGACACCGGGTTCGACGAAACCCCGGAGGTCACCTCGCGGCTGCTGCACGACTTTGCCGCCGAAGGGCTGGTCAACATCGTCGGCGGCTGCTGCGGCACCACGCCCGACCACATCGCCGCGATCGGTCAGGCCGTGCGCCGCGAACACCCCCGGCTGCTCGTCGGCCGCGGGCCGTTTTACGCGCAGGCGGCGTAACCCCAGCGCTCAGCCCTCGCGCGGCGCAGGCGCGGCCGCCCGGGCGCGCGCCCGGCCGGGTGGCTGCACGCCGTTTCAGCTGCCGGAAGTCGTGTCCGGCGGCAGCTGGGTGGTGCGGCCGAATTCGCTGGGCAGAAAGCCCGAGCGCAGGCCGAGGGACTGCGCGGTGATCGCCGGGTGCATCGCGCTGACCAGCCGGTTCATCGCGCTGAGCTTGTTCGAGGTGTCGCGCAGATGCTCGGCCAGCCGGCTGGCAATGCCCAGCGCCAGCCGCGCGGCGGCGGCCGGGTGCTTGTCCACCAGTTCGTCGAGCGCAGCGCGGCTGAGCTCGGCCAGCGCAACGTCGGTGTAGGCCACGCAGCTGGCGGTGCGCGGGGCGTCGAGCAGCACCCCCATCTCGCCGAACATCTGCCCCGGCTTGGCGATGGACACGACCACGCTGTCGCCCTGATGCCGCGGGGTTTTTTCGACGCTGACCTCCCCGTCGAGCAGCATCATGATGGTGCCGTCGTGGCTTTCGTCGTCCTGCTCGATGAACCGCGTGCCGGCGCGCAGAAACCGCACCTGCATGCGGTTGGCGATCAGCACCGCGTCTTCCGGGCGCAGACGGTGGCCGGGCTGGCGCAGCAGCAGCTGGGCGATGCGCGGCGCCCAGACGGACTGAGGAGGCGGAGACTTGCGGCCGAACATGACATGACGCGGCGTGTAACGCTGCGATGGTAGGCGCAAAGCGCGGCCGCGGGTGCGACGGAATCGCCGCCTAAAATGACGGCCACCAAGGAGCGCTGCAGCGCTTGGGAACGCGGCGCAGCCGCTGCCCGGCGTCAGGCTTGGTTGATGCAACGGCGCTCGCTGCCCACGGACCGCGCTGGCCGCGGTCGCCGCACCCCCTGACGCCATGACCACCCAGACCCTTTCCGATGCGGCCGCCGAGCGCGGCGAGGCCGTGCTGTCTATGCCTCCGCTGATGCTCGCTGGCCTGGAGCCGCTGGCCATCGGCCCCGGCTCGCTGTTCGTCAACATCGGCGAGCGCACCAACGTCACCGGGTCGAAGGCATTCGCCCGCATGATTCTCGCCGGCGAATACGACAAGGCGCTGGCCGTCGCACGGCAGCAGGTGGAAAACGGCGCGCAGATCATCGACGTCAACATGGACGAGGCCATGCTCGACAGCAAGGCCGCGATGGTGCGCTTTCTCAACCTGCTGGCCACCGAGCCCGACATCGCCCGCGTGCCGGTGATGATCGACTCGTCGAAATGGGAGGTGATCGAGGCCGGGCTGCGCTGCGTGCAGGGCAAGGCGGTGGTCAACTCGATATCGATGAAAGAGGGCGAGGCCGAGTTCAAGCGCCAGGCGCGGCTGGTGCGGCGCTATGGCGCGGCGGCTGTGGTCATGGCGTTCGACGAACAGGGCCAGGCCGACACCCTGCAGCGGCGCAAGGACATCTGCGCGCGCGCTTACCGCATCCTGGTCGAGGAGGTGGGCTTTCCGCCCGAGGACATCATTTTCGACCCCAATATCTTTGCGATCGCCACCGGCATCGAGGAACACGCCAATTACGCGGTCGATTTCATCGAGGCCACGCGCTGGATCAAGGCGAATCTGCCGGGGGCAAAGGTATCGGGCGGAGTGTCGAACGTGTCGTTCAGTTTCCGCGGCAACGAGCCGGTGCGCGAGGCGATCCACACCGTGTTCCTGTATCACGCCATCCGCGCCGGCATGGACATGGGCATTGTCAACGCCGGCATGATCGGGGTGTACGACGACCTCGACCCCGAGCTGCGCGAGCGCGTTGAAGACGTGGTGCTCAACCGCCGCCCCGACGCCACCGAGCGGCTGCTGGAGATTGCCGAGGCAGTCAAAGGCGCGGCCAAGGACGAATCGGCCAAGCTCGCGTGGCGCGAGCTGCCGCTGGAAAAGCGGCTGGAACACGCACTGGTGCACGGCATCACCGACTTCATCGACGAGGACACCGAGGCGATGTGGCGGCAGATCGAAGCCCAGGGCGGGCGGCCGCTGCAGGTCATCGAAGGCCCGCTGATGGCGGGGATGAACGTGGTCGGCGATCTGTTCGGCGCCGGCAAGATGTTCCTGCCGCAGGTGGTCAAGAGCGCGCGGGTGATGAAGCAGGCGGTTGCCCACCTGCTGCCCTACATCGAGGCCGAGAAAGAGGCGATGGCTGCCGCCGGGCAGGACGTGCGTTCACGCGGCAAGATCGTCATTGCCACGGTCAAGGGCGATGTGCACGATATCGGCAAGAACATCGTCACCGTCGTCCTGCAGTGCAATAACTACGAAGTCATCAACATGGGGGTGATGGTGCCGGCCAAGGACATCCTGGCCAAGGCGCGCGAGGAAAACGCCGACATCATCGGCCTGTCCGGGCTGATCACCCCGAGCCTGGAAGAAATGCAGCACGTCGCCGCCGAAATGCAGCGCGACGAATGGTTCCGCGTACGCGCCACCCCGCTGTTGATCGGCGGTGCGACGACCAGCCGGGTGCACACCGCGGTGAAAATCGCTCCGCATTACGACGGCCCGGTGGTCTACGTGCCCGACGCCTCGCGCAGCGTCGGCATCGCGCAGGGGTTGCTGAGCGAACAGCGCGAAGCCTTCGTCGCCGAGGTGCGGGCCGACTACGACCGGGTGCGCGAGCTGCACGCCGGCCGCAAGCAGACCCCGCTGGTCAGCCTCGAAGCCGCGCGCGCCAACCCCACGCGCATCGACTGGGCCGCGTACACCCCGCCGAAGCCGACGTTCATCGGCCGGCGGGTGTTCCGCAACGTGAGCCTGGCCGAACTCAGGGACTACATCGACTGGACGCCGTTTTTCCAGACCTGGGACCTGGCCGGCAAATACCCGGACATCCTGCGCGACGAAGTGGTCGGCGAAGCCGCCACCCGCGTCTACCAGGACGCGCTGGCGATGCTGGGCAAGCTGATCGACGGTCGCTGGCTGAGCGCACATGCGGTGCTGGGCTTCTGGCCGGCCAACAGCCGCGGCGACGATATCGTGCTCTACACGGATGAAAGCCGCAGCACCGAGCTGATGATCTGGTACGGGCTGCGGCAGCAGACCGAGCGTCCGGCGATCGACGGCGTGCCCCGCCCCAACCGAGCGCTGGCCGACTTCATCGGCCCGCCCGGGGTGGATGATTACATCGGCGTGTTCGCGGTCACCGCCGGCATCGGTGTGGAAGCGCGCGAAAAAGCCTTCGAGGCCGAGCAGGACGACTACTCGGCCATTCTGCTCAAGGCGCTGGCCGACCGCCTGGCCGAAGCACTGGCCGAGCGCATGCACCAGCGCGTGCGCACCGAGCTGTGGGGCTACGCCCGCGACGAGCAACTCGACAACGCAGCGCTGATCGCCGAGCAGTACCGCGGCATCCGCCCCGCCCCGGGCTATCCGTCCTGCCCCGAGCACTCGGTCAAGGGCGAGATGTTCCGGGTGCTCGGCGCCGCCGACATCGGCATGAGCGTGACCGAATCATGGGCGATGCTGCCGGCGGCCAGCGTCAGCGGCTTCTATCTCGCCCACCCCGAGGCGCGTTACTTCAACCTCGGCCCGATCGGCCCCGACCAGAAAGCCGACTGGGAACGCCGCGCTGGCCGGCCGCTGCGCAGCGTGGCGGTGCAGGGAGGCTGAAGCGATCAGCCCATGCAGGCGCCCTTCGGGTCGACGGTAATGCGGATGAGCTGTTCACCGCCGCCGCCGAACACATTGCCGCCCGTGAACGTCAGGCAGCCCTCGCCGCGGTACAGGGTTTCGACGCGCTGCGCGTCATTGCCGAAATAAAACGGGATCCAGCGTTTGCCGGTTTCGTAACGCTGCATGTCATCGGGCGCGCCGATCAGCCTGGTCACCTCGCGGAAAGACATGCCGATTTTCACCTTGCTGAACTTGCTGCCCGCAACGGGCTTGCCGATCACCTCGCCCTCGAACGAGCCATCGACCGACTTTTGCGCGCGCCCGCTGTCGGTGGCAGCAGCCTGGGTGCTGGCGGCCGGCTTGGCCGGTTCGGGCGCGGCGGCGCTCTGCTTGGCGGGCTGCGAGGCGCAACCGGCGAGGAGCAACAGGCTGAAAACGATCGGCAAACTTCCGTGACTGCGCATGAAACCTCCCAAGTTATTAGGCTGTCGTCCAACGAAACGCTCCGTTGGCCTTGTAATCAACGGCCCATTGCGGCCGAGCTTGAGAGAATAGCCGAGAATTTTTGACGGACTCAGACGCGGACGACCGCCGGCGTTGCCATTGCGAAGGCCCGGTCGAGCGCGTTCTGCCTACACGGTGGAGCACTCTGCTGATCGGGGCGGGGCCATCGGCCCCGCGTCCCGCGCCAAAGGCCAGAGTTCAGTCCAGCAGTTCCTTCGGAATGTTGCCGCCGTTTTCGGCCAGCTTGCGCAGCACGGTTTTGTGCAGCCACATGTTCATCTGCGCCGAGTCGCCCATTTTGTCGACGGGGCAGCCGAGTTCGGTGGCGAGTTCCTTGCGTGCGGACAGGCTGCTGTCCAGGCCGAGCAGCTTGAGCAGATCGACGATGGATACGCGCCAGTTCAGTTTCTCGGGGTTGTGCGCGGCCAGGCCTTCGAGCTTGGCCAGCACGTCGACTTCGCTGATCGGCGCGGGGCCGGGTGCGGCGGTGGCGGTGGGCGCGGGGGCCGGTGCGGCAGCGGTCGGTGCCGCCGCGGGGGCGGGTGCTGCAGCCTTGTCGCCGCCGAAACCGAGTTTGGCCAGTATGGTGCCGAAAATGCTCATGGTTCGATCCTTTCCCTGAAGTCGATTGGCCGGCGGGCGCGAGCGATGGGGCGACCCGCCGGAGCGGGCTAGTCTGCCCGCTGCGACCCATGCTAGGGAAAAGCGATGACCGACCAGCGAAAGCGTGGTGCTCCACGCTTCATGGCGGCGAGAACCTCGGCACAGCGCGATGCGGCAGCAGGGTGTGCGCAGACTTGGCGCATGGCCCGCGGCGCAACCGTCGGCGCGGCGGCGAGCGCGGCGTCAGCGTGCGCTGGCGAGCCCACGCCGCAGTCGAGCGTTTAGTGCTGGTTGGCGTAGCGGATGCCGGCTCGCACCGAGGCGATTGCAGCATCGACTTGCTGGATGGCATGCACGCGCCAGCCGCCTTTGTTCGGTGCGGCGCGCTGCAGGTCGAAGCGCGCCTGTTGCAGGCTGTGGAGCGCGCGCATCATTTCGGGCTGCGGGGCGGCGAATGCGGCAGGCGCGCCAGCGAGCAGCGCGGTGGCGAGGAACAGGGGAGCGGCAAATCGGGCGGACATCGGGATCCTCCGTAGGGTGAACATGGCAAGGCGCCATGCGACCTTCAACGCCGGCATCCGGCTGGTGCGGACGCGTGGGCGCACGGGGCTGTAAGCAGGTGTGAAGCGAAAAAAAGCCGGCCCGAAGGCCGGTGCGGTTTGAGCCGGGGCGAGCCCGGACGCGCCGAGCTCGCTCCGCTGTTGCCTCAATGCGCGGTCGAGGGGTCGCTGCGGCCGCCCGGGGCGTTCAGCGCCGCTGCTTCGCTTTCGCGCAGTTCCTGCGCGCGCGCTTCGCGGTGGTGGTCGGCGCCGAGAAGCATGTACATCGCCGGCACGACGAACAGGGTGAACAGAGTGCCGATCGACAGGCCCGAGGCGATGACCAGCCCCATGTTGAAGCGGCTGACCGCGCCGGCGCCGGTTGCGAGGATCAGCGGCAGCACGCCCAGCACCATCGCCGCGGTGGTCATCAGAATCGGCCGCAGCCGCATGCCAGCCGCGTGTTCGATCGCCTCGCGTTTGCTCATGCCCTCGCGCTGCAGGTTGTTGGCGAATTCGACGATCAGAATGCCGTGCTTGGAAATCAGCCCGATGAGCGTGACCAGGCCGACCTCGGTGTAGATGTTGAGGGTGGCGCGGCCGATGCCCAGGTTGATGAACAGCAGCGCGCCGGAAATCGCCATCGGCACCGACACCAGGATGATGACCGGGTCGCGGAAGCTCTCGAACTGCGCGGCCAGCGCGAGGAAGATGATGATCAGCGCGAACGCGAAGGTCAGCACCAGTCCGCCGGTCTCCTGTTCATACTGCCGCGACGGGCCGGCGAAGTCGTAGTTGTAGCCGGCCGGCAGCGTTTGCTTGGCCAGCGCGACCAGATTGTCCAACGCCTGCCCTTGCGAAATGGTCGGCAGCGACACGCCCTGGATGGTCGCCGAATTGAGCTGCTGGAAGTGGTTGATGGTCTCGGGTTGCACCGTGGTGGTCAGGTGCACGACGGTGGACAGCGGCACCATCGCGCCACTTGAGGCGCGCACGTAGTAGTGCTTGAGCTGATCGGCGTTGAGCCGGTATTTCTGCGCCACCTGCGGGATGACTTTGTACGAGCGGCCGTCGAGCTCGAAAAAGTTGACGTAGCCACCGCCCATCATCGCCGACAGCGCCGAGCCGATGTCCTGCATGTTCAGCCCGAGCTGCGCGGCCATGTTGCGGTCGATTTCAATGTGGGTCTGCGGCAGGTCGATGCGCAGATCGGACTGCAGAAAAATGAACTGACCGGACTTGAGCGCATCCTGCAGGAACTTCTGCGACACCTGATACAGCCGGTCCACCGGCTCGGTGGTGGTGATGACGAACTGGATCGGCAGCCCGCGCGCGCCAGGCAGCGGCGGCGGCTGGAACACCGCGATCTGGCTGCCGGCGATGTGGTTGAGCTTTTGCTGCAGCACCGGCTGAATCTGCGAAGCCGTCTGCTTGCGCTCGTCCCAGGGCTTGAGCACCATGCCGGCGATCACCTGGCTCGGGGTGTTGAGCTGGAACACGTGATCGGTTTCCGGGAAGGTCTTGAACACGTCGTACACCTGCTCGGCGTAGAGCTGCCGTTGCGCTAGCGTGGCGGTGGGGTTGTTGAACGACGCGGTGATCAGCACGCCCTGGTCTTCCTGCGGCGCCAGCTCGGACATCGAGGTGGAGTAGAGGAAGTAAATCGAGCCAAGGATGAGCACGGCCATCACCGCGGTCACCGGCAGGTGGTTGAGCGAACCGTGCAGCAAGCGCTCGTAGCGCTTGTGCAGGCGGTTGAAAGTGCGGTCGAGGAACAGCACCAGCCGATCCTGCCAGCTGCGGCTGTTCGGGTCGGGCACCTTGAGCAGCCGCGAGCACATCATCGGCGACAGGGTCAGCGCGATGATGGCCGAGATCACCACCGTGCCGACCAGGGTGAACGCGAACTCGGTGAACAGCGCGCCGGTGAGGCCGCCCATGAAGCCGATGGGCACATACACCGCGACCAGCACGATGGTCATCGCGATGATGGGGTTGGCCAGCTCCCGCGCGGCGCGGATGGACGCATCATGCCGGCTCATGCCTTCTTCCATGTGGCGGCTGATGTTCTCGACCACGATGATCGCGTCGTCGACCACCAGGCCGATCGCCAGCACGATGGACAGCAGGGTCAGCAGGTTGATCGAGTAGCCCAGCGCCAGCATGATGGTGAAGGTGCCGACGATGGACAGCGGGATGGCCACCAGCGGGATGATCACCGAGCGCAGCGAGCCGAGGAAGACGAACACCACCAGGGTGACGATGAGCACCGCTTCGACCAGGGTCTTGACCACCTCGTCGATCGAGGCGTTGACGAACTTGGTCGAGTCGTAAACGATGTCCCCGCTCAGCCCCGCGGGCAGTTGCTTCTGGATGTCCGGAAACTCCTTGCGCACCCGGGCGACCACGTCGAGCAGGTTGGCACCGGGCGCGACCTGGATGCCGATGAACACCGAGGACTTGCCGTCGAAGGCGACCGAGCTGTCGTAGTCATCCGAGCCCAGGGTCACGTCGGCCACCTGGTCGAGCCGCACCACCTGGCCGTTGACGGTCTTGACCACCATGTTCTTGAAGCCTTCGAGCGACTTCAGGTCGGTGTTGGCCGAGAGGTTGATCTGCACCATCTGGCCCTTGGTGTTGCCGGTGGCCGAGAGGTAGTTGTTCGCGGCCAGCGCCGCGTACACGTCAGCGGCGGTCAGGCCATAGGCGGCGAGCTTGTTGGGGTCGAGCCAGGCGCGCAGCGCGAAGTTTTTCGCGCCGAGGATTTCGGCGGTCTGCACACCGTCGATGGCCTGCAGCCGCGGCTGCACCGAGCGCACGATGTAGTCGGTGATCTGGTTGGGCTTGAGCACATCGCTATAGAAGCCGATGTACATCGCGTCGATGGTCTGTCCGATCGACACCGTCAGCACCGGTTTCTGCGCCGACGGCGGCAACTGGTTGAGCACCGAGTTGACCTTGGTGTTGATTTCGGTCAGCGCCTTGTCGGGGTCGTAATTCAGCCGCAGGTTGGCGGTGATGGTGCTCACGCTCTGCACGCTCGACGAGGTCATGTAGTCGATGCCGTTGGCCTGCGCGATGGCGTTTTCCAGCGGGGTGGTGATGAAGCTGGCGACCAGGTTGGCGTCGGCGCCAGGGTAGGCGGTCGTGACCGTCACCACCGCGTTCTGGGTGTACGGATACTGCAGCACCGGCAGCAGCCCAAGCGAGCGCAGACCCAGCACCAGGATCACCAGGCTCACGACGATGGCCAGCACCGGGCGGTCGATGAAAATGTCGGTGAATTTCTTGTTCATGGGTCGGGCTCGTCGCAGGGCGGATCGAAGGGGGCGGCGGCGCGCGGCAGGTCAAGCAGATTGGCCGCGCCAAGCGGGCGTCAGGAGTTGGGCACCTGCGGGTGTGCGCTGTCGGCCGGCTGCACGCTGTTGTTGATCAGCACCGGGGTTCCGTTGCGCAGCTTGAGCTGCCCGGCGGTGACCACCACGTCACCGGGTTTCAATCCCTCGGTCACCGCGACCTGGTCGCCGCGGGTCAGCCCGGTGGAGACGAAGCGTTGATCGGCCACCAGCTTGGGTTTGCCGTCCGGGCCCTTGCCGTCGTCCTTCACCACGAACACCGTCGCGCCGTACGGGTTGTAGGCGATCGCGGCGTTGGGCAGGGTGACGTAGTCACGCTGCGATCCATCCTTGATTTTCACCGTCGCAAACACCCCGGGCAGCAGCTCGCCCTTGGGGTTGGGGATGCGCGCGCGCACCGTGAGGTTGCGCGTGGCGGTGTTGACCTGCGGCTCCACCGCGATGATCTTGGCGGTGAAGGTCTTGCCCGGCACCGCGTTGGTCGTGACCTCGGCATTCATGCCCACATGCACCAGGTCGATCTGGCTCTGCGGCACCGTGAAGTCGATGTCCATCGGGTCCAGCGCCTGCAGTGTGACCACCGGCGTGCCCGGCGCCAGATACTGGCCGAGGTTGACCTGGCGAATGCCCAGCACCCCGGAGAACGGCGCGACGATGGACGCCTGCGCGACCACCGCCTTCTGCGCGTTGATCTGCTCGGAAAGCGCCTTGAGCTGCGCCTGCAGCGCCTTCACGTTTGCTTCGTCGCTGTCGACCACCGCCTGCGCGACGGCCTGGATTTTGAACTGCTCCTGATCGCGCTTGAGGTTGACCAGCGCCAGATCGAGCTGCGCCTGCACCTGCCCGACCTGCGCCTGCAGCTGCGCCAGTTGTGCGCGCTGCGGCGCGTCGTTCACTTGCGCGAGCAGCTGCCCCGCGCGCACCTTCTGCCCGGACTCGAAGTGCAGCGCAGTCACCACCCCGGCCGACTGCGGGCTGAGCGTGGCCTGCTGGCTGGCATGCAGATTGCCGATGGCCTCGATCTGCGGCTGCCAGCTCGACATCTGCGCCACCACTGTCGACACGGTCTGCGGCGGGTTCTGCATGCCTTTGATCGCCTTGGCGATCATGGTGTTCTTGAAGTGCTGGAACCACGCCACCCCGCCGATCAGAATCGCGGCGATGATGAGCATGATGATCATGCGTTTGGTCGTGGCTTTGGTCATCGGGGGCTCCGGAAAAATCGGGCGTGCTTGGAGTGAGGGGCGAACGGATCGGACGGGGTTTCAGCGGGCGGCGACGGGCATTGCGCCGGGGTTGGCGCTCGAACCCGCTGCGTTTGCGCCGACCACCCCGCCGCCCATGGCCTGATACAGCGCGGCGCTGTCGGCCAGGCGCTGCGCCTGCGCCGCCAGCAGGTTGATTCGCGCCTGCTGCGCCTGCTGCTGCACGGTCAGCAGCTGCAGATAGCTGGTCGCGCCGAGCTTGAGCTGCTGCTGCGCCAGCGCCAGCGACTGCTGCGCCGACGCATCGGCCGCGCTCTGCGCGGCCAGCGCCTGCGCATCGTTGTCCAGCGCGCGCAAGGCATCGGCGACGTTGCGCAGCGCCTGCAGCACCGTCTGCTGGTAGTTCGCGCCGGCGGCCTGCAGGCTGGCTTCGGCGGCGTTGGCGGCGGATTTCAGCCCGGCGTTGAACAGCGGCTGCGCCAGGCTGCCGGCCAGTTGCCAGACGATGGAGCCGGGGCCGAACAAGGCGCCGGCGGTCAGCGCCTGCGTGCCCAGGCTGGCGCTGAGGTTGATCTGCGGATAGAGGTTGGACACCGCCACGCCATATTGCGCGGTGGCCGCGTGCAGCAGCGCCATGCTCGACTGCACATCGGGTCGCTGCTGCAGCAGGCTCGAGGGCACCACCACCGGCAGCTCGGTCGGCAGGGTGAAGTCTGCCAGGGTGAACTTCGGCAGTTGCGCGGCGCCCGGCGGCTGGCCGGTGAGCACGGCCAGCAGGTGCTCGGTCTGCTCCAGCTTGTTGCGCAGCGCCGGCAGGCTGGCGCGGGTCTGCTCGAGCTGGGTCTGCAGCGGCAGCACGTCGGCGCGCGCCACCGCGCCGAGTTCGAAGCGCTTCTGCGCAATCGCCAGTTGCTCGGACTGGGCTTTGACGATGGCCTCGGTCGCGGCGATCTGCGCCGCCAGCTGCGCCTGGGTGATCGCCGCGGTGACCACATTGCCCGCCACGGTGAGCCGCGCGGCATCGAGCTGGTAGCGCTGCACGTCGGTCTGCGCCGCCAGCGCTTCGAGCGCGCGGCGGTTGCCGCCGAACAGGTCGAAGTTGTAGTTGACCGCGACGCCGGCGTTGTAGAGGTTGTAGACCGAGGTCTTGTCACCGGGCTGGCCGGCGCTGGCGGCGTTGACCTGGTTGCGGCTGAGGCCGAGCTTGCCGCCGACCGTGGGGTACAGCGTCGAGCCGGCCTGCGCGGCGTAGGTTTCCTGTGCCTGCCGCAGCGTCGCCTCGGCCGCGGCCAGGGTCGGGCTGTGCTGCAGCGCCTGCTGCACCAGCGCGTCGAGCTGGGACGAGCCGAAGGCCTTCCACCAGTCGGGCGCGATGCTTTGCGCGGCGACGAAGCGCTGCGCCCCGCCCAGCGCACCGGCTGCCGAGGCGGTCTGTGCCGGCAGCGGTGCGGCGGTGTAGTTCGCCACCGCGGGCGCGGCGGGCGGCTTGAAATTCGGCCCGACCGTGGTGCAGCCGGCCAGCAGCAGCGCGGCGGCCAGCGGCAGCCAGGCG
>CAYMDM010000027.1:0-31446 GCA_964389235.1 uncultured Burkholderiaceae bacterium
CGCCGCTTTGCGCGGCAAAACGCAGCGGCTCGGCCGAAGCCAGCCCGGGCGCGCGCAGCCGAAGCTCGCCCGCGCCCTGCGCCAGGGTGCAGGCCAGCTCGCCCCAGGGGCTGGCCAGCCGCAGCGGCCGCAACAGCCCGCAGCCGTTGCTGAACCCGTCGGCCGCGGCCCAGGGGTCGGCCGCTTCGCCCCGCTGCCCATGCAGCATCGCCGCGACCACCGCGGCGCAGGCCAGATGCAGCGGAATCGCCGGGGTGGCGAGCAGCGCGTCCTGCTCGCGCGCGATCAGCCCGGTGTCCAGCCGTGCCGCGGCGAACGCGGGAGAGGCCAGCAGCCGCTGCAGAAACGCCAGATTGGTGTGCAGGCCGACCACCCGACTGTCGGCCAGGCCGCGGCGCAGCCGGGCCAGCGCCTGCTCGCGCGTCGACCCCCAGGCGATGACCTTGGCGATCATCGGGTCGTAGTGTGGGGTAATGGTGTCGCCCTCGCGCACCCCGCTGTCGATGCGCAGCGGCGCCGGCTGGCCGCCCTCGCCCAGCGCCGAGAACGCCACATGCGCCGGCCACGCCAGCCGCTGCAGCCGCCCGGTGGCGGGCAGAAAGCCGGCCTGCGGATTTTCGGCGTACAGCCGCGCCTCCACCGCATGACCGTGCACCCGCACCTGATCCTGTCCGATCGGCAGCGGCTGCCCGGCAGCCACGCGCAGTTGCCACTCGACCAGATCGAGCCCGGTGATCGCCTCGGTCACCGGATGCTCGACCTGCAGCCGGGTGTTCATTTCCATGAAGTAAAAGCGCTGCGGCTGCGCCTGCTCGTCGCACTCGACGATGAATTCCACCGTGCCGGCGCCGACATAGCCGACCGCGCGCGCGGCGGCCACCGCGGCGGCGCCCATGTCGCGGCGCATCGCCTCGGGCAGCCCGGGCGCGGGCGCCTCCTCGATCACCTTCTGGTGCCGGCGCTGCATCGAGCAGTCGCGCTCGGCCAGCCACAGGCAATGGCCGTGGGCGTCAGCGAACACCTGGATTTCCACATGCCGCGGGTTGGCGACGAGCTTTTCGATCAGCACCGCGTCGTTGCCGAAGGCAGCCAGCGCCTCGCGCCGGCACGACGCCAGCGCCGCGTCGAACTCGGCCTCGGCCCACACCTCGCGCATGCCCTTGCCGCCGCCGCCGGCGCTGGCCTTGATCAGCACCGGCCAGCCGATGCGCGCGGCCTCGGCGCGCAGCAGCGCGTCGCCCTGCTCGGCGGCGTGATAGCCCGGCACCAACGGCACCCCGGCAGCGGCCATCAGCCGCTTGGACTCGGCCTTGAGCCCCATCGCCTCGATCGCCTGCGGCGGCGGGCCGATGAAGGCCACGCCCGCCTGCGCGCAGGCGCGGGCGAAATCGGCGTTTTCGCTGAGAAACCCGTAGCCCGGATGCACCGCCTGCGCCCCGGTCTGCCGCGCCGCGGCGAGGATGCGGTCGGCGTCGAGATAGCTGCGTGCCGCCTCGGCGGGGCCGATGCACACCGCCTCGTCGCACGCCGCGACATGCGCGGCCTGCGCATCGGCCTCGGAATACACCGCCACCGTCGCGATGCCCAGCCGGCGGCAGGTGGCGGCGACGCGGCACGCGATCTCGCCGCGATTGGCGATCAGAATTTTCGAGAACATGTCAGTCCTCCCAAAACGGTGCGGCGGCGAGGTCGCCTGCTCCGGCGCTGCGCGCCTGCAGTCGATCTGGCTTCGCCGCTGCGTCCCGGCCACGCCGGGACTGGTCGCCGCGGTTAGCCATCAGGATTTTCGAGAACACGATCAAGACTCCTTGCGCGGCAGCGGTGGCGGGTCGCCACGGCCGCTGAACAGCCGCGCCAGCCGCGAAACCAGCCCGCGGACAAAGCGCCAGCTGCGCCGCAGCAACCAGATCATCAGCACCAGCAGCAGCGCCAGTGCAATCAGGAACAGCAGCGGATGCGACCACGCCAGCCACAATCCGCCGAGCACCAGCCCCTCTTCGCTGAGCGAGGCGCCGACGTTGGAAAACGGCTCGGGCGAGGTGTTGATCGCGGCGCGGGTGGACAGCTTGGTGCCGTGGCTCACCGCGGCCAGCCCACCGCCGGCCACCGCGGCGAGCGCGGCAACGAAGGTGTGGTCGAGGCCGAACACGCTGGCCGCCAGCACCGCCCCGGCGGGCACTCGCAGCAGCGTGGAAATGAAGTCGAGCAGACTGTCGACCCCGGGAATCTTGTCGCCGATGAATTCCAGCAGGGTCAGCACCCCGGTGATGCCCACGGCCACCGGCGAAGCCAGCGGCTGCAGCCCCGGCGGCAGATCAACCCAACCGGCCAGCCCGGCGACGCCAACCGCGAACAGCACCAGAAACGCCCGCAGCCCACTGGCCCAGCCCAGCGCCGCGGCCAGTGCCAGCAGTTGCAGGGTGTCGATGTGCGGCGCGTTCATGTCGAATCCATCGCCCTGCGCTTACCGACTGCCCTCGCGCTCGACGACCAGCACCCGCGCTTCGCCGACGGGATGCGCAACATGTTCACAGCCCACCTCGGCGTGGAACACATCTCCCGCGGCCAGGCGGCTCACCCGCTCGACACCACGCTCCCGCACGTGCATGTCCACGGTGCCATCGAGCACTGCGAAGACTTCCTCACCATCGTTGACGTGCCAGACGTAAGGCGCATCGGTCCAGTGCAGACGCACGGTGATGCCCTGCATGCGGGCGATGGGCAATGCGTGCCATGCCTTGCCCGGACGAAACTCTCGACTGCGAAACACCTGGGACATATCGACCTCTCAATCCTGCACTTCAATCGGCACGACGCGAGGCTTCGCATCTGGCAGACGATGGGCGTTCGGCTGCGCGGCGAAACCTTCGGCGCGCAGCCCGAGCCGGGCGAACAGCGCGCGGTCGGCCTCGACCTCGGCGTTGCCGGTGACCAGCAAGGTGTCGCCGTAGAAAATGGAATTGGCCCCGGCGAGGAAACACAGCGCCTGGATGCCCTCGCCCAGTTCCTTGCGCCCGGCCGACAGCCGCACCCACGCGCGCGGCATGACGATGCGCGCGGCGGCGACGGTGCGCACGAACTCGAACGGGTCGAGGTCGGGCGCGTGCTGCAGCGGCGTGCCGGCCACGCGCACCAGCGCGTTGATCGGTACCGATTCGGGGTAGGGGTCGAGCGCTGCGAGTTCGGCCAGAAGCGCGGCGCGGTCGGCGCGGCTTTCGCCCATGCCGACGATGCCGCCGCAGCACACGGCCATGCCCGCGGCGCGCACGTGCCGCAGGGTGTCGAGCCTATGCTGGTAGGTGCGGGTGGTGATGATGCGGCCGTAGAACTCGGGCGAGGTGTCGAGGTTGTGGTTGTAGTAGTCCAGCCCGGCGTCGGCCAGGCGCTGTGCCTGCCCTGCCGTGAGCATGCCCAGGGTCATGCAGGTCTGCAGCCCCAGCGACTTGACGCCGCGCACGATGGCCTCGATCTTGTCCAGATCGCGGTCCCTGGGCTCGCGCCACGCGGCTCCCATGCAGAAGCGACTGGCGCCCGCGTCTCTGGCCGCCTGCGCGTGCGCGAGCACGGCATCGACGTCCATCAGCTTGCCTGCGGTCACGCCAACGTCGTAATGCGCCGACTGCGGGCAATACGCGCAGTCTTCCGCGCAGCCGCCAGTCTTGATCGACAGCAGCGAGGAGAGCTGGATTTCGGTCGGGTCGAAATGCGCGCGGTGCACCTGCTGTGCCTGCCACAGCAGCTCGGGCAGCGGCAGGTCGAGCAGCGCGGCGATGCGCTCGCGTGTCCAGCGGGTGGCAGTGGGTTCGGTCATCGGCAGGTCATCCGAATGCGGCAACTGGCGGAAGAACATTGCAGGCGCGGTCTCTGGCGCTCACGCGGGCGGCACCCAGTCGGGCGCGCGCTTGGCGAGAAACGCCGCAATGCCCTCGAATCCGTCGCGGCTGGCGCGCGCGGCGGCGATGCGCTCGGCCGTGTCGGCCAGCAGCGCGTCGCCGACGTGGCGATGCGCAACGTCGGCGATCAGGGTCTTGGCCGCGGCCAGCGCCTGCGGCGAGGCGGTGAGCAACTGCCGCACCCAGCGCGCGACCTGCGCATCGAGCGCTGCGGCATCGGCGGCGACCTCGTGCACCAGCCCGCTGCGCTGCGCGGTCGCGGCGTCGAACACCTCGGCGGTCAGGGTGTAGCGCTGCGCCGCGCGCTCGCCGATCGCCCGCAGCACGTAGGGCATGATGGTCGCCGGGATCAGCCCGAGCTTGACCTCGGACAGGCAGAAGCGCGCGCTGCTCGCGGCCACAGCCAGATCGCACGCGGCGACCAACCCCACGCCGCCGGCGAAAGCATCGCCCTGCACGCGGGCGATCACCGGCTTGGGACACTCGGCCACCGCGCGCAGCATGTGCGCCAGCCGCAGCGCATCGTCGCGGTTCTGCGCCTCGCTGTACTGCGCCATGTCCTGCATGTAGCGCAGATCGGCGCCGGCGCAGAACGCCGGGCCGTCGGCAGAGAGCACGATCACCCGCACCGCGCCGTCGCCGCCGAGCTCGACGAACGCGGCGTGCAGCGCGGCAATCGTCGCCGCATCGAAAGCGTTGCGCACCTCGGGGCGAGCGAGCACCACGCGCGCGATCGCGCCTTCGCGCTCCATGCGCACCGGCGCGTTCATGCCCGCACTCCCTGCGCTGCAGCCTCGGCTTGCAGCATGTAGACAATGTCCAGCTCGGGCGCGGGCCGGCGCATCGCGGTCAGCGCCGCGCTGATCTGGCCGCGGTGATGCGTGCCGTGGTTGAACACATGCGCCAGCGTCGGCGCAAACGGCAGGCTCATCAGCACCCCCTTGCTGTTGGTATAGCGAAACGGCGCGTCAAACCGCGCAGCAGGAAGCTGCTGAACGTAGTCGATCCAGGCCTGCGCGGTGTCGAGCAGGCGCTGGCGCAGCCGCGCGCGGTCGGGCTCGGCTTCAGCGTTCAGCGCCACGCCCTGCGGGCTTTCGCCGCGGGCAAAGCGCGGCAGCCAGACGAGACTCTCGACCACGAGCAGATGGTTCAAAGTGCCATGAATGCTCTTGAAAAACAGCCCGCAGTCACGACGATAGTCGGCCTCGGGCAGGTCGGCCAGGTGTTCGTCGAGCAACTTGCGCGTGGCCCACAGGTGATAGCGGGCGAGGGTGACGAAGTAGTCTTGCATGGGCATTGGCGACATCATCCATTCAGGTTGCGTGAGCAAGACGCGGGTCAATGCCGCCAGACCTTAAGCCCGCGTAGGTTTTCCATCACATCGAAATCGGCATCGTTGTGCAGCAGCGCGTAGTCATGGTCGATGCAGTAACTGGCCTGCAGCACATCCACCGCGCTGCGAATGGTGTACCCCATTGCCCGCAGCAAACGGTCGTGCTGCGCGGCCTCGAGAGCATTGTCCTCGCCACCGATTTCCACCACGGGCAGCGCCGAGAGGGTTTTGCGCGCGGCGAGATAGTCGCGCTCGTCGCGAAAGCCGCGCAACACCTCGAACAGCACCAGGTCGGCAACTGCCACCGGCGCCATGTCCTCCAGCAGCCTCGCCAAGTTGGCGGTGTGCGGCGTACTGCGGCCGTTGAAAAAGTCGATCCATACCGAACTGTCGACCAGAATCACGCGGCTACCCTTTACGCACAGGCTTTTTGCGCGCCACGGTTTTGCCCTCGGCGTGTGCCGGTTTTTGTGGCGACACCGGGTAGGTCACGACGGGCTCCTGGACGGCTGAAGTCGATGCACATTCGGCCAGCGGGTCTTCCCAGTGGAGCTTGCCGCGCAAGGCGAGCAAATCGCGATACGCCGCACGGCGGCGCAAGAGCTTGAGACCCTCCTCGACCGCTTCTTTTTTGGTCTTGAACGGGCCCGCTCGCATCGCGGCTTCCATCAACTCGTCGTCGATGTCTATATTGGTGCGCATCATCGCCTCCAATGTGTATAAATTAACGAAAGTATACACATCACATGCGAAACACCCCAAACCGCGTTTCCGGGACCGGCGTATTCAGCGCCGCGGCGAGTCCCAGCGCGAGCACGCGGCGGGTGTCGGCCGGGTCGATGATGCCGTCGTCCCACAGCCGCGCGGTGGCGTAGTACGGGTGGCCCTGGGTTTCGTACTGCGCGCGGATCGGCGCCTTGAATGCCTCTTCCTCCTCCGCACTCCAGCTGCCGCCTTTGGCCTCGATGCCGTCGCGCCGAACCGTGGCCAAGACGCTGGCCGCCTGTTCTCCGCCCATCACGCTGATGCGCGCGTTGGGCCACATCCATAGCTGCCGCGGGCCGTAGGCGCGGCCGCACATGCCGTAGTTGCCGGCGCCGAACGAGCCACCGACGATCACCGTGAACTTGGGCACTTGCGCGCACGCCACCGCGGTGACCAGCTTGGCGCCGTGCCGGGCGATGCCTTCGTTCTCCGCCTTGCGACCGACCATGAAGCCGGTGATGTTCTGCAGGAACACCAGCGGAATCCGCCGCTGGCAGCACAGCTCGATGAAATGCGCGCCCTTGACCGCGCTGTCGGAAAACAGAATGCCGTTGTTCGCCAGAATGCCGACCGGCAGGCCGTGCAGGTGCGCAAACCCGCACACCAGCGTGGTGCCAAAGCGCGCCTTGAATTCGTCGAACTCCGAGCCGTCGACCAGCCGGGCGATGACTTCGCGTACGTCGAAGGGCTTGCGCGTGTCGGTGGGGATGCAGCCGTAAAGCTCTTCGGCCGGATACAGCGGCTCGCGCGGCGGCTGGCGGTCGATCGCCGCGCGCTGCGGCGGCGGCAGGTGCGAGACGATGTTCCGGGCGATGTCCAGCGCGTGCGCGTCGTTGTGCGCCAGATGGTCGGCCACGCCGGACAGCCGCGTGTGCACATCGCCACCCCCTAGGTCTTCGGCGCTGACCACCTCGCCGGTGGCCGCCTTGACCAGCGGCGGGCCGCCGAGAAAGATCGTGCCCTGGTTGGCAACGATCACCGCCTCGTCGCTCATCGCCGGCACATACGCGCCGCCGGCGGTGCACGATCCCATGACCACGGCGATCTGCGCGATGCCTTCGGCGCTCATCGTCGCCTGGTTGTAGAAAATGCGGCCGAAGTGGTCGCGGTCGGGGAACACCTCGTCCTGGTTGGGCAGGTTGGCGCCGCCCGAGTCGACGAGGTAGATGCACGGGAGGCGGTTTTCGCACGCGATCTCCTGCGCCCGCAGATGCTTTTTGACCGTGAGCGGAAAGTAGGTGCCGCCCTTGACCGTGGCGTCGTTGCACACGATCAGGCACTCGCGCCCGGACACGCGGCCGATGCCGGCGATCAGCCCAGCGCCGGGGGCAGCGTCGTCGTACATCCCCAGCGCAGCCAGCGGCGCGATTTCCAAAAACGGCGAGCCGGGATCGAGCAGCGCGGCGACGCGTTCGCGCGGCAGCAGCTTGCCGCGCGCGGTGTGCTTGGCGCGCGCGGCTTCGCCGCCGCCTTGCGCCACTTGCGCGAGCCGGGCGCGCAGGTCGGTAACCAGCGCCTGCATCGCCTGCGCATTGGCGGTGAACTCGGCGCTGCGCGGGTTGAGATGGGTGGGCAGAACGGGCATGGTGGGCTCAGGCGGTTTTTTCGGGCTGCAGGCCAAGCTCCTGCTGCATCGCTTCGCGGATCTTGAACTTCTGCACCTTGCCGGTGATGGTCAGGGGAAAGCTCGGCACGAAGCGGATGTAGCGCGGAATCTTGTAGTGCGCGATCTGGCCCTTGCAGAAGTCGCGGATCGCGTCTTCAGTCGGCGTGGTGCCGGGCTTGGGGATGATCCATGCACAGAGCTCCTCGCCGTATTTGGGGTCCGGCACGCCGACCACCTGCACGTCCTGCACGTCGGGGTGGCGGTAGAGAAACTCCTCGACCTCGCGCGGGTAGATGTTCTCGCCGCCGCGGATGACCATGTCCTTGATGCGGCCGACTATGTTCACATAGCCCTCGGCGTCCATCGTCGCCAGGTCGCCGGTGTGCATCCAGCCTTCGGCGTCGATCGCTTCGCGCGTTTTTGCCTCGTCGCCCCAGTAGCCGTGCATCACCGAATAGCCGCGGGTGCACAGCTCGCCCGGCCTGCCGCGCGGCATGGTCTGCCCGGTCGCGGGGTCGACGATTTTCACTTCCAGATGCGGCTGCACCTGGCCGACGGTGCTCACCCGCTTGTCCAGCGGCGTGTCGGTCGAGCTCTGGCAGCTTACCGGCGCGGTTTCGGTCATGCCGTAGGCGATGGTGATTTCCGACAGGTGCATGTCGCGCACCACCCGCTTCATCACCTCGATCGGGCAGGGGCTACCGGCCATGATGCCGGTGCGCAAGGTCGAGAGATCGAACTCGGCAAAGCGCGGATGGTCGAGCATGGCGATGAACATCGTCGGCACGCCGTGCAGCCCGGTGCAGGCTTCGTCCTGCACGCATTCGAGGGTGAGCAGCGGGTCGAACGCGTCGTTGGGGTAGACGATGGTTGCGCCATGCGTCAGGCAGGCGAGGTTGCCCAGCACCATACCGAAGCAGTGATACAGCGGCACCGGAATGCACAGCCGGTCGGCGGCGGTAAGCTTCATCGCCTCGCCGATGAAATAGCCGTTGTTCAGGATGTTGCTGTGGGTCAGCGTCGCCCCCTTGGGGAAGCCGGTGGTGCCGCTAGTGAACTGGATGTTGATCGGCTCATCGGCGCGCAAGCCGGCTGCGGCCTGCGCCACCGCCGGGTCGTCGGCACTGCCGCGGGCCATCCAGTCGGCAAAGCGCAGCATCCCCGGCTCGTCGTGCTCACCCAGTTGCATGATCAGCCGCAGCTCGGGCAGACGCGCGGCATGCAGCTCGCCCGGCTGCGCCGTTGCCAGCTCAGGCGCGAGCTCGCGCAGCATCGCCAGATAGTCGCTGGTCTTGAACCGCGTCATCGTGACCAGCGCCTTGCACCCCACCTTGTTCAGCGCGTATTCCACTTCGGCGACGCGGTACGCCGGGTTGATGTTGACCAGGATGATGCCAACCTTGGCCGTGGCGAGTTGCATCAGCACCCATTCGACGCAGTTGTGCGCCCAGATGCCGACGCGGTCGCCCCTGCGCAGCCCGCTGCGCAGCATCGCGCTGGCCAGACGGTCGACCTCGCGCTTGAGCTCGGCGTAGCTCAGCCGCGCGTTCTGGTGCCGCACGACCAGGGCTTCCTGCTCACCCATGCGTTGCGCCATGTCGTCGAAAAAATCGCCGATGGTCTGGGTCAGCAGCGGCTGGTCGTGGCTGCCGCAGGCGTAGGCCTGCAGCGTGGCGGGGGTGTCGCTCATGATGGTTCTCCTCGATGTTTCGCCCGCGGCTTCGCGCGGGGGTGTGGCTGGTGTTGCGGCGGTTCAGAATCCTCCGGTGGCCAGCCAGTGTTCGAGCTGCGGCAGGCGGTCGGCGCCCCAGAACGGCTGCTCGTCGACCACCATGTACGGCGCGCCGCACATGCCTTCCTGCAACGCGCGGTCGACGTTGGCCTTGAGCTGGGCCTTGATCACCGCATCGCCCGTGTAACGCGCCACCGCGTCGGCCGCCAGGCCCTGCTCGGCTGCCAGCGCCTCCAGCACCGGCAGCTCGGCGATGTTGCGGTTCTGTGTGAAATACGCGGCAAAGCAGCGGTGCAGCCACGGCGCGGCCTGATCGGGCTGCTCGCGCTGCAGGCCGATCAGCACCCGCGCGGCCTGGTAGGTCGCGATAGGAAACACGTCCGGGTGGCGGTACGGCACGCCGAAATACCGCGCAGTGCGCGGCACGTCGATCAGCAGATAGTCGCCCTTGAGCGGCTGCTCGATCAGCGGCTTCGCGCCGGTGGCGGCAAACACCGGGCCGAGCAGCACCGGCACCCATTCGACATCGCGCAGATGGCGCGCGGCGATGGCCTCGATCTGCGTGCTCGCCAGGTACGCATACGGCGAGGAAAAGTCGAAAAAGAAGGTGATCGGGCTGACGGGCATGGCGCTGTTCTCGCTGGCAGGGGTTGGGGCATGGGGCCGCGTCAGAGCGCGCGGGCGATGAGCAGTTTTTGCACGTCCGACGTCCCTTCGTAAATCTGGCAAACCCGCACGTCACGCCAGATGCGCTCGACCGGAAAGTCCGCCACATAGCCATAGCCGCCGTGGATCTGCATCGCCGCGCTGCACACCCGCTCGGCCATTTCGCTGGCGAAAAGTTTGGCCATCGCCGCTTCTTTGAGACACGGCTGGCTGGCGTCTTTCAGGCTGGCGGCGTGCCACAGCAACTGCCGCGCTGCTTCGATCTGCGCTGCCATGTCGCTCAGGCGGAACTGCACCGCCTGATGCTCGAACAGTGCCTTGCCGAACGCGCTGCGCTCGTGCGCATAGCGCAGCGCCGCGTCGAACGCCGCGCGCGCCATGCCCACTGCCTGCGCGGCAATGCCGATGCGCCCGCCCTCCAGCCCCGACAGCGCAATCTTGTACCCCTCGCCTTCGGCGCCGATGCGGTTTTCCGCCGGGACGCGGCAGCCGTCAAAGCGGATCTGCGCGGTGTCGCTGGCCGTCTGCCCGGCCTTGTCCTCCAGCCGCTCGACGAGGTAGCCCGGGGTGTCCGTCGGCACGAGAAAGGCGCTGATGCCCTTTTTGCCCGCCGCACGGTCGGTGACCGCAAGCACGATCGCCACCTGGCCGTTCTTACCGCTGGTGATGAACTGCTTGACGCCGTCGAGAACGTAAGAGTCCCCATCTCGGCGCGCGGTGGTGCGCAGGTTCGCCGCGTCCGACCCCGCCTGCGGCTCGGTCAGCGCGAACGCGCCGATCATCTCCCCGCGCGCCAGCGGCTTGAGCCAGCGCTCCCTCTGCGCGTCGTTGCCCCAGGCCATCAGGATGGAACACACCGGGCAGTTGTTGACGCTGACGATGGTGCTGGTCGCAGCGTCGGCGGCGGCGATTTCCTCAATCGCCAGCGCCAGCGACAGATAGTCCAGCCCGGCGCCGCCCCAGTGCGAAGGCACCGCGACGCCCAGGCAGCCGAGTTCGCCCAGCCCGCGCAGCGCCTCCCGCGGAAAGCGGGCCTCGCGCGCCCATTGCGCGGCGTGCGGGGCGATTTCGCGTTGCGCGTAGTCGCGCACCGCGTCGCGGATCAGGCGATGGTCTTCGGACAGCAGCATGGTCAGTAGGGGAGTCTGGCGGTGACTTCGATTTCAATGCGCATGCGCGGATCGATCAGGCCGCAGATCTGCGCGGTTGCGGCCGGGCGGGCCTTGGCGAAATGCTGGCCGAAGACCGGCGCGAGCTGCTCGAACAACGCAGCCTCAGTCAGCAAGTAGCGCACTCGTACCACGTCATCCAGCGTGCAGCCGGCCTCACGCAAGGCCGCGGTGATGTTGCGGAAACACTGGTGGGTCTGTTCGAGGGCGTCCTCGCTGATGGTCATGGTGGCGTAGTCGAACCCGGTGGTGCCGGAAACATGCACGTAGCGATCATCGACTACCGCGCGGCTGTACCCGGCAAGCGCCTCAAAGCGGGAGCCGGAACTGATGTGCCGTTTCACAACCGTTCCACCGCCATCGCCGTGGCCTCGCCGCCGCCGATGCACAGCGCCGCGACACCCTTTTTCAGCCCACGCTGGCGCAGCGCACCCAAGAGCGTGACGACGATGCGCGCGCCCGAGGCACCGATCGGGTGGCCGAGCGCGACTGCGCCGCCGTGCACGTTGACGATGTCGTGCGGCAGGTCGAACTCGCGCATCGCCGCCATGGTCACCGCGGCGAACGCTTCGTTGACTTCCCACAGGTCGACGTCACGCGGCGTCCAGCCCGCGCGCTGCAGCACCTTGTCGATCGCGCCGACCGGCGCGGTGGTGAACCACTCCGGCGCCTGTGCGTGCACCGCATGTGCGTGGATGCGCGCAATCGGCGTGCAACCCAGCTTTTCGGCGGTGGACTGCCGCATCAGCACCAGCGCGGCGGCGCCGTCGGAAATACTCGATGAGGTCGCCGCGGTGATGCTGCCGTCCTTCTTGAACGCCGGCTTGAGCCCAGGAATTTTGTCCAGCTTGGCCTTGAACGGCTGTTCGTCGCGGCGGATTTCGATTTCGCCGCCCTTGCCCGGCACCTTGACCGGCGCGATCTCCCAGTCGAACGACCCGTCCTCGTTGGCCTTTTTGCTGCGCTCGGTCGAGGTGATGGCAAACGCGTCCATGTCCTGCCGGCTGAACGCATACTTGGCGGCGCAGCTTTCGGCAAACACCCCCATCGCCTTGCCGCGGTCGTAGGCGTCTTCCAGGCCGTCGATCGCCATGTGGTCGTAAAACGCCGTCGCGCCGTATTTCACGCCCTTGCGGATGAACGCCAGATGCGGCGCATTGGTCATGCTTTCCATGCCGCCGGCCACCATCACCTGCGCGCTGCCAGCGGCGAGCATGTCGTGCGCGAACATCATTGCCCGCATGCCCGAGCCGCACATCTTGGACAAGGTCACCGCGCCGGCCGACAGCGGCAGCCCGGCCTTGATCGCTGCCTGCCGCGCCGGCGCCTGGCCTTGCCCGGCCATCAGGCAGTTGCCCATCAGCACTTCGTCGACCTGCTCGCCTTTGACGCCGGCGCGCTGCACCGCGGCAGCAATCGCCGTGGCGCCCAGCTCCCACGCGGCGACGGCGGAAAAATCGCCCAGCAGCCCGCCGATGGGCGTGCGCGCGGCAGAAACGATGACAACGGTATCGGTGGTATTCATAGAGCCTCCAGGGAATCGAGACGGGGTTCAGGGTTCACCGCCGCGACTGGCGACGGACAGGGATGACAGAAGCGCTTGGACGGGTCGTAAGGAAACACGTCATAGACATAGCCTTCGCGGATGCGCGCCTGGTGCTCCTGCCAGAACGCGGCGTCGAGCAGATCGGCGTGATGCCGCATGAACACCTCGCGCACCTGCGGATTGGCGAGAAGAAAGGTGCCGAAGGTTTCGGGAAACACATCATGCGGGCCGACCGAATACCACGGCTCGCCCGACAGCTCGTCCTCCTCGTTGCGCGGCGGCGGCACGCGGCGGAAGTTGCAGTCGGTGATGTATTCGATTTCGTCGTAGTCGTAAAACACCACCTTGCCGTGGCGGGTCATGCCGAAGTTTTTCCACAGCATGTCGCCGGGGAAGATGTTGGCCGCGACCAGATCCTTGATCGCGTTGCCGTAGTCGATCACCGCGGCTTCGAGCTGCTCGGGCGTGGCTTCCTGCAGATAGATGTTCAGCGGCACCATGCGCCGCTCGATGTAGCAGTGGCGGATGACGATCAGGTCGCCATCCTCCTCGACCTGCGACGCGCAGGTGGCCTTGAGTTCGTCGATCAGCGCCTCGTCGAAGCGCCCGCGCGGAAACGCGACGTTGGAATACTCCAGAGTGTCGGCCATGCGGCCGACGCGGTCATGCTGCTTGACCAGCAGGTATTTGCTTTTGACCAGCTCGCGTGTGGTCTCCTTCGGCGGGGCGTAGAAGTCGCGGATGACCTTGAACACGAACGGAAACGACGGCAGGGTGAACACCAGCATCACCATGCCCTTGATGCCCGGCGCAGTGATGAAGCGGTCGCTGGAATGTTTGAGGTGATAGAGAAAGTCGCGGTAGAACAGCGTCTTGCCCTGCTTGGCCAGCCCCAGCGCGCTGTAGATTTCGGCGCGCGGCTTGCGCGGCATCAGGCTGCGCAGAAACTGCACATAGGCCGCGGGGGCGGCCATGTCGACCATGAAGTAAGCGCGCGCGAACGAGAACAGCAGCAGCAGATCGTCCTCATCGAGCAGCGCCGCGTCGATGTAGAGCTTGCCGTCGTCGTCGTGCAGGATCGGCAGCGCCAGCGGGCATTCCCAGTTGGCGTTGATGATCTTGCCGATCACATACGCGCCCTTGTTGCGGTAGAACAGGCTGGACAGCACCTGGATCTGGAAATTGCTGCGCAGCCGGGTGGTGTCCAGCCGCTTGACGATCTCGGCCTCGACCCGCGCCACGTCGCGCTGCAGGTCGGCAAACGGCCGCTGCAGCTGAAAGTTGTTGACGATGCGCGCCAGCGTGGCCTGCAGGGTGTCCTGCGTCGGGTAGTAGGCGCGGAAGGTCGGCAGCTCGGCCGGCTCGTCGTATTCGATGTACTCGGTCGACACGGCAGGCCGCACGAACAGGATGTCGTTGTGGAAGTGGCGGCGGTGCAGGATTTTGGTCGTGACCGAGTTGAAAAAGGTCTCGGCCAGCTCGGGCTGCAGATGGTTGATCAGCAGGCCGATGTACTGCAGCTTGACCTGGTGCCACATGTCCGGGCTGAGCGACGCGGCGTCGAACTCGCGCAGCAGCCGCTCGGTGCCCTCGTCCACCCGGGTGTCGTAGAACGCGATGCGCTCGCGCTGCGCGCGCTGCTGCCCGGCCCAGTCGCCCGCCTCGAAACGCGCCTTGGCCTCGCGGCTGACGGCGCGAAACAACCGGTAGTGGCGGTCGAACCCCTCGCGCATCGCCTGGGCGATGGCCAGCGCGCGCGCGGTGTCGTCGCGGCTCGGGGGTGCGGAGGAAGCGGCGGTGGGCATGATCGGTGCAGCAACGCGCGGAACGGGGTGCGTTATGGTTCTCTGGCGAGCTTACGCCGCTGCCAGCTCGGCTGCCGTGGCAAGGCAGCGCTGCCTGCCGGGGTGCCGGCAGGTGCAGCGCGCGGCGGCCGGCTCGCGTGCTACGCTTTTTAGCCCCCGACCGGCGCGCGCCGGTCTGCGCTGCGCCCGCCGCCCGGTCGGGCCGCGATGTCCCGAATGAGGAGAGACGCCATGCCCGGACTGCTGCCCCACGTCGACCCCGACGGTCTGCTCGACTACTCGGTGGTCTACACCGACCGCGCGCTCAACCATATGTCGCAGCGCTTCCAGCAGGTCATGCGCGACCTGTCGGCGATGCTCAGGCAGACTTACAACGCCCAGCATGCGGTCATCGTCCCGGGCAGCGGCTCGTTCGGCATGGAAGCGGTGGCGCGGCAGTTCGTGCAGCGCGGCAAGGTGGTGATCGTGCGTAACGGCTGGTTCAGCTACCGCTGGAGCCAGATCATCGAGCAGGGTCATCTGACCGCGCCCGACGCGGTGACGGTGTGCAAGGCGCGGCGCGTCGGCAGCGGCGCGCAGGCGCCGTTCGCCCCGGCGCCGATCGATGAAGTGGTTGCGGCGATCCGCCGCGAGCGCCCGACCGTGGTGTTCGCCCCGCATGTCGAAACCTCCGCCGGCATGATGCTGCCCGACGACTATCTGCGTGCCATCGGCCGCGCCGCACGCGAGGTCGACGCGCTGTTCGTGCTCGACTGCATCGCCTCCGGCGCGATGTGGGTCGATATGCAGGACGTGCAGGTGGACGTGCTGGTCTCTGCGCCGCAGAAAGGCTGGAGCGGCCCGCCGTGCTGCGGTCTGGTGATGCTGGGCGAGCGCGCGGCGCAGCGGCTGGAAACCACGCAGAGCGACAGCTTCGCCTGCGACCTCAAGAAATGGCACCAGATCATGCAGGCGTATCTGAACGGCGGCCACGCCTACCACGCGACCATGCCCACCGATGCGCTGGCGCAGGTGCGCGACACGATGCGCGAAGCCTTTGACCGCGGGCTGCCCGCGCTGCGGCAGCAGCAGATCGCGCTGGGCCGCGCGGTGCGCGAAAGCTTTGCCCGCCGCGGGCTGGTCAGCGTCGCGGCGTCCGGCTATGAGGCGCCGGGGGTGGTCGTGGCCTACACCACCGACCCCGACGTGAGCAACGGCAAGAAATTTGCCGCCGCCGGGGTGCAGATCGCCGCCGGGGTGCCGCTGGCGCTGGACGAAGGGCCGGATTTCCGCACCTTCCGCATCGGGCTGTTCGGGCTGGACAAATGGGCTGACGTGCCCGCGGCGGTGCAGCGTCTGGAGCAGGCGCTCGACGCGGTGGGCTTGCGCCAGGTCGCGCAGCCGCAGCCGGCCTGAGCGCGCCGGCGCGGCGCGTCGGTGATCTGTAACGCCGCGCATCTCAGGCGGTCTGTGCAAACAGCTCGCGGCCGATGAGCATGCGGCGGATTTCGCTGGTGCCCGCGCCAATCTCGTACAACTTGGCGTCGCGCCACAGCCGGCCCAGCGGGTAGTCGTTGATGTAGCCGTTGCCGCCGAAAATCTGGATGCCTTCACCGGCCATCCAGGTGGCTTTTTCCGCGCACCACAGAATCACCGCGGCGCAGTCCTTGCGCACGCTGCGGGCGTGGCCGTCGCCCAGCGCGTCTAGGTTCTTGCCCACGGTGTAGAGAAAGCTGCGCGCTGCCTGCAGGGTGGTGTAGAGGTCGGCGAGCTTGGCTTGGATGAGCTGGAATTCGCCGATCGGCTGGCCGAACTGCTTGCGCTCGTGCACATACGGCACGACGTTGTCCAGCACCGCCTGCATGATGCCCACGGGCCCGGCAGCGAGCACCGCGCGCTCGTAGTCCAGCCCGCTCATCAGCACCTTGACGCCTTCGCCGACTTGGCCCAGCACATGGTGCGCAGGCACTTCGCAGTCCTGGAACACCAGCTCGCCGGTGTGGCTGCCGCGCATGCCGAGTTTGTCCAGCTTCTGCGCCACCGAAAAGCCCTTGAACCCTTTTTCGACCAGGAAGGCGGTCATGCCCCTGGCGCCAGCATGCGGGTCAGTCTTGGCGTAGACCACCAGCACGTCGGCGTCCGGGCCGTTGGTGATCCACATCTTGCTGCCGTTGAGCACGTAGCGGTCGCCGTGTTTGTCGGCGCGCAGCTTCATGCTCACCACATCGCTGCCGGCACCGGGCTCGCTCATCGCCAGCGCGCCGACGTGCTCGCCCGAGATCAGCTTGGGCAGGTAGCGCTTTTTCTGCTCGGCGGTGCCGTTGCGGCGAATCTGGTTGACGCACAGATTGCTGTGCGCGCCATAGCTAAGGCCCACCGACGCGCTGGCACGCGAAATCTCCTCCATCGCCACCATGTGCGCCAGATACCCCAGCCCGGTGCCACCGTCGGCCTCGGGCACGGTGATGCCCAGCAGACCGAGCTCACCGAACTTGCGCCACAGATCCATCGGGAACTGGTCGCTGCGGTCGATGTCGGCGGCGCGCGGCGCGATTTCCTTTAGCGCAAAGTCGCGCACCGCTTCGCGCAGCGCGTCCAGATCGGCACCGAGTTGAAAGTCCAGTCCGGGCAGTTGCATCGCCGTCTCCTCGTGTTCGTTGCTGGGGTCTTGTGCGCAAGGTGGTCAGTAACGCCGCGGCACCGGCGCGATGGTCTGCTGCATCACCGCGCAGGGCGATTCCGCCCCGTCGTCGGCGCGGTGCAGCACCTCAGCGGTGGTGACGATCAGCCGCTTTCCCGCCCGCAGCACGCGGCCGTGGGCGCGCAGCTCGCCGCCGTTGAACGCGGCGAGAAAGTTGATCTTGTATTCCACCGTCGTGACTTCGCCACCCTCGGGCGCGAGGGTCATCGCGGCATAGCCGCCGGCCACGTCGGCCAGCGCGCCGATCGCCCCGCCGTGAAAGCCGCCTTGCTGCTGGTTCACCGCTGCCGCATACGGCAGCCGCAGTTCGGCCTCGCCCGGCGCCAGCCGCAGCAGCTCGATGCCCAGGGTGCGCATCAACCCCTGGCGGGCAAAGCTGTGGCGGATGGCCGCCTCGTGCGCGGCGGACAGGCGGGGTGGGTGGGTCATGCGGCGAGTCTCCGTTGGGGCTGCTCTGGCGGCAGTCGTTTGCCGCATCTTATCTTCCGTTTACGTCAACTGGAAGATGGCCCCGGACGGCGGTATGGGCGCCGCGCCGCTTCAGCGGGTCTGCTGGCGCAGCAGCGCCCGCGCCTCGGCCTCGTAGGCGCGGATTTCCTGCAGGGTTTCGCGCAGCTCGGCCATGCGCGCCTCGATGTCGGCGCGGTGCTGTCCCAGCACCTCGAGGTAGCGCCGCAGTTGCGGCACGGTGTCGCGCGGCGACTCGTACATGGTCACCAGTTCCTTGATTTCGGCCAGGCTCAAGCCCAGCCGCTTGCCGCGCTGGGTGAGCTTCAGCCGCGTGCGGTCTCGCTGGGTATAGACCCGCTGCCGCCCGTGGCGCGCCGGGCTGAGCAGCCCGGCCTCCTCGTAAAAGCGGATGGCGCGCGGGGTGAGGTCGAACTCGCGGGCGAGTTCCCCGATGGTGTAGGTGGGCGCGGCAGGCGCCTGGGCAGATCTGGGCATGGCTCGCTACACTCGGCTGCAAGTTGACGTTTACGTCAAGTGTATTGACGTCCCAGCCCGCGCTGCCAGCGCCGCCGTGACGCGAACACCCCAAACACCCTCCACTCGCCCGCACGCCCCTCCCCTACGCACCATGCAGACCGACACCGAATCCCCCGCCGCCTCGGCGCTGAGCTATCCCTGGGGCGAGGCCGTCCCCGCCAGTGGCGAAAGCCGAGAGCTGCTGCCGGGCATCCGCTGGGTGCGGATGGGGCTGCCGTTCGCGCTCAACCATGTCAACCTCTGGCTGCTCGATGATGAACTCGACGGCAGGCGGGGCTGGACCGTGGTCGACACCGGCATCGACTCGGCCACCACCCGCGCCGCGTGGGAAGCGATCTTCGCCACCCAGCTCGACGGCCGCCCGGTGCTACGGGTGATCAGCACCCATATGCACCCCGACCACGTCGGCTGCGCGCACTGGCTGTGCGAGCGCTGGGGCGTGATGCTGTGGATGAGCGCGACCGATTACGCCCATGCCCGCATGGCGGCCAGCGGCACCGTGGCGATCGGCGGGCCGCGAACCGCGGCGTTCTACGCCGCTCACGGCATGAGCAACCCCGACGATCTGCAGGCCATCCGTGCCCGCACCGATTACTACTCGCGGCTGGTACCGGCGGTGCCGCCCGCCTATGTGCGGCTGCGCGATGGCGATGTGCTGCGCATCGGCAAGCGGCAGTGGCAGTGCGTGGCCGGCTACGGCCACGCGCCCGAGCACATCAGCCTGTGGTGCGAAGACGAAAGCGTGTTCATCGCCGGGGACATGCTGCTGCCGCGCATTTCCACCAACGTCAGCGTCACCGACATCGAGCCGCTGGCCGACCCGCTGCGCGACTTTCTGCGCAGCCTGGCGCGGTTCAACGATCTGCTGCCGGCGGACACGCAGGTGCTGCCGTCACACGGCCCGCCCTTCATCGGCGCGCCCACCCGCATCGCCCAGTTGCAGCAGCACCACCACGACCGCCTGGCCGATGTGCTGGCCGCCTGCGCCACGCCGCAGACCGCGCATGACCTGCTGCCGGTGCTGTTCAAGCGCCCGCTCGATCTGCACCAGACCACCTTTGCGATGGGCGAGGCCGTCGCCCATCTGCACCGCCTGTGGTTCGATGGCGCGCTGCGCCGCATCGAAGACGCCGGCGTGCTGCGCTTCGTCCGCGTCTGAGCGATCGCACCCGACCGCCGTCGGTGCCGCGGTCGGCTTTTCGATCAATGCGGCAGGTGACACGGCTGCTGCAGGCAGGCTCTCCAGCCCCCACTGAGGCCGCTGCCGCAAACGCTGCGGCCGTGCCTTTGCCCGGCCTCGGGATGCCCCCGCTGCCGCAGCGCGCCGCCGCGCGCTAGCCTTTCTGGGATGCAGCCCTCCGCCGCAACGCCTTCGCCTTTCGCCGAAAGTACCGCGCCCGCCAGCCCGGCCGCGCTGGTGCTGCTGGGCGGTGGCGCGCGCACCGCGTACCAGGTCGGGGTGCTCGGCGGGGTGCTCGATGCGCTCGAAGCGGCCGGGCGGGCACCCGGGCACAACCCGTTTGCCATCGTCTGCGGCACCTCGGCCGGAGCGCTCAACGCCGCGTTCTACGCCGCCGGCAGCGAGCGCTGGCGCAACACCCTGCGCGACATGCAGACGCTGTGGAGCGAGCTGGCGCCGCACGACGTTTTTCGCACCGGCGCCTGGCCGCTCGCCGCAGGCGGGGCGCGCTGGCTGGCGCTGTTCGCCTTCGGCTGGCTGTTGCATCAAAGCCCGCGCAGCCTGCTGGACAACACGCCGCTGATCGGCACCCTGCAACGCACGATTGCATTCGACCGCATCGAGGCCGCGCTGCAAAGCGGCGCACTGCGCGCGCTGTCGATCGCCGCGTCGAGCTACACCACCGGCCGACACATCACCTTTTTTCAGAGCGCCGATGCCCACCCCGGCTGGCGCCGCCCGGGGCAGTGGGGCGTGCCCGCGCGCATCGGCATCGACCATCTGCTGGCCTCCAGCGCGCTGCCGTTCATTTTCCCCGCGGTCGCGCTGCCCTGTGTCGACGGGCTGGACTACTTCGGCGACGGGGCGATGCGCCAGCTCTCGCCGCTGGCCCCGGCGATCCACCTCGGTGCGCAGCGCATCCTGGCCGTCGGCGTGGCCGAGCCACGGCCGCCGACCCAGGGCCAGCCGCACGCCCCGCCGCCCTACCCCAGTGTGGCGCAGATCGCCGGGCATGCGATGTCTTCGATTTTTCTCGACACCCTGCGCGCCGACGCGCAGCAGGCCGAGCGCATCAACGCGATGCTCGAACGAGTGCCGCCGGGCTTGCGTGCGCATCTGCCGCTGCGGCCGCTGCCGGTGCTGACCGTGCTGCCCTCGCAGTCGATCAGCGCGATCGCCGCGCGGCACTGGGCGACGATGCCGCGGCTGGCACGGCTGCTCCTCGAAGGCGTGGGCACCGGGGGCGGCACCGGGGCGATGCTGGCCAGCTATCTGCTGTTCACCACGGACTATCTGCGTGAACTCATCGACCTCGGCCGCGCCGACGCGCTGGCGCAGCGCGAGGAACTGCTGCAGTTCTTTGCGCCGGCTTGCGCATAATGCGGCGTTTGCCGAGGCCGCCCATGCTCAACGTCTTCACCCTGCACAACAACCGCCTGCTGCAAAAGGAAGTCACCGACGCGCGACAACTGGCCGAACTGCAGCCGGTGTGGGTCGATCTGGAGGCGGCAGACCCGCGCGAAATGGCCTGGGTGCAGGGGCGCTTCGGGCTGGTGATTCCGGCCGATGTGCTGGGTCAGGACATCGAGGAGTCGGCCCGCTTCTACGACGACGAGGATACCGGTGATCTGCACCTGCGCACCGACTTCCTGATCAGCGACGAGCAGCGCACGCGCAACGAGCGCGTGGCCTTCATCGTGCACGACCGGGTGCTGTTCACCCTGCACGAGCACGACCTCACGGCGTTCCGGCTGCTGCGGCTGCGCGCGCGGCGCATGCCGGGGATGATCGAAAACGCGCTGGACGTGCTGCTGGCGCTGTACCTCACCGACGCCGAGTATTCGGCCGACGTGCTCGAAGGCGTCTACGACGCGCTGGAGGACATCAGCGCGGCGATCATCCGCCCCGGCGCAACCGACCAGGACGCCTCGCGCGCGCTGACCGTCATCGCCCAGCAGGAAGACTTGAACGGCCGCATCCGCCGCAATGTGATGGACACGCGGCGCGCGCTGTCGTTTCTGCTGCGCAGCCGGCACTTGAGCAGCGAGCAGACACAGGAGGCGCGGCAGATTCTGCGCGACCTCGACTCGCTCGACAGCCACACCGCGTTTCTGTTCGACAAAATCAACTTTCTGATGGACGCGACGGTCGGCGTGCTCAACATCAACAACAACAAGGTGATCAAGATTTTCTCGGTCGCCTCGGTGGCGATGCTGCCGCCGACGCTGATCGCCAGCATCTACGGCATGAACTTCGAGGTCATGCCTGAGCTGAAATGGACGCTGGGCTACCCGTTCGCGCTGGTGCTGATGCTGCTGTCGGTGATCGTGCCGTTCTGGTACTTCCACAAAAAGGGCTGGCTGCGCTGAACGGGCGGCGCACGGCGCGGCGCGCCAGCGCGGTCATGCCGCCGGCGCCCGCGCGGCGCGCTTGAGCGCCCGCACCAGGCCGCCCAGCACCGGCACGGTGGCGTAGAAATCGCATGCGTCCCAGTAGTCCCGGTGATCGGCCACCCGGCCGTCGGCGCCCAGCCGCAACCGCGTTGCCCCGTGCACGGAGTGCGTCGCCGCGCCCGGCTTCCAGGCATAGACGAAATCCCAGGTGATCCAGCCGACCTCGCCCTGCGCGGTCAGCTCACGCACGACAAAGCGCGGCGCGTGCAGCTTGGCGAACATATGCGCGTACTGGGCGCGGATCGCCGCCAGCCCCTGCGCGGTGTTGAACGGGTCGGTGAAGGTGGCATCGTCGGCGTAGACGCTGGCCAGCGCGTCCAGCCCGTCGGCGCGCAGCGACTCGAAGGTCACGGCGATGCGGCGCAGATGTTCGAGCGCGGTGTCGGTGTCCATGCGCGGCGATGGTAAGCGGCGGCGCGCCGCGCGGTTTCAGTCGCCCTCAGACCCAGCGCGGCAGCAGCACCGCGGCCCACACCAGCGCGGCCAGCAGCAGGGTCAGCAGCACCGCGGCGCTGCCCAGGTCTTTCGCGGTCTTGCTCAAGGGGTTTCGCTCCAGCGACACGCGGTCGACGGTGTATTCGATCGCGGTGTTGAGCAACTCGACGATCAACACCAGCAGCACACTGCCGGCCAGCAGCGCGCGCTCCGACCAGGAACGGCCCAGCCAGAACGCCAGCGGCAGCGCGACCATCGCCAGCACCAGTTCCTGCCGGAACGCCGACTCGGTGATCCACGCCTGCTTCAGGCCGCTGGCCGAGTTGATCGCCGCATGAACAATGCGATCCAGCCCGGTGCGGGTTTTGTATGGATTGCCCGCAGACGCGGCGGCCTCGTCCGCCGCGTCCCGCTGGCGCGACCGTTCAGCCATGCGCGCGCGCCGGCGCGCCGCGCACCGCGCCGCGCAAATGGTCGAGAAACTGCCGCGACGCCGCCTCCCAGGTGTAGCGGCGCGCGTGGTCGATCGCGGCTTGGCGCGGGATGCGCAGCGCCCTCAGGCAAGCCGCGCGCAAGTCTTCGTCGAGCACCCCGGCGGGGCTGTCGCCGATCACGTCCAGCGGCCCGGTGACCGGGTAGGCGGCGACCGGGCAACCGCAGGCCATCGCCTCGATCAGTACCAGGCCGAAGGTGTCGGTGCGGCTGGGAAAGACGAACACGTCCGCGCCCGAATACACCTTGGCCAAGTCGTCCTGGCTCAGCACGCCAAGAAAACGCACCCCCGGATACTGCTTGCGGATGCGCTCGAGCTCCGGGCCTTCGCCCACCACCCACTTGGTGCCCGGCAGGTCGAGCTGCAGAAAGGCGTCGATGTTCTTTTCCACCGCGACGCGGCCGACGTAAAGAAAGATCGGCGGGTCGCCCGCCAGCCGCTCGCCTTCGCGCGGACGGAAGATGGTGTGGTCGACCCCGCGCGACCACAGCTTGACGTTGCGAAAACCACGCGCCTGCAGGTCGCGCTGCACCACCGGGGTGGGCACTAGCACCGCCCGGCCGGCGTTGTGGAACCAGCGCAGGTAGGCATACGTCCACGCCAGCGGGATGTAGAAGCGCGCCTGCACGTATTCGGGAAAGCGGGTGTGATAGGCCGTGGTCAGCGGAATGCCGAGCTTGCGCGCCCAGTGGCGCGCGGCCATGCCCAGCGGCCCTTCTGTAGCCACGTGCACCACGTCGGGCGCGAAGTCGGTGATCAGCCGCAGCAGCCGCCGGCGAGGAAACAAGCTCAGGCTGATCTCGGGGTAAGTCGGGCAGGGCATGGTGCGAAAGCTGCTCGGCTCGACCACTTCCACCGTCTGCCCCATCGCCTGCAGATACGCCACCGTGGTCTTGAGGGTGCGCACCACCCCGTTGACCTGCGGCGACCAGGCATCGGTGACGATAAGGATGCGCAGCGGAGGGTCACCGCCGGCCACTGCCCAGCTTTTTTCCGCCGCGACCACCGCGGCCTCGGGCACGCTGGCGGCGATCATGCCGCCACCCGCGCGCGCGGCGCCAGCTCGGCCAGCACCTTCAGCCCCGCATTCCAGTGCAGCAGCACCAGCCGACCGTCGTGATCTTCGGCCAGCGCGGTCAGGCTTTCGACCCAGTCGCCGCAGTTGGCATACAGATGCGTGGGCTCCTGCCGCAGCTCGGCGTGGTGGATGTGGCCGCACACCACACCGTCGCAGCCCTGCCGCCGCGCTTCCTCGCCCAGCAGAGTTTCGAAACTCGAAATGGTGTTCACCGCCGCCTTGACCTTGTGCTTGAGGTATTGCGACAGCGACCAGTACGGCAGCCCCAGTTTGAGCCGCGCAGCGTTGAACCAGCGGTTGAGCTTGAGGCTGAACATGTACGCCGCATCGCCCAGATGCGCCAGCCACTTGGCGTAGAGCACCACGCTGTCGAACAGATCGCCGTGCACCACCAGCAGGGTGCGGCCATCGGCGGTCTGATGGCGCACGCTGTTGACCACCTCGATGCCGCCGAAATGCATGCCGTCGTACGGCCGCGCGAACTCGTCGTGATTGCCGGGAACGAACACCACCCGCGTGCCCTTGCGCGCCTTGCGCAGCAGCTTCTGCACCACGTCGTTGTGGGTCTGCGGCCAGTAGATGCCTTTTTTCTTGAGCTGCCAGCCGTCGATGATGTCGCCGACCAGATAGATGGTGTGCGCGCTGCAATGGCGCAGAAAGTCGAGCAGCTGCGCCGCCTTGCAGTCGCGCGTGCCGAGGTGGATGTCCGACAGCCACAGCGTGCGCCACATCACCTGCGGCTCGCCGTCGTGCGCCGTCGTCGGCGTAGCGGGCTGCGAGCGCAACACCTCGCTGGCGCCGCGATGCAGCGGCATCTGCAGCCCCGCGTCGGACTGGCGCAGCGGATGGAGCAAGGTCGGCAGTCGCATGCCGCGCATTGCATCCGCAGCAGATGACAAGCTGATGACCGTCATGAAGCGCATGCGCGCACCCTTGCCGAAGCGCGCGGCAGCGGGTTCAATGCAGCAACGCCTTCTCCCCCTTTCCGCCCGCCCGATGACCCAGGAACGCGAACTCAAGCTGCGCTTCGATCCGCAGCATGCCGACTCCCTTCGCCACCACCCGGTGCTGGCCGCGCTGGCCGAAGCGCCGCCGCGGGTCGAGCCGCTGCACAGCACTTACTTCGACACCGCCGATCACCGGCTGCGCGACGCCGGGCTGGCGCTGCGGGTGCGGCGGCTGCCCGACGGCCGGCGGCTGCTCACCCTCAAGAGCAGCCCGCCCGCGGGGCTGCAGCTCGCGCGCGGGGAGTGGGAGTCGCCGCTGGCTGCCGAAGCGCCGGGCGAGGCCGAACTGGCCGCGCTGCAGCACACGCCGCTGGCGGCAATGGGCGCGCCGGCCGAACTCGCCGCCGCGCTGCAGCCGGTGTGCACCACCGCGTTCGACCGCACCATCTGGGATGTGCGCATCGGCGGGGCGCAGCTCGAAGTCGGCATGGATCTGGGCGCGGCGATCGGCGGCATCGCGGCCGATGCGCCGCGGGTGGAATTGCACGAGCTCGAAATCGAGCTGCACCACGGGCCGTTCGACGCCGCGTTCGACCTCGCCTGGGCGCTGGCGCAGGACGTCGCGCTGCTGCCCTCGCCACTGTCCAAGGCGTATCGCGCGGCGCAGGCCGCGGGCTGGGTGCAGCCGGCTTTGCCGCCACTGGCACGCAGCCTGGCCGAGGCGCCGCGCGCCGGGCTGGCAGTAGCCGGCGCGTTGCAACAGGCAGCGGCAGTGCTGTCGGTCGGCTCGGAACTGCTGCAGCAGCAGGCCGCGTCCGAAACCGTGCACCAGATGCGGCTGCAGCTGCGCAGGCTGCGCGCACTGTTGCGACTGCTGGAGGCGGATGGCCGCGACGTGCGCTCGGGCGCGCGCTGGCTGCGCGCCGAATGGCGCTGGGCTGGGCAGTTGCTCGGCGCCGTGCGCGATGTGGACGTGTGCCGCGAGCAGGCACAGGCCAACGGCGCCGACACTGCGCTGATGGAGCGCTTTGCCATCCGCCGCGCCGACCGGCTCGATGCCCTGCTCGCCTACCTGCACAGCCCGCGCTTTGCCCGCGCGCTGCTGGCGCAGGCGCGCTGGGCGCAGAGTTGGGAAGACGGCAGCTGGCGCGCCGCGCGGCAGGCCAGCGGCCCGTGGGCCAAGGCGCATCTGCAGGTGCTGCTGCGCCGCCAGGGGCCCGACCCGGCGGCCTGGCGGACGCTGCTGCGCGAATGGGACGCGGCCAAGGGCGAGGCCGACGACGCGCTGTGGCACGAGCTGCACCGCATCCGTCTGCAGGGCAAGGCGCTGCGCTACGGGCTGGAGTGGCTGGCGCCGTGGAACCGAGCCAACCTCGGCGACCGCGCCGCGCGCTGGCTCAAGCTGCTCGACACCCTGCAGGTCGATCTAGGCGAGGCGCTGGACACCCGCCGGCTGGCGCAGTGGACCTTGCAGCAATCCGGCGCACCCGACGCTGCGGCGCAGGCCGAGCGCGGCCGGCTGCTCGCCTACGAGCAGGCGCGCACCGGGCTGCGCCGCGCGCTGGACGCCGCGCAACGCCACTGAGCCCGGCGCCGCGCCTCACGCCGCCGGGGCGAGATCGCGGCGGGTTTTGCTCAGGTAGACCACCAGCGCGACAATGGCCGCCAGGAACAAGGCGCTGGTGCCCATCGTCCCCAGCCCCAGGCCGCCCTCGCTGCCGGGCTTGGACAGCCAGTCGCCGAAGGTCGCGCCCAGCGGCCGGGTCAGCACGTAGGCGATCCAGAACGTCGCCACCGCGCTGGCCTTGAAGACGAAGTGCGCCAGCGCCGCCAGTGCAATCGCGCCGCCGAACAGTGCGGCCGACAGCACGTAGCCGAGATGCAGCCGCTCGGCCAGCAGATCGCCCCCAGCGGTGCCGAGTGCGAAGGTGAACAGAATCGCCGCCCAGTAGAAGGCTTCGCGCCGCGACGTATCGATGCTGTGGATGGACAGGGTGCGCTCGCTGCGCCACCAGACGATGAAGGTCGCCGCCAGCGCCAGCGCGAACAGCGCGGTGCTCACCGTCAGCGGCACGCCGAAGTGATCGGTCAGGTTGTCGGTGGCCAGAGTGCCGACCACGCTGATCAGGGTCACGGTCAGCCAGTACAGCCACGGGATGTAGCGCGGCGCGCGCATCTGCGCAGCCAGCACAGCGATGAACACCGCGGTCATCACCGCGGTGGTGCCCAGCAGCCCGAGGTGCAGATCGACGCTGAGAAAGTCGGCCGCGGTTTCGCCGACGGTGGTGGCCATGATCTTGATCAGCCAGAAGTAAAGGGTGATGACCACGGGCACTTTGACCGCTTGTGCCCATTGCGGCGCGAAGGTTGAGGCAGTTTGCTGCATGACGGACTCCCTGATGGCGTTGAATGCGCCGCCGTCGAATGCGGCGGTGGCGGCATTGTGGGAAGCCCGCCTTAGCGAGCACTGAGCCGCAGGCTCAGCCCGTCTTGCGCAGATTGGCCGGGGCGATGCGCAGCGCTTCGCGGTATTTGGCGACGGTGCGGCGCGCCACCTGCACGCCCTGCTGCGCCAGCCGCTCGGCCAGCTCGCTGTCGGACAGCGGCTTGCGCGGGTCTTCCTCGGCGACCAGGCGGCGGATGATTTCGCGCACCGCGGTCGACGAGGTGTTGCCGCCGGTTTCGGTGGACAGGCCAGAGGCGAAAAAGTATTTGAGCTCGACCGTGCCGAACGGGGTGAGCATGAACTTCTGCGTGGTCACGCGCGAAATGGTCGATTCGTGCAGACCAAGTTCGTCGGCGATCTCGCGCAGCACCATCGGCCGCATCGCCACCGGCCCGTAGTCGAAAAACCGCTGCTGGCGGTCGACGATGGCCTGGGCGACCCTGGCGATGGTGTCGAAGCGCTGCTGCACGTTTTTGACAAACCAGCGCGCTTCCTGCAACTGGCCCTGCAGCGCGCCGCCGCTGTCGCGCGCGCGGCGCAGCGCATCGGCGTAGATCTGGTTGACCCGCAGCCGCGGCAGCACCTCGGGGTTGAGCTGCGCGATCCAACCCTGCGCGGTCTTGCGCGCAATCACGTCCGGGGTCACGGCTTCGGCGGCGTCAGCCCGCCACGCGCTGCCCGGGTGCGGGTCCAGCCGCGCGATGCATTGCTGCACCTGGCGCAGCGCCACCTCGTCGGCGCCGAGCAGGCGTTCGAGCTTGCGCCAGTCGCGCCGCGCCAGCAGATCGAGCCCGCCCTCGGCGCGGCACAGCGCCAGCGCCTGCTCGCGGCAGGTGTCACCCGGCAGGCGCTGCAACTGCAACCGCAGACACTCGGGCAGGTCGCGTGCCGCCACGCCCGGCGGGTCGAAGCTCTGCACCAGCCGCAGCCCGGTGGACAGCAGATCGATCAGTTCCTCGATCTGCTCGGGGTCGGCGTCGGGCGCCAGCGCCTGCGCGAGTTCGTCCAGGGTGTCGGTGAAGTAGCCGTCGTCGTCGAGCGAATCGATGATGGCTTCGGCCGCGGCGCGGTCGGCGCGCGACAGCGGCAGCCCGGCAAGCTGGGCGCGCAGGTGGTCGCGCAGGTCGCCACGATGCGCCGCCAGGTCGAGGACGTCGAACTCGCCGTCGTCCGCGCCTGCGGCGGCCTTGCCGCTGCCCGACCACGGGTCGGCGTCGCCGTCGCTGCCGGCGCCGTGGTCGGCTTCGGCGGCGGTAGCGTCCCACTGCTGGGCATCGAGTTGCAGCTCGGCGGCCGGTGGATCGTGCGCGCCGGCATCGACCGCGACTTCGATGCCCTCGTGCCGCGCCGGAGCCTCGGCGCCCTCGGCCGCAGCGAGCGTCTCGCCCGCCTCTGCATGCGCGGGCGACGCATCGACCTCGGGCGCAGCCGCGGCGCCGTCCTCACCCTCCTCGGTTTCGAGAAAGGGATTGGATTCGAGCAGCGATTCGATTTCCTGCCCGAGCTCCAGCGTGGACAGCTGCAACAGGCGGATGGACTGCTGCAGCTGCGGCGTGAGCGCCAGATGCTGCGACAGGCGGAGATGCAGGCCCGGCTTCATACCCTTGCCCCCGCTTACATGCGGAAGTTTTCGCCGAGGTAGACGCGGCGCACCGCCGGGTCGTCGATGATGGCTTGCGGCTCACCCCGCGCCAGCACCTGACCTTCGCTGATGATGCAGGCCGAATCGCAGATGCCCAGGGTTTCGCGCACGTTGTGGTCGGTGATCAGCACGCCGATGCCCTGCTCCTTGAGGAACTGCACGATGCGCTGGATTTCGATCACCGCAATCGGGTCGATGCCCGCAAACGGTTCATCGAGCAGGATGAAGCGCGGCTGCGTGGCCAGCGCGCGGGCGATTTCTACCCGCCGCCGCTCGCCGCCGGACAGCGCCGGCGCCGGGGTGTCGCGCAGATGCTCGACATGCAGCTCGCGCAGCAGGTGCTCCTCGCGCTCGCGGATCTCGGCCTTGCTCAGCCGCCGGCCCTGCGCGTCGCGCTGCAGTTCCAGCACCGCGCGCACGTTCTCGGCCACGGTCATGCGGCGGAAAATCGAGGCTTCCTGCGGCAGATACGACAGCCCCATGCGGGCGCGGCGGTGCATCGGCAGGTCGGTCACGTCCTGCCCGTCGATGTGAATGCTGCCGCCGTCGGGCCGCACCAGCCCGACGATCATGTAGAACGACGTGGTCTTGCCCGCACCGTTGGGGCCGAGCAACCCCATGACCTCGCCGGCGCGCACCGCAAAGCTCACGTCGCGCACCACCTGGCGGCCGGCGTAACGCTTTTGCAGATGCTGCACGTCGAGCTCCGGCCGCTTGCCCACGGCGCCTGCCGCCGCCATGCCGCTGCCCGATCTTGCCGCGTCGACGGCGGCCAGCGGCGGCCGCGCCGCTGCCGGCTCGGGGCCGAAGGCCGGGATCGGCCGCGGGCTGGCGCTCACTTGCTGCCCCCGAGGCTGGGCGCGATCTGCAGCCTGGGCGGCGCTGCCGGCTTGGGCGCAGAGGCCGCGCTCGGCTGCGGGCTGAGCATCACCCGCACCCGGCCATCGGGGTTGGCCGCAGTCACCCCGCCGCTGCCGCCCTGCACCGTGAACACATCGGTGATCTGGTTGTAGACGATCACGCTGCCCTGGCTGCGGTCGGCCAGCTTGCCGCCGATATAGCGCTGCAGGTCGGCCTGTCCGGTGAAGGTGATCGCCCCGGTCTTGCCGTCGTATTCGATGCGCTGCGCCGCGCCCTTGAGCAGTTGCTCGGGCTGCCCCGGCGGGGTGTCGAGCTGCTCCTGGAACTGCGCAAGCCCGTCCTTGGGCGCGATGGCGGTGGCGTACTGGTAGCCGTCAGGCGCCTGCCGCACTTTCACGGTGGCGGCGCGGATCTGGATCGACCCCTTGGTGACGACCACATTGCCGGTGAACACACTGGTCTGCTGCACATCGTCGTACTTCATCGAGTCGGCCTCGATGTGGATGGGCTGGTCGCGGTCGGCCTGCGCGGCCAGCGCCGGGGCGGTGGCGGCGGCGAGGCTCAGCGCCAGCGCGAGCAGTAGACGAGAAGGCAGGTTCATCGGCATGACATTTGCTTTTGTCGGCATTCTAGGCACGCGCCACCCGCTCGCGGTGCGTCGCGGCAAAACAAAAGCCCGTCGGCGACGGGCTTTTTTCTCAACGCGACAAGCTGCTTACTTGCCGCCCTGGCTCTGCTCGACCTTTTTGATCAGGAAGTCCACGACCTGCAGCACCTTCATGTTGTTGTTGGCCTCGGGCAGCGACGCCGAGGTGGTGTACATGCCCTGCACCGCCATCGTCGGCACGCCCTGCACCTGATAGTCGGCAACCATCTGCGTGGCCTGCTTGACCTTGGCGTCGATCGAGAAGGAGTTGAAGGTGTTCAGGAAGGTCTTTTTGTCCACGCCCTGCTGCGCCAGCCAGTTGGCCATCTGCTGCTCGGTGTTGAGGGGAATGCGCTGCACATGGATGGCGTTGAAGATCTTGCCCTGCAGTTCGTTGACCTTGCCCATCGCCAGCAGGGTGTAGTAGAGGCGCTGCTGCGGCACGAACTGCGGCGCGAACGCTACCGGCACGCGTTCGAGCACCACATTGGGCGGCAGCTTTTTCGCCCACGCTTCCAGATGCGGCTCAAAGTCGGCGCAGTGCGGGCAGTCGTACCAGAAGAACTCGGTCACGACGACCTTGCCGGCCGGGCTCACCGGCTGCGGCACCGCCAGCTTGTTGTAGGCGAAGCCTTCGTTGAACTTGGGCGCGTCGGCCGCGTGCGCCAGCGCGGTCAGCGCCACCAGGCTCAGGCCCAGCGCGGCGACGAACAGGGAGAACAGACGTTGCAACATGTCGGAGAGTCCTTCAGGAAGGGAAGCTGCACAGGCGGCGATGGCCGCGTTCATTTGCCCAGCCGAATGAGGGCGGTTTGGATGCCGTTTTCACTCAGGAGTTTCTGCACCTTCTCGGCTTCGTCGGCACTGGAGAACGGTCCGATACGAACGCGGTAGAGGGTGCGGCCGTTGACGTCGCGCTGGTCGATGTGGGCCTCCTGCCCGGCCAGCGCCACCTTGCCCTGCTGCCGCTGCGCGTCGGCCTCGGTGCTGTAGGCGCCAACCTGCAGCACATAGCCGGCGGCCGTCGGTGCGGTGGCCGGCGCCGGCGCGGCGCCGGGCTGCGCCTGCGCGCCCGGCACAGCT
>CAYMDM010000028.1:0-31059 GCA_964389235.1 uncultured Burkholderiaceae bacterium
AAAAAATGTTTTGCCCGATCCACGCCGGCGGCAGATAGGCGAGCACTTCCTCGTCCGGCCCCAGGCGGTCGAACTCGGCGCCGGCGCGAGCGCGGTCGATCAGGCTGGCGTGGGTGTGCACCACACCCTTGGGATGGCCGGTGGTGCCGGAGGTGAAAAACAGCGCGGCGACGTCGTCGGCACGGCCGGCGTCGACTTCGGCGTCGAACTGCCCCGGGCGTTCGCTCCACCACGCGGCGCCCAGACGCTCGACCTCGTCCAGGCTGAGCAGCCCGTCGGACTTGAGTTTGCGCAGCCCGCGCGGGTCGTGAAAAAGAATGTGCCGCAGCCGCGGCAGCTGCTCGCGCACTTCGAGCAGCTTGTCCACCTGCTCCTCGTCCTCGGCGATGACAAGCTCGACTTCGGCGAGCTGCAGCGGGTAGACCAGCTCGGCGGCAATCGCGTCTTGGTACAGCGGGGCGGGAATCGCCCCCAGCGCCTGCGCGGCGAGCATGCAGGCGTAGAGGCGCGGCCGGTTTTCGCCGATCACCGCGATGTGATCGCCGCGGCGCAGGCCGAGGCGCGCAAACCCGCCGGCCAGCCGCTGCACCCAGTCCAGCCCCTGCGCCCAGGTGGTCTCCTGCCAGATGCCCAGATCTTTTTCGCGCCAGGCCACGCGGTGCGGGCGGGACTGCGCCTGCCAGACCAGCAGCCGGGGAAAGGTGTCTGCAGCAGACTGCGCCAACGCCATGTCTCCTCCTGATCCGCCATCGTCGGCAACCCTTTTCGGGCTGGCGAGGCGGCAGCGTTTACATTTTGAAACCCAGTTTAGGAGGGAATTTGGTGCATATTTGTCTCTAAAGTGACAGTTGACCTCGAAAATGACTAGGGATTACCCGGAATGTGACGCCGCCTGCGCCTGGATGCAGGGGCTGAGCGAAAGCGAGCGCGAGCGGGTGCGCGCCGATCTGCACCGCGTCACCGTCGACGCCGGGGGTATGGTGTGTCGGCGCGGGGAACTGGCGCACTCCTGGGTCGGGGTGATCGACGGTCTGGTGAAGATTGCCTCGGTGTCGGTCAGCGGCAAGGCGCTCACTTACACCGGCGTTGCGCCCGGCGGCTGGTTTGGCGAGGGCACGCTGCTCAAGCGCGAGCGCTGGCGCTACGACGTGATCGCGCTGCGCCGCAGCCACATCGGCTTTCTGCCGGCGGACACTTTTTTCTGGTTGCTCGACCGCAGCCTGGACTTCAACCGCACCATCGTCAATCAGCTCAATGAGCGGCTGGGCCAGTTCATCGGCCAGTTGCAGATCGACCGCCTTTCGGGCGCCGACGAGCGGGTGGCGCGCACGGTTGCGGCGATGTTCCACCCGGTGCTGTATCCGGGCGTGGACCGCTGGCTGCGCATTTCGCAGGAGGAACTCGGCTATCTCTGCGGGCTGTCGCGGCAGCGGGTCAACCGCGCGCTGCGGCGGCTGAGCGAACGCGGCCTGCTGCGGCTGCGGTACGGCGGCATCGAAGTGCCGGATCTGCAGGCGCTGCGTGACTATGAGTCCGCCGGCGACGAGGATGAGGAAGGGCAGCGCCAGTCCGCGCGCGCAGCGCCCATCGAAGGTTGACCGCGTGCGGCGCTTGCGCCCCTGCAGAAAACTTTGCAATCCAGCGCCCTGCGCGGTTAGGGGTTACTCCTTAGAATGCGGCGCTCCACCTGTTTCGGGCACCGTCCCTGGGCTGCCGCGTCGCGGCCCGCAGGGCGGTGGCCGACGCATCCAGACCCCCATGACCGACGCCCATGCGCGCCCCATCGTCCAGATCGAGCAGCTCGATTTCGGCTATGGCGAGCGCCCGATTCTGTCCAACATCGACTTCGTCGTGCCGCGCGGCGCGGTGGTCGCGGTCATGGGCGCGTCGGGCGGGGGCAAGACCACGCTGCTGCGGCTGATCGGTGGGCAGGTGCAGCCGCAGCGCGGCCGAGTGCTGTTCGACGGCCAGCCGGTGTCGGGCGCTTCGCAGCGCGAGGTGTTCGCACTGCGCCGGCGAATGGGCATGCTGTTTCAGTTCGGCGCGCTGTTCACCGATATGACGGTGTTCGACAACGTGGCGTTTCCGCTGCGCGAGCACACCGATCTGTCGGAGGCGATGATCCGCGACCTGGTGCTGATGAAACTCGGCGCAGTCGGCCTGCGCGGGGCGCGCGATCTGTATCCGTCCGAGCTGTCGGGCGGCATGCTGCGCCGCGTGGCGATGGCGCGGGCCATTGCCCTCGACCCGGCATTGATGATGTATGACGAGCCGTTCACCGGGCTCGACCCGATTTCCCTGGGCATTTCGGCGCGGCTGATCCGCACCCTGAACGACACCCTGCGGCTGAGCAGCATCGTCGTGTCGCACGACCTGGATGCGACCTTCGGCATCGCCGACTGGGTTTACGTGCTGGGCAACGGCCGCATCATCGCCCACGGCACGCCGGCGGAGTTGCGCGAAAGCGCCGACCCGCTGGTGCATCAGTTCGTGCGCGGCGAGCCTGACGGGCCGGTGCATTTCCACTATCCCGCCGCCGCGGTGGAAGACGACTTTCTGCGGCCGCAGCCCGGAGGCCGGCGATGAACGCGCTGGCGGATTTTTTCGTCGCCATCGGCGCCGGGGTGCGGCGTCTGCTGGTCGGCCTGGGCTTTGCTGCGCGGCTGTTCGTGCGGCTGTTGCTGCTGTTGCCGCGGGTGCTGGTGCGGCCGCAACTGCTGCTGTCTCAGCTGTATTTCCTCGGCAATCTGTCGCTGGTCATCATTGCGGTGTCGGGGCTGTTCGTCGGCTTCGTGCTCGGGCTGCAGGGCTACTACACCCTGTCGCGCTATGGTTCGTCGAGCGCCCTTGGGGTGCTGGTTGCGCTGTCGCTGGTGCGTGAGCTCGGGCCGGTGGTCACGGCGCTGCTGTTCGCCGGCCGCGCCGGCACCTCGCTGACCGCCGAGATCGGACTGATGAAAGCCGGCGAGCAGATTGCCGCGATGGAAATGATGGCCGTCGATCCGGTCGCGCGCATCCTGGCGCCGCGCTTCTGGGGTGGCATCGTCGCGATGCCGCTGCTGGCCGCGGTGTTCAGCGCGGTGGGCATCATCGGCGGCTACATCGTCGGGGTGGTGATGATCGGTGTGGATTCGGGTCAGTTCTGGTCGCAGATGCAGGCCGGGGTCGATGTGTTTCGCGATGTCGGCAACGGGGTGATCAAAAGCGTGGTGTTCGGTGTGGCCGTCACCTTTGTCGCGCTGCTGCAAGGCTGGAACTGCCAGCCCACGCCCGAGGGGGTGTCGCGTGCGACCACCCGCACGGTGGTGATCGCCTCGCTGTCGGTGCTGGCGCTGGACTTTGTGCTGACGGCCATGATGTTCAGCACCTGAACGGACGAACGATTCGGAGTTCGAGACATGAATCAACGCAGAATTGATTTGTGGGTGGGCGTGCTGGTCGTGCTCGGGGCGGCGGCGTTGCTGTTCCTTGCACTCAAGGCGGGCAACCTGCTGCAGCTCAACTGGGGGCCGACCTACACGGTGCTTGCACGTTTCGACAACATCGGTGGGCTCAAGCCCGACGCGCCGGTGAAAAGCGCCGGGGTGGTGGTGGGGCGGGTGTCGTCGATCACCTTCGACAACCAGACCTTCCAGGCCGATGTGCGCATGCAGATCGATGATCGCTACAAGTTCCCGGTCGACACCTCGGCCAAGATCCTCACCTCCGGTCTGCTCGGCGATCAGTACATCGACTTCAGCCCGGGCGGCAGCGACAAGAACCTGCACAACGGCTCGGTGATCCGCAGCACCCAGTCAGCCGTGGTGCTGGAAAACCTGATCGGGCAGTTCATTTCCAACGAGGCCGCCGCGGCCGGCGCCGGAGGCAAGAAATGAAGGCGCACCCCACCGTATCGGTCGCCGCTCTGGCCGCCGCGCTGCTGCTCGGCGGCTGCGCGACCGCGCCGCACAACCCGGACGACCCGCTGGAGTCCTACAACCGCACCATGTTCAACATCAACCAGAAGGTTGACGACGCGGTGCTCAAGCCCGTGGCCACTGGGTATAAGAACGTCGTGCCCGATCCGGCGCGGCAGGCGGTGACCAACTTTTTCGGCAACCTGGGCGACGTGTGGTCGATGGCCAACGATTTTCTGCAGGGAGACCTGGAGCACGGCACCAGCACCCTGATGCGGGTGGGCGTGAACTCGACCTTCGGTTTCCTCGGGCTGATCGACGTGGCCAGCGCGATGGGCATCTACAAGCACCCGAACGACTTCGGCCTGACCCTGGCGCGCTGGGGCGTGGGCTCCGGGCCTTACGTGGTGCTGCCGCTGTTTGGCCCGAGCACCCTGCGCGACACGTCCGACACCGCGCTGAACATCGCCTACGGCCCGACCACCTATTTCAGCCCGGCCAGCGCCGAATACGGCGCCGATGCGCTGCGGCTGATCAACACCCGCGCCAATCTGCTTGGCGCAACCAACCTACTCAGCGCGATTTCCCTCGACCCCTACACCTTCGTCCGCTCGGGCTATCTGCAGCGCCGGCAATCGCAGGTGGAGGCGGTGCGCGACATGCCGCTGATCAATCTCGGCCCGCCCAACCCGCTGGCGCCGTATGCCCTTGGCGGCGAGCAAAACGTGCTCATGCCGATCGCTGCGCCGGCGGCGCGCGCCTCTGCTGCATCGGTGCCCGCCCCGACGGCGTCAACACCGGCGGCTGCAGCGCGTTAACTCACAACCCATCACGAATCCCTGGAGCCCTCCATGCTTCGACGTCTGTTTCTGCTGATGTTCGCTGCCGCCGCCACCGCCGCGGCGCTGCCCGCGCACGCCACCGATGCGCAGACCCCGCCGCAGCTCATCGAGTCGATGTCCAACGACATCATCCGCGACGTGCAGGCCGACCCCAAGCTGCGCAGCGGCGATCCGCAGGTGGTGATGCAGTTCGTCGAGCAGAAAATCCTGCCCAATGTCGATTTCCAGAAAATCACCCAGAGCGCGGTCGGCCGCTACTGGCGCCAGGCCACGCCCGAGCAGCGCAAGGAACTGGAAGAGCAGTTCAAACAACTGCTGGTCTACACCTACGCCGGTGCGGTCAAGCAGATCAAGAACCAGAAGGTCAAGCTCATGCCGTATCGTGAGCCGGCCGACGCGACCAACGTGACGGTGCGCACCCAGGTCATCAACAACGGCGAGCCGCTGCAGCTCGACTACCGCCTGGAAAAAACCCCGGCCGGCTGGAAAATCACCGACGTCAACGTGCTGGGCATCTGGCTGGTCGAAAACTATCGCAGCGTGTTTGCGCAGGAAATCAGCCAGAAAGGCATCGATGGGCTGATCGCCACGCTGAAGGACAAGAACCAGGCGCTGGCGCAGGCCAAGGGCTGAGCGGCTGCGGTGTTCCTGAACGTGGACTGAACCCGGCTTGACTTTTCGCACAGTGCCGATGCCCGCTTTCGCCCTGCCTGCCGAACTCACCGCCGCGACCGCAATGGGGGTGCGTGCCCGGGCGCTCGCCGCGCTGCGCGCCGGTGGCGACTGGGCGGTCGACTGCGCCGCGCTCGACCACTTCGACAGCGCCAGTCTGGCGCTGCTGATGGACCTTCGTCGTGCCGCGCCCGGCCAGCGGCTGCGGGTGGACAACCCGCCGCAGCGGCTGCGTGAGCTGGCGCAGGCCTACGGCGTCGCCTTCATCCTCGACAACACCTGATCGCGCCTTCGGCGTGCCTCGGCCTGCGCTCCTGCCTGGCCGCAGGCGCAGCCTTTCGTTCCGCACATGCCCTCCGCATCCTCCGCCGTCCGCTTCGAGCAGGTGGTCAAGCAATATGGCCGCCACCTCGCGGTGCGCGGCGTCAGCCTGGACATCGCGCCCGGGGAGTTCTTCGGGCTGCTTGGCCCCAACGGCGCGGGCAAGACCACGCTGATCAGCATGCTTGCCGGGCTGGCCCGGCCGACCAGCGGCCGCGTGCAGGTGATGGGGCACGACGTGCAGCTCGATCCGGTCGCCGCCCGCCGCGCGCTCGGCGTGGTGCCGCAGGAACTGGTGTTCGACCCATTTTTCACCGTGCGCGAAACCCTGCGCATCCAGTCTGGCTACTTCGGCCTGGGCCGCAACGATGACTGGATCGACCTGCTGCTGCACAACCTGGGGCTGACCGAGCAGGCGGACAAGAACATGCGCGCGCTGTCCGGCGGCATGAAGCGGCGGGTGATGGTGGCGCAGGCGCTGGTGCACAAGCCGCCGGTGATCGTTCTCGACGAGCCCACCGCCGGGGTGGACGTGGAACTGCGGCAGACCCTGTGGCAATTCATCGCCCGGCTCAACGCCGAGGGCCACACCGTGCTGCTGACCACGCATTACCTCGAAGAGGCCGAGGCCCTGTGCAAGCGCATCGCAGTGCTTAAGCTCGGTGAAATCGTCGCGCTCGACACCACCGAAGCGCTGCTGCAGCGCTTTGCCTCCTCGGTGCTGTACTTCCGCCTGCTCGAAGGCGCCTTGCCGCCCGCGCTTTCCGCGCAGGCGCAGCGCAGCGGCGGGCATTACGCGGTGGCGGTGCGCGATGCGGCGGCGGTGGAGAGCCTGCTCTCCGCGCTGCGCCAGGCGGGCTGCCGCATCGACGAACTCGAACTGCGCCGCGCCGACCTGGAAGACGTGTTCCTCGACCTGATCGGAGCCGGCGCATGACCGGGCTGCTCACCCTGCTGCGCAAGGAGCTGCGGCGCTTTCTCAAGGTCAGCTTCCAGACCATTGCCGCGCCGTTGGTCACCGCGCTGCTGTATCTGCTGATTTTTTCCCATGCCTTCAGCGCCCATCTACTGGTATTCGGCCATGTGCCGTACACGGCATTTCTGATTCCGGGGCTGATGATGATGAGCGTGCTGCAGAACGCCTTTGCCAACACCTCGTCGTCGCTGATCCAGTCCAAGATCACCGGCAATCTGGTGTTCCTGCTGCTCACCCCGCTGCGGCCGTGGGAGCTGTTCGTCGCCTACGTCGGCGCGGCGGTGGTGCGCGGTCTGGCCGTCGGCCTGGGGGTGCTGCTGGTGGCGGTGTGGTTCGTGCCGCTGGAGTTTGCGCATCCGCTGTGGATTGCGGTGTTCGCGGTGCTGGGCGCGAGCATGCTGGGTGCGCTCGGGCTGATTGCCGGCATCTGGTCGGAGAAGTTCGACCAGCTTGCCGCGTTTCAGAACTTCATCATCACCCCGGCGACCTTTCTTTCCGGGGTGTTCTACTCGGTGCAGACCCTGCCACCGTTCTGGAAATGGGTGTCGCATCTCAACCCGTTTTTCTACCTGATCGACGGGTTCCGCTACGGCTTTTTTGGCGCCGGCGATGTGTCGCCGTGGCTCAGTCTGCTCGCCGCGCTGATCGGCAATGGCGTGTGCGGCGGGGTGGCCTTGCTGCTGCTGGTGCGCGGCAGCAAACTGCGAAACTGAGCGATCAAGCTACGCCCGCCCGCCACCACAGGAGTCCGCGATGAGCCTGCCCACTGCCGAAGACGTGCGTCGTTACATTGCCGCCGGGCTGGAATGCAGCCATCTGGCGGTAGATGGCGACGGCCAGCATTTTTTCGCCACCATCGTCAGCCCGTCCTTCGCCGGGCGCAGCCGGGTGCAGCGGCACCAATTGGTTTACGCCGCGCTGGGCGAGCGCATGCGCGCAGAAATCCACGCGCTGTCTATGAAAACCCTGACCCCCGAGGAGTTCGCCGCAGGCGGCGGTTGAGGCTGACGGCGCGCGCCGGCCGCGGCCTTAAAATCGGGCGCTCGCGCCAGAGAGGCCGCATGGCCTGGGCGCTGCAACGGCGCGCCGTGCGATGGCTGCGCCGGATCGATGGAACTTCCCATGCTCACCCTCGCCCTGTCCAAGGGACGCATTTTCGACGACACCCTGCCGCTGCTGGCGCGCGCCGGCATCACGGTTGCGGGCGACCCCGAATCCACGCGCAAGCTCATCCTGCCGACCAACCGGCCCGACGTTCGGGTGGTGCTGGTGCGGGCGAGCGACGTGCCCACCTATGTGCGCTACGGGGGCGCCGACCTCGGCGTGGCCGGGCTGGATGTGCTGCGCGAACATGCCGCCAGCCACGGCGGCGACGGGCTGTATCTGCCGGTCGATCTGGGCATCGCCCGCTGCCGGCTGAGTGTGGCCGTGCGCACCGATTTCGACTACGCCGCGCGGGTGCAGCAGGGCGCGCGGCTGAAGGTGGCGACCAAATACGTGCATCTGGCCAGCGAACATTTCGCGTCCAAAGGCGTGCACGTCGATCTGGTCAAGCTCTATGGGTCGATGGAACTCGCCCCACTGACCGGGCTGGCCGACGCCATCGTCGACCTCGTTTCCACCGGCGGCACGCTCAAGGCCAACGGGCTGGTTGAGGTCGAGCACATCATGGACATTTCCGCGCGGCTGATCGTCAATCAGGCTGCGCTCAAAACCCGCATGGCGACGATCAAACCGCTGATTGCCCAACTGCGCGAAGCCGCCAGCGCCTCCGCCGAGGTGACGGCATGAACGCCCCACAACCCCTGCTCACCCTGCGCCGGCTCGATGCCACCGCGACGGATTTCGAGGCGCAATACGCCGCGCTGTTCGCCCGCATGGCGGAAGAAAACGCCGAAATCGACGCCCGCGCCGCCGACATCCTGCGCGACGTGCAGACCCGTGGCGACGCCGCGGTGCTCGACTGCACCCGGCGCTTCGACCGCGTGACGGCCGGCAGCGTCGCCGAGCTGGAAATCACGCAGAACGAACTGCACGCCGCGCTGCAGTCGTTGCCTGCCGAGCAGCGCGACGCGCTGCGGGAAGCGGCCGAGCGCATTCGCTGCTACCACCAGCGGCAGATGCAGCAGGTTGGGCAGAGCTGGGAATACCGCGACGAAGACGGCACACTGCTCGGGCAGAAAGTCACCGCGCTCGAGCGCGTGGGCATTTACGTGCCGGGCGGCAAGGCGGCGTATCCGTCTTCGGTGCTGATGAACGCGATCCCGGCGCATGTCGCCGGCGTTGGCGAAATCGTAATGGTCGTGCCCACGCCGGGTGGCGAGCGCAACCCGCTGGTGCTGGCCGCCGCCGCGGTCGCGGGAGTCAGCCGCGCGTTTGCCATCGGCGGCGCGCAGGCGGTGGGCGCGTTGGCCTATGGCACTGCGACCGTGCCCAAGGTGGACAAAATCGTCGGCCCAGGCAATGCGTATGTCGCTGCGGCCAAGCGCCGGGTGTTCGGGGCGTGCGGCATCGACATGATCGCCGGGCCGTCGGAAATCCTGGTGCTGGCCGACGGCTCGACCCCGCCGGACTGGGTGGCGATGGATCTGTTCAGCCAGGCCGAGCACGACGAGCTGGCGCAGAGCATCCTGCTCTGCCCCGACGCGGCATACATCGACGCGGTCGCCAGCGCGATCGAGCGCCTGCTGCCAGCGATGCCGCGGCGCGACATCATCGCCGCGTCGCTGTCGGGCCGCGGCGCGCTGATTCGCGTGCGCGACATGGCGCAGGCCTGCGAACTGGCCAACCGCATTGCCCCCGAGCATCTGGAAATCGCCGCGCGCAACCCGCACGACTACTTGCCGCAGCTCAAACACGCCGGCGCCTTGTTCCTTGGCGCCTACACGTCGGAAAGCCTGGGCGACTACTGCGCCGGGCCGAACCACGTGCTGCCGACTTCCGGTACTGCGCGATTTTCCTCGCCGCTGGGGGTGTACGACTTTCTCAAGCGCAGCAGCCTCATCGAAGTCAGCGCTGCCGGGGCGCAGAGGCTCGGGCGCATCGCCAGTGTGCTCGCGCACGGCGAGCGGCTGACCGCGCACGCCCGCGCCGCCGAGCTGCGGCTGGAGGCGCCACAGTGAGCCGCTACTGGAGCCCGGTCGTCCACCGCCTCACGCCGTACGTGCCGGGCGAGCAGCCCAAAATCGACGGGCTGGTCAAGCTCAACACCAACGAGTGCCCGTACCCGCCAGGCAGCAAGGTGCTGGCGGCGATTGCCGCGGCCAGCGGCGACGCGCTGCGGCTGTACCCCGACCCTCAGGCAACCGTGCTGCGCGCGGCCATCGCCCGCCACCACGGACTGACCCCCGAGCAGGTGTTCGTCGGCAACGGCTCGGACGAAGTGCTCGCCCACGCCTTCATGGCGCTGCTGCAGCACGACGCGCCGCTGGTGTTTCCCGACATCAGCTACAGCTTTTACCCGGTGTACGCGCGGCTGTACGGCATCGCCACGCGCGAAGTGCCCTTGCGCGCGGACTTCACCTGGGCGGTGGATGACGTGCTGGCCTCGGGCCCGCTCGGCGCGGTGATTTTTCCCAACCCGAATGCGCCGACCGGCATCGCGCTGCCGCTGACCGAGGTGCGGCGGCTGCTTGCGGCCTGCCGCGACGTGCCGGTGGTGGTCGACGAGGCGTATGTGGACTTCGGCGCGGAAAGCGCGCTGCCGCTGCTGGCCGAGTTCGACAATCTGCTGATCGTGCGCACCCTGTCCAAAAGCCGTGCTCTGGCTGGGTTGCGGGTGGGCTATGCACTCGGGCATCCGGCACTGATCGAGGCGCTCACACGGGTGAAGGACAGCTTCAACTCCTACCCGCTGGATCGCCTGGCCATCGCCGGGGCCACCGCGGCGATGGAAGACGACGACTGGTTCGACGCCACCTGCGCGCGCATCATCGCCAGCCGCGACCGCATGATCGCGGCGCTGCGCCTGCGCGGCTTTGACGTGCTGCCTTCGTACGCCAATTTCGTTTTCGCCCGCCATCCGCAGCAGGATGGCGCGTCGCTTGCCGCGGCGCTGCGCGAACGCAAGGTGCTGGTGCGCCGCTTTGCAACGCCATCGCGCATCGCCGATTTCCTGCGCATCACCATCGGCACCGACGCGCAGATCGACGCGCTGCTGGCCGCGCTGGACGCCGCGTTGCAACAGCAGCCGGCGGCCGCTGCCGTCGCGCGCTGAGGGTACGATCGCGGCTGTTTCCGCCTCTGCTCCCCCCGCCCCACATAGCTCCCATGCGCTCTGCCCAGGTCACTCGCAAAACCGCCGAGACGCAGATCACGGTCGCGCTCGATCTCGACGGCGCCGGCCGCTCGCAGCTGTCCACCGGCATCGGCTTTTTCGACCATATGCTCGACCAGATCGCCCGCCACGGTCTGATCGATCTGAGCGTGCAGGCGCAGGGCGATCTGCACATCGACGGTCACCACACGGTCGAGGACGTCGGCATCACCGTCGGCCAGGCGCTGGCGCAGGCCATCGGCGATAAGAAAGGCATCCGTCGCTACGGCCATGCCTATGTGCCGCTGGACGAGGCGCTCAGCCGCGTGGTGATCGACTTTTCCGGTCGCCCGGGGCTGGAGTGGAACGTGCCGTTCACCCGTTCGATGATCGGCACTTTCGACGTCGATCTGGCGCACGAGTTTTTCCAGGGGTTGGTCAACCACGCCGCGATCACCGTGCACGTCGACAACCTGCGCGGTGACAACGCCCACCACCAGTGCGAAACGGTGTTCAAGGCTTTCGGCCGTGCCCTGCGCGCCGCGGTCGAGCGTGACCCGCGGCTGGGCGACGTCGTGCCCTCGACCAAAGGCTCGCTGTGAGTCGTGCTGGCGTTGCGCGGGACGCCGCGTGCCCGCGGTCTGATCAATGGATGGTGTTTCGCCGATGAAGCGCCTCGTCGCCGTCGTCGACTACGGCATGGGCAATCTGCGCTCGGTGTCGCAGGCCGTGCAGCACGTCGCCGACCCTGCAAGCTTTGACGTGCGCGTGACCGCCGACCCCGACGTGGTGCGTGCGGCCGAGCGCGTGGTGCTGCCCGGCCAGGGCGCGATGCCTGACTGCATGCGCGAACTGCGCGACTCCGGGCTGCTCGCTGCGGTGCTGGAAGCAGCGGCCAGCAAGCCGCTGTTCGGGGTGTGCGTGGGCATGCAGATGCTGCTCGACCGCAGCGCCGAAGGGCCGACCGAAGGGCTCGGCCTGATCGCCGGCGAGGTGCGGCGCTTTGCGCTGGACAATCAGACGCAGCCCGACGGCAGCCGCTACAAGGTGCCGCACATGGGCTGGAACGCCGTGTGGCCGCAGCGCGATGCCAGCGGCCGCGCCCATCCGCTTTTGGCCGGGGTGCGCGACGGCGCGGCGTTTTATTTCGTGCACAGTTATTACGCGATGCCGGCGCAGCGCGAACATGCGGCGGGCGAAACCGAATACGGCGTGCGGTTCACAAGCGCGGTGGCGCGGGATAATATTTTTGCGACCCAGTTTCATCCCGAAAAAAGCGCTGCCGCGGGTCTGCAGCTCTACCGCAATTTTCTGCACTGGACGCCATGAACCGGCATTGCGGCGTCTGCCTCGACTCTTTGTCTCCTCCGCTTTTGCACCCATGCTGCTGATACCGGCCATCGACCTCAAGGACGGCCACTGCGTTCGCCTCGAACAGGGCGAGATGCAGGCGGCCACCGTGTTTTCGCAAGACCCGGCGGCGATGGCCCGGCACTGGATCGACCAGGGCGCCGAGCGGCTGCATCTGGTCGATCTCAACGGCGCGTTTGCCGGCAAGCCGCGCAACGCCGAGGCGATCCAGTCCATCCTCGACGAGGTCGGCGAGGAAATCCCGGTTCAGCTCGGCGGGGGCATCCGCGATCTGGACACCATTGAGCGCTACCTCGACCAGGGGCTGAGCTTTGTGATCATCGGCACAGCGGCGGTGAAAAGCCCGGGTTTTCTGCGCGATGCGTGCAGCGCCTTCGGCGGGCACATCATCGTCGGCCTGGACGCGCGCGACGGCAAGGTCGCCACCGACGGCTGGAGCAAGCTCACCGGACACGAAGTCGTCGATCTGGCGCGCAAGTTCCAGGACTACGGCATCGAGGGCGTGATCTACACCGACATCGGCCGTGACGGCATGCTCACCGGCATCAACATCGACGCCACGGTTAAGCTGGCCGAAGCGCTGGAAGTGCCGGTGATCGCCTCCGGCGGCCTGTCCGGCATGCGCGATATCGAGAAGCTCTGCGAGGTCGAGAGTAGCGGGGTCGAGGGGGTGATCTGCGGCCGCTCGATCTACACCGGTGCGCTGGATTTCCGCGCCGCGCAGGACTACGTCAACAAACTGCGCGAAGCCGCGTCCTGACCCAGGCAACAGCCCGCCCATGCTGTTCAAGCGCATCATTCCCTGTCTGGACGTCAGCGGCGGCCGCGTGGTCAAGGGCGTGAATTTCGTCGGTCTACGCGACGCCGGCGATCCGGTGGAAATCGCCGCCCGCTACAACGCGCAGGGTGCGGACGAACTCACCTTTCTCGACATCACCGCCACCAGCGACGGCCGCGATCTGCTCCTGCATCAGATCGAGGCGGTGGCCTCGCAGGTGTTCATTCCGCTGACCGTCGGCGGCGGGGTGCGCAGCGTGGACGACGTGCGCCGGCTGCTCAACGCCGGGGCCGACAAGGTCAGCTTCAACTCGGCGGCGGTGGCCAACCCGCAGCTCATCGCCGACGCCTCAGGCAAGTACGGCGCGCAGTGCATCGTCGTCGCGATCGACGCCAAGCGGCGCGAGGGCGGCGGCTGGGAGGTTTACACCCACGGCGGGCGCAAGGCCACCGGGATGGACGCGGTGCAGTGGGCGCGCGACATGGTCGCAGCCGGCGCCGGCGAAATCCTGCTCACCAGCATGGACCGCGACGGCACCAAGGCCGGCTTCGACCTCGAACTCACCCGCGCCGTGTCCGACGCGGTGAGCGTGCCGGTCATCGCTTCAGGCGGGGTGGGCAATCTCGACCATCTGGCCGAGGGCTTCACCGTCGGGCGGGCCGACGCGGTGCTCGCCGCCAGCATCTTCCACTACGGCGAATACACCGTCGGCCAGGCCAAGCGTCACCTGGCCGCGCGTGGCATCGCGATGCGGCTGGACGAGGCTGCGCAGGAGGTCGCATGAACTGGCTCGATCAGGTGCAATGGGATGCACGCGGGCTGGTGCCGGCGATTGCGCAGGACGCCACCACCGGCCGGGTGCTGATGCTGGCTTGGATGAACCGCGAAGCGCTGGAAAAAACCCACGCCCTCGGTCAGGCCGTCTACTGGTCGCGCTCGCGCAACCGGCTCTGGCACAAGGGCGAGGAGTCGGGCCATGTGCAGACGGTGCGCGAAATCCGCATCGACTGCGATGGCGACGTGGTACTGCTGCTGGTCGATCAGGCCGGGGGCATCGCCTGCCACACCGGCCGCGAATCCTGCTTTTTCAGCGAACTCGGCGCTGATGCGCGCTGGCATGTGGTCGACCCGGTGCGCAAATCGCCGGAGACCATTTACGCCCAAGGGCACGCGCATAATGCCGGGGCCGAGGCGGCTGGGCCATCGGCCGCGGTGGGGGCCAGCGCGCCGACCGCAGCCGTGTCTTCCGCGGTGACACCGACTCCACCGCCGAGCGCCGACGTGCTGCAGCGGGTTTGGGACACCATCATGTCCCGCCGCGGCGCCGACCCCGGGCAGTCGTATGTCGCGCGGCTGTTCGCCAAGGGCGAGGACACCATTCTCAAAAAAGTCGGTGAAGAAGCGACCGAACTGGTGCTCGCCGCCAAGGACGGCGACCCGGCAAAAATCATCTATGAGGCGGCCGATCTGTGGTTTCACAGCCTGGTGGCGCTGGCCGCGCACGGGCTGTCACCCCAGGCGGTGATTGACGAACTGGCGCGGCGCGAGGGTCTGTCCGGTCTGGCCGAATTCGCCGCGCGCGGCAACGATCCGTCCAAGGCAACTCCAGGGAGATGAACGTGAACGAACCGCAACCCCATGTCGTCGAGGTGCTCGATTCCCAGCAACTCGAATCGCTGCGCACCGTGGTGCTGGTGGTCTACGTGCTGCAGGCACTGAGCTTTTTCGTCGGCATCACCGCGCTGATCGGGGTGATCATCGACTACGTCAAACGCGACGATGCCCGCGGCACCTGGCTGGAAAGCCATATCCGCTGGCAGATCCGCACCTTCTGGTGGAGCCTGCTGTGGGGGGTGATCGGGGTGGCCACCGCCTGGGTGGTCGTCGGCTTCATCATCCTGGGCATTCTCTACATCTGGATCATCTACCGCGTGATCAAGGGCTGGCTAAAACTCATGGACCGCAAGCCCCTTCCGGTCTGAGGCCGGTTGCTGGCAGACGAAGACAATCAACACCATGCAAGATCCCAACTGCGTGTTCTGCAAAATCGCCGCCGGGCAGATTCCGGCCCGGCTGGTCTATGAAGACGAGGACGTGCTCGCCTTTCACGACATCAACCCGGCGGCGCCGGTGCATCTGCTGATCATTCCCCGGCTGCATATCCCCTCATTGGCGCAAGTAGATGAAGGGCACGCGGCCTTGCTCGGTAAAATGTTGTGTCTCGCGCCGCGTCTGGCCCGCGAACACGGCTGTGCGAATGGCTTTCGCACCGTCATCAACACGGGGCAGGACGGTGGTCAGGAGGTGTATCACCTCCATCTGCACATCATGGGCGGCCCGCGCCCGTGGAAGAAACAGGCCCCTTGAGTGATGGGCGAAGGAGTTAGAGATGGGCTCGTTTAGCATCTGGCATTGGCTGATCGTTCTGGCCATCGTCGCGCTGGTCTTCGGAACGAAAAAGCTGAGAAACATCGGCTCCGACCTCGGCTCGGCCGTCAAGGGCTTCAAGGAAGGCATGCGCGACTCCACCGCCGAGGGCACTCCCCCGGCCTCCGAGCCGGGCAAGCAGATCGCCGATGGCAATGCCCGCAAGGACACCATCGACGTGCAGGCCAAGGAAAAATCGTCCTGAAGCGCCCGGCGCGCGGGAGCATGCCGGCAGTGATGCCGGCTTTTTGTTCCCGCGGCAGGCTCGGTCTGCCTCCACACGGTTTTCCTCCCCTTCACCCACGCTGCCATGTTTGACATCGGCATGTCCGAACTGGGCCTGATCGGCCTGGTTGCCTTGGTCGTACTCGGCCCGGAGAAATTGCCTCGCGTGGCCCGCACCGCGGGCAATCTGCTCGGCCGTGCGCAGCGCTACATGGCCGAGGTCAAGGCCGAGGTCAACCGGCAGATCGAACTGGAGGAACTGCGCAACGTCAAGTCCTCGCTCGAAACGGCCGCGCAGGACATGCAGCGCACCGTCAGCCAGAACATCAACGATCTGCAGGGCAGCTTCGACGAGGCGTGGAAAGAGGCCACCGCCGGGCTCGACGGCACCGGCGGCGAGTCGCCCGCACTCGGGAGCGACGGCAGCAGCGCGACCTCGGCCTACGCCTACCCGAGCAAGCGCCGCAAAAAGCTCTCGGGCAATGCCGTTCCGCTGTGGTATCGGCGCCAGGCGCGGGTGCGCTCGCACGCGCTGTCAGGCGCGGCGCGGGTGGCGCGCTATCGCGTTCGGCGTTGACATGGCGGGGCTGCCGGCTTTTTTCGTCTCCGTCTCCCGCCTGCAGCGAGGTGGCGCAGCCGCCGCCCGGCGGTTCGCTCTTTTCCCAGCAATTTCTCGTGTCTGATTCCAAGCAAGCGCCCACCCCGGACAGCCCGGAGGCCGAACAGCCGTTCATCAGCCACCTGATCGAGCTGCGCAACCGGCTTATCCGTTCGATTGCCGCAATCGGCATCGTGTTTCTCGCGCTGGCGCTTTACCCCGGGCCGTCCGGCCTGTTCGACATCCTCGCCAAACCGCTGATCGCGCATCTGCCGCAAGGCACGACCATGATCGCCATCGGGGTGATCTCGCCGTTCGTCGTGCCGATCAAGGTCACGCTGCTGCTGGCGTTCATGATCGCGCTGCCCTACGTGCTCTACCAGATCTGGGCCTTCGTCGCCCCCGGCCTTTATCAGCACGAAAAGCGCCTGGTCGCCCCGCTGATTTTCACCAGCACCTTTCTCTTTTACCTCGGTGTGGCGTTCTGCTACTTTTTCGTTTTCGGGCGGCTGTTCACCTTCATCCAGAGTTTTTCCCCCAAGGTCATCACCGCGGCGCCCGACATCGAGGCGTATCTGAGCTTCATGCTGACCATGTTCCTGGCCTTCGGCACCGCGTTCGAGGTGCCGGTGGTGCTGATGGTGCTGGTGCGCTTCGGTGTGGTGACGGTCGAACAGCTCAAGTCTTGGCGCAGCTATTTCATCGTCGCGGCCTTCGTCATCGCCGCGATCGTCACCCCGCCTGACGTGATCTCGCAGAGCTCGCTGGCGGTGTCGATGATCATTCTGTTCGAGGTCGGCATCATCGCCGCGCGTTTTCTGAAGACCTACTCGGCGCCGCCATCCGACGAGACCGAGGACAAACCGGCCGACGCTTCGCCGCCGGCCAAGCCCTGACCGTCGCTCCTTCTGCTGCGGTTTGTGGCGCTGGCCAGCCGTCTGCTGGCAGTCCGTTCACTCCACCACGCCGCTCGAATCTTCCTCTGCCGGCTGCGAGGCGCTGAGGTTGCGTGGCCGGGTGCCGATGCGCACCGTCACGGTCGCTGGCTGACCGCTGCGCAGCAGAGTGATCGCGGTATCGCTGCCCGGCTTGAGCGCGGCCACGGCGTTGAGCAGCTGTCCGGTGTTGGCCACTGGCTGGCCGGCGACGTCGAGCACCACGTCGCCCGGCTTGATGCCGGCGCGGTCCGCCGGGCCGCCGCGCAGCACGCCGACGATGACCACGCCTTCGGGATGCGGCAGCTTGAGCGTCTGCGCCAGTTGCGCGGTCACGTCCTGCGGTTCGACGCCGATCCAGCCGCGCACCACCTGGCCGGTGGCGATGAGCTGCTGCAGCACATTGCGCGCGGTGGACACCGGCACTGCGAACCCAATGCCCAGTGAGCCTCCGGTGCGCGAAAAAATCGCGGTGTTGATGCCGATGAGATTGCCTTCGACGTCGACCAGCGCCCCGCCCGAATTGCCCGGGTTGATGGCCGCGTCGGTCTGGATGAAGTTCTCGAAGGTGTTGATGCCGAGCTGGGTGCGGCCTAGCGCGCTGATGATGCCCTGCGTGACCGTCTGGCCGACGCCGAAGGGGTAGCCGATCGCCAGCACCACGTCGCCGACATGCAGCTTGGAATCATGCCCGAAGGTGATCACCGGCAGGTCTTTCAGCCCGATGCGCAGCACGGCCAGATCGGTGTCCGGGTCGCGGCCGACCAGGGTGGCGGGCGCCTGCCGGCCGTCGGCCAGGGTGACCTCGATCTGGTCGGCGCCGGCAACCACGTGGTTGTTGGTCAGGATGTAGCCATCGGGGCTGACGATCACCCCCGACCCCAGCCCGACCACGGGCTGGCGCCGTGCTGCCTCGCCGAAAAACTGCCGCAGCCAGGGGTCGGGAATCGGCGGGGTGCGCGGCGCCTTTTCGGTGGTGATCGACACCACCGCCGGCATCGCCTTGGCCGCGCCCGCGGCGTAGCTGCGCGCGGCGTCGCCGCGGGCCGCGGCTTCGGGCGCGGCCTCGCGCAGGGTGACCACCGGGGCGCTGGCCGTCCCGTTCGGGCCGGCCGTCAGCCAGCGCGCGCCCAGCCATTGCGGCTTGAGCGTGGCCACGACGAACAGCGCGGCCAGCAGCACCGTCACGGTCTGGGAAAATAGCAACCAGAGTCGTCGCATCAGTCGGCCGGGAATCAGAATCAGAGGGCGGCCATCGCCGCCGGCAAGGATGGGCGCGGCAGCGCGCCGGGACGAAAGGCAAACACGCCATGCACCGAGATCAGTTGAGCCGTGAAATCGACGCCTTTCTCGGCTGCGCGCGCTTCACGGATTATTGCCCAAACGGCTTGCAGGTCGAGGGCCGCGAAACGGTGCAGCGCATCGTCACCGGGGTGACGGCCAGCGCCGCGCTGATCGAGCGGGCGATCGCGCTGCGCGCCGACGCGCTGCTGGTGCACCACGGTTATTTCTGGCGCGGCGAAGACCCGCGGGTGATCCGCCAGAAACGCCGGCGACTGGCACTGCTGCTGGGCAGCGACCTCAATCTCTACGCCTACCACCTGCCGCTGGACGCGCACCCGGAAGTCGGCAACAACGTGCAGCTCGCCCGCCGCCTCGGCTGGGAAGTGACCGGGCGGTTCGGGCAGCAGGAGCTGGGCTGCCTCGGCCGCGCGTCGCAGGCCACGCTGGGTGAACTGGCGCAGGCGATCGAAGCTGGGCTGGGCCGCAAGCCGCTGCTGGTCGGCGACGCGCAGGCGCCGGTCGGCCTGCTGGCGTGGTGCACCGGGGCGGCGCAAGGCTGGATCGAGGACGCCTGGGCGGCCGGGGCGAACACCTTTATCAGCGGCGAAATTTCCGAGCCGACCGCGCATTTCGCGCGCGAGATGGGCATCGCCTACCTCGCCTGCGGCCACCATGCCACCGAGCGCGATGGCATCCGCGCGCTGGGCGGGCATCTGGCGCGCGCTCATGGGCTGGAGCATGTGTTCGTCGATATCGACAACCCGGCCTGAAGCCATGGCTGAGCAACCGTCCATCCCCGCCGCGCGCCGCTTTGCGCTGACTCTGGGCGATGCCTGCGGCATTGGCCCGGAAATCATCCTGCGCGCCTTCGCCGCCGGCCACGCGGCCGACTGCGTGGTGTATGGCGACGCGCGCTGGCTGGCGCGGGTGGCGCGCGCGCTCTACCCCGACGGTGGCGCGCCGGTGCTGGCGCAGATCGAAACGCTGGACGATCTTCCTGACGTGCCGCCCGGGGCGCTGCCGGTGTTGCAGCTGGTCGATCTGCCGGACGATCTGCCGATCGGCCATGTCGACGCCCGCGCCGGCGCGGCGGCACATGCCTGCATCGTCGCCGCGGCGCGTGATGCGCTGGCCGGGCGTGTGGCGGGGGTGGTCACCGCGCCGATCCACAAGGAGGCGCTGCACGCCGCCGGCATCGCCTTCCCCGGCCACACTGAAATCCTGCAGCACGCCGCAGGCGGCGCGCCGGTGCGCATGATGCTGGCCAACGACCAGCTCAGAACCGTGCTGGTTTCGGTGCACCTTTCGTTGCGGCAGGCGATCGACGCGGTGACCTTCGACGCCGTGCTGCAGACGGTGAGCATTGCCGACGCCGCGGCGCGCCGCTGGGGGCTTGCCTCGCCGCGCATCGCTGTCGCCGGGCTCAACCCCCATGCCGGCGAGGGCGGGCTGTTCGGCCGCGAGGACATCGAGGTGATCGCCCCGGCGGTGGCGCAGGCGCGGGCCGAGGGCATTGCCGCCAGCGGGCCGCATCCGCCCGACACGGTGTTCATGCGCGCGCGTCACGACCCGCCGGCGCATCCGGGGGAGTTCGACATCGTCGTTGCGATGTATCACGACCAGGGGCTGATCCCGGTGAAGTATCTGGGGGTCGAGCACGGGGTCAACGTGACCCTGGGGCTACCGTTCGTGCGCACCAGCCCCGACCACGGCACAGCCTTCGACATCGCCGGCAGCGGCCGCGCCGACCCGTCCAGCCTGATTGCTGCGATCGACATGGCGCGAAGGCTGGCGGCCGCTTGAGCAGCCGCCAGGCGGGCGTGTCCCGCCGGTGGCGGGTGCGAGTTACAGCCCGATGCCCAGCAGCAGGCTGCGCAGTTCGCGCAGCGCCAGATCGATGTTCGGATGCGCGACGGCAAAGCGCGTGGCCAGGCTCTGCACCTGATCGGACAGATCGCCTGCCGTCGGTTCTTCGCCTTCGCCTTGGCCCGGGGCGCGCGCCAGCGCCTGCTCGATATCGGCATCGAGACTGCGCAGCAACCCGGCAAGTTCGGGGTCGATGTCGGGCTGCTTGTCCAGCGCTGCTTTCAGGCGCTCCAAGGTTTCGCGGATCTGGGTGTCGGACATGATGCGGGAGTTCAGACGAATGCCGTTGCGGTCATTGTGCCAGCGGTGAAGCTCTGCGGGCAGGGGGCGCCACATGCGCAGCGGCAAGTGGGTGGCGCTCGCCGGGGTTCAGATCATCGCCAGCGGCTGCTTGCCGCGCGGCGGCGGGAACAGCGTGTCGAGCCGGGCCAGCACCGCATCGTCCAGCCGCAGCGCCGCGGCGGCGAGGTTGTCGCGCAGGTGCGCGCTCTGCACGGCTTTGGGAATGGCCACCACGCTCGGCTGCCGCAGCACCCAGGCCAGAGCCAGCTGCGCCGCGGTGCAGCCGATCCTGCCGGCCAGTGCGGCCAGCTCCTGCTGCTGGCTCAGCAGTCCCTGGTCGATCGGGCTGTAGGCCATCAGCGGCAGGCCGCGCGACTGCATCCACGGCAGCAGGTCGTGCTCGATGCCGCGCGCGCCCAGGCTGTAATACACCTGATTGGTCGCGGCCTCGCGCCCACCGGGCAGCGCCCACAGCTCGGCCATGTCGGCGACGTCGAAATTGCTCACCCCCCAGCTGCGAATCCAGCCCAGGCGCTGAAGGTCGGCAAAGCCGGCGAGGGTTTCGGCCAATGGCACCGCGCCGCGCCAGTGCAGCAGATAGATGTCGATCTGCTCCAGCCCGAGCCGGCGCAGGCTGCGCTCGCACGCGGCGCGCATCCCGGCGCGGCTGGCGTTGTGCGGGTAGACCTTGCTGACCACGGTCACGTCTTCGCGCCGCACCTCACCGGCGGCAATCGCCTCTCGCAGCGCCACACCAACCACGCGCTCGGCGCCGCCCTCGCCATACATTTCGGCGGTGTCGATCAGCCGATAGCCGAGTTGCAGCGCCTCGCGCACCGCGCGGATTTCGTCGGCTTGCCGCGCCGGTTGTTCGCCCATGCGCCAGGTGCCCAGCCCCAGCACGGGCAGGGTGTGGCCGTCGGGCAGCGGGCAGGTGGGGGCAGGGGAAAGAGCCATCTGGGGATGGGAAGAGGAGAGGCTTTCAGCGCAGCCAGCCGTTGCCCAGCAGCCCGAGCAGCAGCAGCGCGGCGACCAGGCCGATGATGAACGCCAACACCGTCTGCAGCAAGGCATTGGTGCGACGCTGCTCGCGCAGCAATTCCCGCAGCAGCGCGTCGTCCGCGGCGGGTTTGGGCGACTCGGCCTGCCGTTGCAGCGCCTGGTGCAGCAGCCGCGGAATTTCCGGCAGATACTGGGCGTAGCGGGTCGATTCGTTTTTCAGCTTGGCCCGGAACGCCGGCCAGCCGACCTGGCTCTGCATCCAGCGCTCGAGGAACGGCTTGGCCGTGGTCCAGAGGTCGAGGTCGGGGTCGAGCTGGCGGCCCAGCCCTTCGACGTTGAGCAAGGTTTTCTGCAGCAGCACCAGCTGCGGCTGGATTTCCACCTTGAAGCGGCGCGACACCTGGAACAGCCGCATCAGCACATGGCCCAGGGAAATGTCGCGCAGCGGGCGGTCGAACTGCGGCTCACACACGCTGCGCACCGCGGCTTCGAGCTCGTCGATGCGCGCGTCGCGCGGCACCCAGCCCGACTCGACGTGCAGTTCGGCGACGCGTTTGTAGTCGCGGCGGAAAAAGGCGATGAAGTTCTGCGCCAGGTAGTCCTTGTCGAAGTCCGACAGGGTGCCCACGATGCCGAAGTCCAGCGCGATGTAGCGGCCGAAAGTTTCCGGCGCCGTGCTGACGAAAATGTTGCCCGGGTGCATGTCGGCGTGAAAAAAGCCGTCGCGGAACACCTGGGTGAAAAAAATCTCCACCCCGTCGCGCGCCAGCTTCTTGAGGTCGACCCCGGCGGCGCGCAGCGCGTCGATCTGGCCGATCGGAATGCCCCGCATGCGCTGCATCACAATGACTTCGCTGCGGCACAGATCCCAGTACATCTCCGGAATCAGCACCAGGTCCAGCGAGGCCATGTTGCGCCGCAGTTGCGCGGCGTTGGCAGCTTCGCGCACCAGATCGAGCTCGTCGTGCAGATACTTGTCGAACTCGGCAACCACCTCGCGCGGCTTGAGCCGCTTGCCGTCGGCCCAGCCGCGCTCGACCACCCCGGCCAGGGTGCGCATCAGCGCCAGGTCTTCGTCGATGACCTTGCGCATGTCCGGCCGCAGCACCTTGACCGCGACCTCTGCGCCGCCTTGCGCGGCCGGCAGCGTGGCCAGATGCACCTGGGCGATGGACGCGCTGGCCACCGGCTCGCGCTCGAAGCTGCCAAAAAGGCGCTCGATCGGCTGGCCGAAGGCGCGCTCGATGATGGCCACCGCACGCTCGGACGGAAACGGCGGCACCCGATCCTGCAGCTTGGCCAGCTCGTCGGCGATGTCCGGCGGCAGCAGGTCGCGGCGGGTGGACAGCACCTGTCCGAACTTGACGAATATCGGCCCCAGGCTTTCCAGCGCCAGCCGCAGCCGCTCGCCGCGCGGCCGGTCGAGCGAGCGGCCGATGGACACGAAGCTCGCCAGCCTTTGCAGCCAGCGATGGCGAAAGCTCGACAGCGCAATCTCGTCCAGCCCGTAGCGCTGGACGACGAACAGAATCCTGATCAGGCGGACGAGACGTCGCATCGACGAGCGCTCAGTTCCCGTCGTGGCCCAGCCGCTGGCGCAATAGCGCGAGCTGCTTGTCCAGCCGCGCCACGTCGTCGCGCAGCTTCGCGACTTCGGCGGCCAGCGCCTGCGCTTCGCCGCGGCTGACCACGCCGCGCGGAGCCTGCGCAAACCAGTCGCGCGCATCGTCCTGCGTCTGCGTCCATTGCTGGCGGGTCTGCGCCAGCGCGCGCCGGCCCAGGCGGGCCAGACGCCGTGCCGGAATGTCGCCGAGCCAGCGTGCGAGGTCGTCCTCGGCGTCCCAGCGCAGATGTTCCATCAGCCACGAAAGCGTCTGTGCCAGTTCCACATCCCCAGCCACCCGCGCCCCGCTGCGCGCCAGCGGCGCGTGTTGCGCCAGCGCAGCGCGCAGGCGATCAGCTTCGATGCTCAGGTGAAGGTCCGCCGGCGCTGCCGGCGTTTCGCCCTCGGGCTCGGGGGCGGCGGCGAGCAGCCCGTCGGCGGCGATCTGCCAGCGCAGGGTCAGCGCATCCACCGCGAGATCGATGCGCTTGCCCGCGTGCACCGCCAGACGCGAGCGTGCCGCATCGTCCTGCGCCAGCAGGTGGTTGACGGCGCCACGGGCCGCGGCCGACAACAACGTCGCCGGGCGGGGCAGCAGGGGACGGGAACGGTCGGCGGGCGGAGCGGTCATGTCGACGGGGAGGGCAGGCGGCCATTCTAGGCAGCGCCGCTGCAGCCCGTCGCTGTGAGATCAGGCGGGCGCGGCGGCCGTCTGCTGCGGACCGGCAGCGTGAGACCGGACGGTGGGTTCGCTGCGCGAGGAAAACGAAAAGCCCGCCTGAAGGCGGGCCCTAGGAACGGAACGCGCGATGCGTTCAGTTGAGTTGCTGGATGCCCGCGAGCAGCCAGCCGGTCGAGCCGTGTTTGGGTTTGACCAGGTTCCACACCTCGCGCACCGGGCTGGCGCCCCCCCAGGTCTGTTCGCGGATCAGACCGGAGAACTCGACGCTGGCCAGCCACTCGCTGCCCTGGTCTTCGAGCGCGAGCAGGTGCGCGTCCAGCGTGACGACCTCGGTCTTGTTCGGTGCCATGCCACGGGACTGCAGCTCGGCCCCCAGCGCCTCGGCCATTTCCGGGGTCGTGAAGGTGCGCAGCGCTTTCAGGTCGGCTGCATCCCAGGCCTGCTGCAGCCGGGTGTAGTGCTGCTTGGCGCTGGCGAGGAAGCCGGCTTCGTCGAAATCGGCCGGGAGATCGCTGCGACCGGTGGGGGTGCCCAGAGGCTGGGTTGCACTGCCGCCCAGACCCTGGCCGAGATGGGTTTCGGCGCCGAGGGCGTTGCGGTCATAGTCGGGGCGGACGTTGCCGGCGTATTGCAGGTTGCCCGCCTGCTGTGGCGTGCCGCGGCGGCGCAGCAGGCTGAACAGCCAGAATGCCGCCAGCGCGAACAGCGCGATCATCAGCACCGAGCCGAGGAAGGACGCCAGCCCTTCGCCGAAGCCCAGCGCGTGGAACAGGGCGGCCAGCCCGAGGCCGGCGGCCAGTCCGCCCAGAATGCCGCCCCAGCGGCTGGGCTGCTTTGCGCCAGCCGCGGCGGGTGCCGGTGTGGGCCGTTGTGTCGGGGCCGGCGCGGCCTGTTGCGCGGGCGCGGCCTGGCGCTGGGTCAGGCCGCTGTTCTGGCGGCCCATGCTCTTGCCGCCGCCCATGCGCGCGGCCTGGGCTTCGAGGCTGGCGAGCCCAAGCACCAGGGCGAATACGAGGGCGAGAAGGGGGTGCAGCGATCGGGTCAGTTTCATGGTCGGTCGGTTCAGCAGCGGGCCGAGAGGGGCAGGTGACATTCTGTTACGAATCGGGCGAAAAAGTTCCGCGACGGGCGGAGTGCGATGGCCGGGTTGCCGGCGCTCAATATTTCTCGCCGACGTGCAGAGCGACGATGCCGGCCGACAGGTTGTGCCAGTCGACATGGCCGAAGCCGGCCTCGCGCATCATCGCCGCCAAGGTGGGTTGATCCGGGTGCATGCGGATCGATTCGGCGAGGTAGCGGTAGCTGTCGGCGTCGCCGGCGAGCAGTTTGCCCATGCGCGGCAGCACGTGGAAGGAATACAGGTCGTAGGGCTTGCGCAACGGCTCCCACGGCCGCGAGAACTCCAGCACCAGCAGCTTGCCGCCGGGCCTGAGCACCCGCTGCATTTCGCGCAGCGCGCGGTCTTTGTGGGTCATATTGCGCAGCCCGAAGGCGACGCTGACCCGGTCGAAGCTGGCGTCGGGGAAGGGCAGTTGTTCGGCGTCGCACAGCACAGCTGGGGCGATCAGCCCGGTGTCGAGCAGGCGGTCGCGCCCGGCGCGCAGCATCGACCCGTTGATATCGCTCATCACCACCATGCCGTCCTTGCCGACCTGGCGGGTAAACGCCTTGGCCAGATCGCCGGTGCCGGTGGCGATGTCGAGCACGCGATGGCCTGGGCGCACCCCGGCGACGGCCACGGTGAACGCCTTCCATGCCCGATGCAGCCCGGCGCTCATCACGTCGTTCATCAGGTCGTAGCGCGGTGCGACCGAGTCGAATACCGCGCGCACCCGCGCGGCTTTCTCGTTTTCGGGCACGCGGGCGAAACCGAAGTCGGTGGTGGAGGCGGAATCGGTTGCAGAGTGGGTCGTGGGCATGGCAGCGAGGTTTTCAGTGGTGGCCGCAGGCGTGGCCGCTGGCGCCGGCAGCGGGCATCGGGGCGTCGCGGTCGAGGCCGGCGGCCTGCAGCCGGGCGAGGTAATCGGCCCACAGCGCGTCCTGGTTCCGGCCCAGGTGCAGCAGCCATTCCCAGGTGTAGATGCCGCTGTCGTGCCCGTCGGAAAAGCGAGGCTGGATGGCGTAGTGGCCGACCGCGTCGACCGCGACGATGTCCACTTCGCGTTTGCCGGTCTGCAGGGTCTCCTGTCCCGGGCCGTGGCCGCGCACCTCGGCCGAGGGGGAATACACCCGCAACAGTTCGAAGGGAATCTGCAGCACCTCGCCACCTTGGTAGCGCAGTTCGAGCACGCGCGAGCCGCGGCGCACGGCGATGGATTCAGGGCGGGGAGCGGACGTGTCGGCGGACATCGGCAACGGGCTTCGAGGGGCGGTCCCACATTGTCCCTCAGCCCGCAGTTGCGGGCAGAACTGCCGCGCAGCGGGCAAAAAAACCCAGGTCGGTGACCTGGGTGAATTGCACACTCCCTGAAAGAGCCAGTGAAGGCTCGGATGCAATTTGAAACACTTCGCAACGCCTTGTCCAATCTTTTCTGCAAAGTCGACAGGGTTGGTAGGGTTTTGAGTGTCGCAGCGCGGCCCTAATTACGCGGACGCGCCGGGCAAGGGCGCAGTGCCCAGCCGGCAGGCGAACGACCGCTGGCTCTACAGTCTCGGGCACTGGACCGTTACCCTGTCGCCCGATGACCTCTCCCGCCACACCCGACACCGCCCACGCTTCCCAGGCCAGCGTGCCGACGCCCGAGCGGGTGCTGGGTTTCGGCGACGCGCTGGCGTTGTGGTTCAGCCTCGGGGTCGGGCTGCTGGTGATGCAGGTCGGCGCGTATCTGCGCCCGGGGTTGAGCGTGTCGCAGGCGATGGGAGCCATCGCGCTGGGCTCGGTGCTCGGGGCGGGGCTGCTGGCGTGGGTGGCGGGGATTGGCAGTCGGCATGGCCTGTCGAGTTCGGCGCTGATCGGCCGTGCGCTGGGGCAGAGGCTGGCGTTGCTGCCGGTGGGGTTGAACGTGCTGCAGTTGCTGGGTTGGACGGCGTTCGAACTGGTGGTGATGCGCGATGGCACCCGCACCATCGTCGATCATGTGCTGGGCACACGCTGGGCCGCGTTGCCGACGGTGGCCACGCTGGCCTGGGGGGCGCTGCTGGTGTTCCTTGCCAGCGGGCGCATGGTCGGGCTGGTGCGCCGGGTGGTGAGCCGCGTGGCGATGCCGCTGATCGTGCTGTCGCTGCTGTGGCTGAGTGTGCAGTTCGGGATGAAGGCCGCGGAGGTGGGCTGGGGGGCGATCTGGCGGCAGACGGGCGACGGGTCGATGAGTCTGCCGGCGGCGATCGATCTGGTCATTGCGATGCCGGTGTCATGGCTGCCGCTGGTGGCCGATTACGCGCGCTACGGGCGCGACGCCGGCGCGACCACGCGCGGCACCTGGCTGGGCTACGCGCTGGCCAACATCTGGTGCTATGCGCTGGGGGTGCTGGTCATCAGCGTCTCGCCGAAAGAGACGGACATGCTCGCAACCCTGCTGCTGGCGCAGGGTGGACTGATCGCGCTGGCGTTCATTCTGGTCGACGAGGTGGACAACGCGTATGGCGACGTGCATTCGGGCGCCGTGTCGAGCAACTTTCTGTGGCCGCGGTTGCGCATCCGCCGCGCCGGCATGACGCTCGCGGTGCTGGCAACGGCTGCCGCGCTGGTGCTGCCGATGCACGCGCTCGAACCGTTTCTGCTGACCCTGAGTTCGGTGTTCGTGCCGCTGTTCGGGGTGGTGATCGCCCAGCTCGTGCCGGGGGTACCCCCGCCGCAGCACTGGCGCTGGGGGCCAATGCTGACCTGGCTCGCCGGCATCGGCGTGTTTCAGGCGGCAACGGCCTGGGCGCCGCAGTGGGGCGCGGCCCTGCCCAGCCTGGCATTCACGTTGATCATCGCTGCCGGGCTGCGCTGGCGCGAATTGCGCCGACCGGGCTGAAGCTCACAGCGGCACCCGGCGTGTGGCCAGCGGGGCGTAGCCGTGGTCCAGCGGGCCATGGCCGTGGCCCAGTTTCAGCGACGCGCCGCTGGCCAGCGCGGCGCGTACGTAGTCGCGCGCCCGCGTGACGGACTCGGGCAACGTAGCCCCTTGTGCGAGGTAAGTGGCGATGGCCGAGGACAGGGTGCAGCCGGTGCCGTGGGTGTTGTGGGTGGGAATGCGCGGGTCGGAAAAACGCCGCGTTTCGCCGCCGGGCAAGCGCAGCAGGTCGGTCAGCACCTCGCCGTCCAGATGCCCGCCCTTGAGCAGCACCGCGGGCGCGCCCAGTCGCTGCAGCGCTGCCGCGGCGGCATCGAGCTCAGCCTCGGCGATGCGGTCGCGGCCGAGCAGCCAGGCGGCTTCGTCGAGGTTGGGGGTGATGACCGTGGCCAGTGGAAACAGCTCGGCGATCAGCACCTCGACGGTGGCCTCGGCAATCAGCCTGTCGCCGCTGGTGGCAACCATCACCGGGTCCAGCACCACCGGGGCCAGGCGGTGGCGGCGAATCGCCGCCGCGACCGCGCGCACCACCTCGGCATCGTGCAGCATGCCGATCTTGACCGCGTCCACGCCGATGTCCTCGACCACCGCGTCGATCTGCGCGGTCAGCAGCGCCGGCGGCAGCGCCTGCACCGCGCGTACGCCCTGGGTGTTCTGCGCGGTGATCGCGGTGATCGCGGTCATGCCGTAGCCGCCGAGCGCGGCGATGGTCTTGAGATCGGCCTGGATGCCTGCGCCGCCGCCGCTGTCCGATCCGGCGATGGACAGCACGCGCACGTAGCGGGCGGTGGGGGCGGCGGGGGATGACATAGCGGTGCGGTTCGACGAAGGAAAAGCCGCAGTGAATTGAAGCGCGGCAGGCCAGGAATTATCCGCAGTCGCGGCCCCGCGCGCCTGGCCAACGCAGTCCGTGACGGGCGCAAAGCTGCACCGTGCCGCACCCTGCCGATACACTGCCGGCATGCGAATTCTTCTGGCCAATGACGACGGTTATCTCGCCCCCGGACTGGCGGCGCTGTACGAGGGCTTGCGCGCGCACTGGGACGTGACGGTGGTGGCGCCCGAGCAGAACGCCAGCGCCGCGTCCAACGCGCTGACCCTCAGCCGGCCGCTCTCGGCCTATACCGCGGCCAACGGTTTCCGCTATATCAACGGCACGCCGTCGGACTGCGTGCACATTGCGCTGACCGGGTTGCTGGACTTTCGTCCCGATCTCGTGGTCAGCGGTATCAACAACGGCGCCAACCTGGGCGACGACACCATTTACTCCGGCACGGTGGCGGCAGCGACCGAGGGCTATCTGTTCGGCCTGCCGTCGCTGGCGGTATCGCTGGTGGAAAAGGGCTGGAAGCATCTGGACACCGCGGTCGCGGTGGCGGTGGACGTGGTGGCGAACCTGGCGCGCGATCTGCCGCGCGAGCCGCGGCTGTTCAACCTCAACGTGCCCAACCTGCCGCGCAGTGAACTCAAGGGCCTGCGCGTGACCCGGCTGGGCAAGCGGCATCCCAGCCAGCCGGTGATCGTGCAAAAAAATCCCTACGGCGACACGATCTACTGGATCGGCGGCGCCGGCTCGGCGCTGGACAACCAGGACGGCAGCGATTTCGACGCCATCGCCCGCGGCTACGCCGCGCTGACCCCGCTGCAGCTCGACCTGACGCACCACGCCGCGCTGGCCGAATGCTCGGCGCGTTTCGAATCGCGGAGCGCCGGGTGAGCAAGCCGGGTCAGCATTCCCGGGGGACGGCCGGGGCCGCGCCGCGCGGCGCCGGCCTGTCGTCCCCAGTCTCAGCCGCACCGGCGGCTATGCGGCCGCACGCTGCGCGGCCTGATTCCACAAGGACGCCGGCAACGCCCGCGATGGCCACCTGCGCCGTGCTCGGCGCCGGCACGCCGTCGCGCGCGGCGCCACGCAGCTTCGGCCTGGACTCGGACGCCGCCCGCCGCGGCATGGTCGACCGGCTGCGCGAGCAGGGCATTCACGACGAGCGGGTGCTGGCGGCGCTGTTGCGGGTGCCGCGGCATCACTTTGTCGAGCCGGCGCTGGCGGCGCAGGCGTATCAGGACAACGCGCTGCCGATCGGCTTCGGCCAGACCATTTCCAAGCCGTCTTCGGTGGCGCTGGCGCTGTCGGCCGCGCTGCAGGCGCGCGGCAAGCCGACGCTGGGCAAGGTGCTCGACATCGGCACCGGCTGCGGCTACGCCGCGGCGGTCACCGCCCAGCTGGCCGACGAGGTCTACAGTGTCGAGCGCATCCGTGCGCTGCACGATCTGGCGCGCAACAACCTGCGGGCGTTGCGCATCCCCAATCTGCGGCTGCTGTTCGGCGATGGCATGGCGGGCTGCCCGCGGGGCGCGCCGTTCGATGTCATTCTCTCGGCCGCCGCTGCGCTCGACGCGCCGAAGGCCTGGCTCGATCAGCTCACCCCCACGGGGGTACTGATCGCCCCGCTGGGCGAGCCGCAGCAACTGGTGCTGCTGCGCAAACGCGGGGCAGCGCCGCCGCTGCGGCAAGTCATCGAATCGGCAAGATATGTCCCCCTAAAATCCGGCGTCGTCTGAACACCCGCTGTCCGAAATCTCGAACGACCTGCCCACCATGCGGATTGCGCTGCTCGCCCTCGCCCTCGTTGCCTCGCTGGTTCTGGCCGCCTGCTCCTCGGTTCCGCTGAATCAGCCGCCGGTGGAACAGCGCAGCTTTCAGAAGGTTCCTCCAGTCGTCGCGCCGGGGAGCACGGCTGCGGGGTCAGCGGCAAACGCGGGTGCGGTTGCCGCAACCCCCGGCCCGGTGGTCAGCCCGACTCCGCCGGCCAAGCCCGCGCCGGGTACCTACGTGGTGCAGCCTGGGGACACGCTCTATCGCATCGCCACCCAGTTCAACACCACCTGGCAGAACCTCGCGCAGTGGAACAACCTCTCCGACCCGAATGCGATCGAGGTCGGCCAGGTGCTGCGCGTTGCGCCGCCGAGCCAGGCCGCCGCTCCGGCCAGCCCGGCACCGGCCCCTGGCCCGGGCACGGCGCAGGCCTTCCCGGTGGCGCCGGCG
>CAYMDM010000029.1:0-30803 GCA_964389235.1 uncultured Burkholderiaceae bacterium
GGCGCAGTCAACCCTCATGCCCGGTAACCCACTCGAAATTCAAGAGAGCCTCATTGTAAGAGCTTGCCGCGAGACGATGCCACCGCGGCAAACCGAGCCGGCGAACGCGCCTTCAGCGCCCACCACCGCCCTTGCGCCCGCCGCCGAAACCGCCGCCCGGCTTGTGGATGTAGCCATAGCTGGTGCGCATCGGGTCGGGCTGGCCGCCGCCCTGCTGCGGCTTGCCGCCTTTTTTGTTGCCGCGCCGCCCGCCCTTGCCGCCCGCCAGCGGCCACTGGCCTTCGCGCGCCAGCGGGCTCTTGCCGAACAGCGCCTCGACCGTGGTGCGGGCATAGCTGTCGGGCCCGGGCTGCTGATTGCCACCTCCGCCCCCCTCGCGCGGGCCCGCACCCTTGCCTCGCCGCGGCTTGCCGCCGCCCTGGCGGCGCTGCGGCTGCGGTTTGCCGGCGGCGGGGCGGCCCATCAGCGCGGCGACCGCGGGCTTGTCGAGTTCGACGAAATCGCCGCGCCGCAGTCCGGCCGGCAGTTGCACATTGGCGTAGCGCACCCGGATCAGCCGGCTGACGGTCAGCCCCACCGCCTCGAACATGCGCCGCACCTCGCGGTTGCGACCCTCGGCGATGACCACCCGCCACCAGCGGTTCGCGCCATCGCCGCCCACCTCTTCAAGGCTGAGAAAACGCGCCGGGCCGTCGGCGAGCTGCACTTCGCCCAGCAGTTGGCGGCGCTTGTCCTCGTCGAGTTCCCCCAGCACCCGCACCGCGTATTCGCGCTCGGCGCCGTAGCTCGGGTGCATCAGCCGGTTGGCCAGATCGCCCGAGGTGGTGAACAGCAGCAGCCCCTCGGTATTGATGTCCAGCCGGCCGACGGCCATCCATTTCGCCCCTTGCACCCGCGGCAGGTTCTGGAACACCGTGGGCCGCCCTTCCGGGTCTTTGAAGGTGACGACTTCGCCAACCGGCTTGTGGTAGGCGAGCACCCTTGGCGCGGCCGGATGGATGCGGCGCTTGATTGGCTTGCCGTTGACCTTGATCTGGTCGGTCGGCAGGATGCGCTGGCCCAGATGCGCCGGCTCGCCGTTGACCGACACGCGGCCGGCGAGGATCAGGTCTTCCATCTCCCGGCGCGAACCCACCCCGGCCTGCGCCAGCACCTTGTGCAGCTTGGGGGCGTCGGCCGCCGGTGCGAGCACCCGGCGGGCCAGCGGCGCGGTCTCGGCGGCCTGGTCGTAATTGCCGGAAATCACGTCCTGAATCTGCACCCCGGGCATCGCCGCGGGGCGCGCGCCGGCAACGGATGCATCGGCGCGATCGTCGGCGGATTCGCCGTCGTCATCGTCCGTATCGCCCGCCGGTTCGACGACGCGCCCATCGGCCTCCTTGCTGCGGCGATTGCGGCGACGGCGCGACCGCCCCTCTCCGACCGGTGCGGCCGGCTGCGCGTCGGCTGCCGACGTGTCGGGCGAGGCTTCACCTTCGGGGGCAAGCGGCACCGCTTCAAACGACTGTGCGTCGACGCGGGCTTCATCCGCCCCATACGGCGATGCTGCGGATGGCGTGCCCGGCTCGACAGCGAGCACCGCGGCTGCCGGCTCGGCCTCGGCCCGAGCCCGTTTGCGCGGCGCGCGGCGCGGTCGCTGCACCGCCGCTGCGGCAGCGGAGGGCGGCGCCGCGTCCTGCCCCGGCTCGGCCGCGGTCGCGCCCGGAAGGTCGTGTTCCGGCTGGGGGTCTGTTTGGCTCATGGTTGGCTCAGGTTTTCGGATTCGGCAGGCTCGCCGGCGGTCGGCGCAGTAGAGAGATGGACATCAGAGCTTCCGACCGAATCCTCAAGAGGCGAGTCGGCCGCGGCCGGGTCCGCAGTAGCGCTCGCGGCCAGCGTGTCAGCATCCAGCGCGGCTTCGGTCTCGAACTCCGGCAGCCGCTGCTGCAGGCCATCGAGCGCGGCAGCCGCGTCACCGGTTTCGCCCAGCGGCGGCAGTTCGTCGAGCGAGCGCAGGCCCAGATCGTCGAGAAACTGCCGGGTGGTCGCCAGCAGTGCCGGACGCCCCGGGCCTTCGCGGTGGCCGATGACTTCGACCCAGCCGCGGTCTTCGAGCTGGCGCACGATCTGGGTGTTGACCGCGACCCCGCGGATGTCCTCGATGTCGCCGCGAGTGACCGGCTGACGATAGGCGATGATGGCCAGGGTTTCCAGCACCGCGCGCGAGTATTTCTGCGGTTTCTCCGGATGCAGGCGTTCGAGGTAGGGGTGCATCTGCGGCCGGCTCTGAAAGCGCCAGCCGTGTGCGGTCTGCACCAGCTCGATGCCGCGATCGGCCCAGTCCTCGTGAAGTTCGCCCAGCAGCGCGCGCACGGTGTCGGCGGCGACCGTGTCGTCGAACAGCCGCCGCAGATCGGCGATGGACAAGGGCTGGGAGGCACAGATCAGCGCGGTTTCGATGACCCGCTTGGCCTCATGCGTATTCATGGCAACTGGTCAGGGGCGGCCGCCAAAGCAAGCGAGAAGCGCCGCGGTGCTGCGGCGCGGCCGCCGCCCGACTCGGGCGCGGCAAAGGGCCGGTGAGATTGCGGCCGGATTCTAAGCCAAGGCCATTCAGGCCGAACGCTCGGGCGCCGCAGCGGCCGCACTGGTCGCTGCCGCTGCGTCTGACTCATCGCCCTCGGCCCCAGCCAATGGGTAGAACGCATCGGCGTGAATGTCGCGCTCGGGCACGCCGCGGGCCAGCAGGTCGGCGGCCAGCGCCTCGACCATCGGCGGCGGGCCGGCAAGGTAGACCTTGGCGCCCGCAAAGTCGGTCACCTCGCGCAGCAGCGCCGCGCCGACCGGGCCGGCGACGACGTGGGGATGCGGCGCCTCGGGCGGCTGGTCGAGTGCGATCACGTAGCGGAAATTGCGCCATTCCCGCCGCAGCGATTCGAGCAGATCGAGGCGATAGGCGTCGGCGAGGCTGCGAAACCCGGCGTACAGGGTCACCGGCGCGGTCACGCCATTGGCCAGCGCGGTCTGCACGATGCTGAGCATCGGCGCCAGCCCGGTACCGCCGCCGACGGCGTAGATCGGCCCCTCGTGGCGCGGGCGGAAATAGCTGGTGCCCATCGGCCCCTGCACCAGCAGCGCGGTGCCGGCGCGGATACGTTCGCCCAGATGGCGGCTGAACGCCCCGTCGGGGCTGCGACGGATGTGGAACTCCAGCAGATCGTCGTACTCGGCATCGACCGGGGTGCTGGCAATCGAAAAATCGCGCCGCACCTCGACGCCGTCCACGTCGAGCACCAGCTGCGCATATTGCCCGGCGGAAAAGCTGAACGGCACCCCGCCCTGGTCGGCGTATTCGATGTGCAGTCGCAGCGCAAACACCTCGGGCGCGAGTTCGTCCACCGCCAGCACGCGGCACAGCAGCTTGCGCTCGGGGTGGGCGATCAGATCGTCGCTGTCGATCAGGCGGATGGTGACGTCATCCTTCAGGGTGGCGCGGCAGGCGAGGATCACCCCGGCGTCGCGCTGGCCTGCCGGCAGGGCCTTGGCCTCGAACGCCTTCATATCCACCTGCCCGCTTTCCAGCACGCATTTGCACGATCCGCACTCCCCGGTGCGACAGGAGTAGCGAATCGGAATCTGGTGCTGCCGCAACACCTTGAGCAGGTTGTCGCCGGCGTCGGCGTCGAGGGTGACGTCGGACGGAAGAATGTGGATTCGGGGCATGAGAGGGGTCGCTTGCCGCGCGGCACAACGCGCCGGCAGTAACAGCCAAATGCCGCATTGTTTCAAGTTTCGCCGCGAACCGCCGGCCGGCTGCGGCGGGCGCCCGGTTTCACCGTTCGACGCCAATGGCTGGCCACACGCCCGCAGCCCCGCGGCCTACACTGCGGGCATCGTCTGCCCCGTCGCCCGCCCATGCACCAGTCTCCCGCGATCCGACACTGCAATCTCTGCGGCGGGCCGGTGGCCCACATCGTGCCGCCCGGTGACGGCCGGCCGCGCGCCGTGTGCACCGTGTGCGGGCACATCCAGTACGAGAACCCGCGCAACATCGTCGGCACCATTCCGGCCTGGCAGAACCAGGTGCTGCTGTGCCGGCGGGCGATCGAGCCGCGTCACGGGCTGTGGACCCTGCCAGCGGGGTTCATGGAACTGGGCGAATCCACCGCCGCCGGCGCGTTGCGCGAAACCGTCGAGGAAGCCGGCGCGAGCGTGGACATCGGCCCGCTTTACGCGGTGATCAATGTGCTGCCGGCCAACCAGGTCTATTTTTTCTACCGCGCCGGGCTGCGCAGCCTCGACTGGCAGCCGGGCGAAGAAAGCCTGGAAGCGCAGCTGTTCGGTGAAAACGATCTGCCCTGGGGCCAGCTCGCCTTCCGCAGTGTGGAGCAGACCCTGCGGCGCTACTTTGCCGATCTGCGCCGCGGCGAATTCCCGGTGCAGACCTTCGATATCGCCTGATCGCGGCAATCGGCGCAGCGGGACGCCGCCATCACAACGTCACGCACAGCCCGCCGTCCAGCGGCAGCGCCGTTCCAGCGTTTGCGAGCTTCCACAACCCCCAGGCGCCGAAAGCCAGCAGCAGCAACCCCGCTGCGATGTGAAACCAGCGGCCGTTGGTGCGCTGGCTCAGCCAGCGCAGCGTATGGCCGGCCAGCAGCATGTGCGGCAGCGTGCCGACGCCGAAAGCCAGCATCGCCACCGCGCCCTCCCAGGGCGTCGCAGTGAGAAACGCCAGCGACAGCGCCGAATACACCAAGCCGCACGGCAGCAACCCCCACAACAGCCCCGCAGTCAGCCGCTTGCCCGGGGTGTTGAACGGCACCAGCCGCGACAGCACCGGTTGCACCAGCCGCGTCAGCCCGCGGCCCAGGGTTTCCATCGGCGCCAGCAAAGCCCTCCAACGTGCCCCGGCGTGCGGCGCCAGCATCCACACCCCGATGCCCAGCAGCAGCACACTGCCCAGCGCGTAAAGCGCCAGTTGCAGCGGCCGCGCGCCCGACGCCCAGACGCCGGCGCCGATCCAGCCGGCCACCGCGCCCAGAACGCCATACGACACCACCCGCGCGCCCTGCAGCTGCAACTGATTCCACATCAGCCGGCGCGCGGGCCACAGCACCTGCTCGCCCGCCTGCCGCGGCGCCTGCGCCCGCTCGGAGGCGAGCACCAACCCGCCGCACATTGCCGCGCAGTGCAAGCCGCCGGTGAGCCCCATCAACAACAGGGTCAGTGGTATGGCCGTATTCATGGATTTATGCAGTATTCTCGGCACATCTTCAGAACGACATATCCGGGCAGCGCGAACCATGAAATCCACACCGACCCCCACCGCCGTGCAGATGGATCGACCGCACCCCTGCGATGTCTGCTTTCAGAGCAAGTTCTGCCTGCCCATCGCCCTCGGGCGTGACGAAATGGCTCGCATCCGCGACGTCATCCAGGCCACCATTCGCGTGGCCAAGGGCGAGACGCTGTTCGCCGCCGGCCAGCCGATGACCAAGATCTACTCGGTGCACGCCGGGTCGTTCAAGTCCTACGTCACCAGCCCGGACGGGCGCGAGCAGATCGTCGCCTTTCACATTCCCGGCGAACTGATGGGGCTGGAGGGTCTGGGCCAGCAGGTGTACTACACCGACACCGTCGCACTCGAAGACAGCGAGGCGTGCGAAATCGACATGCGCGCGCTCGAATCGACCACGCGCGACGTGCCCTCGCTGCAGCACCAGCTGCACTGCATCGTCGGCAACAAGCTCATCCGCGCCCAGCAGGATCAGTTCGCGCTGGGCAGCATGCATGCCGACGAGCGGCTGGCGCGCTTTCTGCTCGATCTGTCGGAGCGGTTCAAGGCCCGCGGCCTGTCGCCCGACGAATTCGTGCTGCGCATGAGCCGCGAGGAAATCGGCAGCTACCTCGGGCTGAAGCTGGAGACGGTCAGCCGTCTCATGTCCAAGTTCCATCAGGCCGGTCTCATTCACGTCGCACAGCGACAGATCCGCATCACCGACCGCCGCGGCCTGGCCGAGCTGCTGCAGCCGGCCTGAGGCGCACCGGCGGCCTGCCGAGTAACCGCTGCGCCGGTTGCGGGCGATGGCGTCGGTCAGACGCCGGGCATCAGGGTTACGGCCCCCGCCGGCTTCCACACCCCGGCCAGCCGCCACGCCGCGGTTTCCACGTGCACCCGCCAGCGCACCGCATCGAGCGGCGGGGCAAACGCCACATACCGCTGCGGCGCGACGCGGTGCAGATCGAGGCTGAGGTCGCGCTGCTTGTCCAGCGGATGGCGCAGCCGCAACCGCACGGTGTCTTCGCTCACCGGCTGGTTGAGGGTGATTTCGATACGCCCGCCCTGCTGCGCCAGATCGCCCTGCAGCCGCATCGCCGCTGCACGCTGCTCCTGATGAATGTCGCCGCCGACGGCCAGCCCACGCTTGTAGTAGTTGTCGGTCACCAGACTGTCGGAGGCGCGGTTGGCCAGGACGATGGTGACCACGCTGGCGATCACCGCAGTCAGCGGCAGTGCCATCAGAATCCACGGCCAGGGTTCGCGGTACCAGGGCCGAACGGAAGACGTGGGGTGCGCAGTAGCGGTCATGGTTGAAGCCCCGGAGAGATGCGAATGAAAAAGCCGGACGTCACGGCACCAGGAAGGTCGTCTTGCTCGACGCCTTCACCGGATGCTCGCCGTCCGACTCGGCAGTGATCTCGATCTTGTGCACGCCTTTCTGGGCGTCGTCGACCGGAATGGTCAGCTCGATCGGGTGCAGCACATTGGTCGAAGGCGGCACCTGCACGGTCTGGCCGCTGTGCACCGTCAGCCCCTCCAGGCCGGTGGCCTTGATGCGCAGGGTGCGCGCCTTTTCGCTGGTGTTCATCAACTGAAGCTGATAGACGTTTTCCAGCAGCCCGCCCGGAATTTCGCGCGACAGCACCCGACGGTCGCGCATCACGTTCATTTTCAGCGGGTCGCGCGTGGCCAGCCCGCCGACGAACAGCGCCACCAGCACCACCAGCAGCGTGCTGTAGATCAGGATGCGCGGACGCAGCAGGTGCGCCCATTGCTGCCGCTTGTTCCAGCGATGCTTCATCGCGTTCTCGCTGGAGTAGCGAATCAGCCCGCGTGGGTAATTCATCTTGTCCATCACCTGATCGCAGGCGTCGACGCAGGCGCCGCAGCCGATGCACATGTACTGCAGGCCGTCGCGGATGTCGATGCCGGTCGGGCAGACCTGCACGCAGATGCTGCAATCGACGCAGTCGCCCTTGCCTTCGCTGCGCGGATCGACGCCCTTGCTGCGCTTGCCGCGCGGCTCGCCGCGTTCGGTGTCGTAGGTGACGATCAGGGTGTCCTTGTCGAACATCACCGACTGGAACCGCGCGTAGGGGCACATGTATTTGCACACCTGTTCGCGCATGAACCCGGCGTTGCCGTAGGTGGCAAATCCGTAGAACAGAATCCAGAAAGTTTCCCAGGGCCCGAGGCCGAAGGTCACCACCTCATGCCCGAGCTGATGGATCGGCGTGAAATAGCCGACGAAAGTGAATCCCGTCCACAGCGCCACCGCCAGCCACAGCGCATGCTTGGTGAATTTGCGCGCGAATTTTTTCGGGCTCCAGGGCGAGCTGTCGAGCCGGATGCGGGCGAGCCGGTCGCCCTCGACCTTGCGCTCGATCCACATGAAGATTTCGGTGTAGACGGTCTGCGGGCAGGCGTAGCCGCAGAACAGACGCCCGGCAATCGCGGTGAACAGGAACAGCCCGTAGGCCGAGATGATCAGCAGCAGCGCAAGAAAAATCACGTCCTGCGGCCACAGGATCATGCCGAAGAAATAGAACTTGCGGTTGACCAGATCGAGCAGCACCGCCTGCCGTCCATCCCACATCAGCCAGGGCAGGCCGTAGAACAGTAGCTGGGTGAACACCACCATCGCCACGCGGATGTTGTTGAACCAGCCGGTGACCGAGCGGGAATAGATTTTCTTGCGGACTTCGTACAGCCACTCCTCGGTGGCCGATACGCCTTCATCCGTGGGTTGCGGGGCTTTCGCGCTCATGATCGGGGCGAACGAGTGGAGGTGCAGGATGCAGCGGCGGGCGAATGCCGCGCCGCTGCGTTATCGATGTGTCGGGAAAAGCCCGTGGCGCAGTGCTTTCAGGCCGTCACTGCGCGGCGGCCTCGCCGTGGCTCACGCTGTAGACAAAGGCCGCGAGCAGATGGATCTTCTCGGGCGAGAGGAAGTCCTTCTGCGCCGGCATGTGGCCGTTGCGGCCTTTTTCGATGGTGTGCTCGATGGACTGCAGGCTGGAACCGAACAGCCATTGCCGCTTGGGATCGGCGAGGTTGGGCGCACCCAGCGCCTTGTTGCCCTCGCCATTGGCCCCGTGGCAGGCGGCGCAGGCCGTTGCGAACAGCGGCTTGCCCTTGGCGGCCAGCGCGGCGTCATGGCTCATGCCGCTCAGGCTGCGAACATAGTTCGCCACCGCGACTACGCCGGCCTTGCCGCCCACCGCGGCTTGCATCGGCGGCATCATGCCCTGCCGACCGTCGGTGATGGTCTGCACCAGGGTCTGCGGGTCGTTGCCGTAGAGCCAGCTCGCCTGGTCTTTGTTCTTCAGGCTGGGGAAGCCTTTGCTGCCGCCGGCATCCGAGCCGTGGCACTGCGAGCAGTAGGTCAGGAACATGCGCTGGCCTGTGGCCATCGCCGCCGGATCCTTGGCCAGCTCGGGAATGGGCATTTTCATGTACTTGGCATACAGCGGTTCGACCCGCGCCTCGTACGCGGCCGATTCCTGCTGGTACATCTTGTCAGACGAGAAACCCAGCGCGCCCTTGTAGAAGGCCAGACCGCCGTAGAGCAACACATAGGCCGCGCCAAACACCAGGGTCAGGATGAACAGCCCCATCCACCAGCGCGGCAGCGGGTTGTTGAATTCCTGCAGATCGCCGTCCCACACATGGCCGGTGGTGGCAATCGGATTGCCCTGCTTGTCGCGGAACACGGTCTGCTTGGCGGTGCCGCGCAGGAAGATGAACAGGGCGATGAAGGACACGATGGTCACACCACCGATCCAGAACGCCCAGCCGGGGGAATAGAACTGGTTCATGATTTTGTCTCGTCTTGTTTGCCGGACGGGGACTGGCCCTTGCCCTTTTCAAAGGACTCGGGCGGATGCCCCTTGGAGTCGAGGAAGGGGATCATCCCGTCCTGCTCGTGGCGTTTTTTGAATCGCGGCGAATACGCCCACCACACGATGATGGCGAACACCACGATGGACACGATCAGGATGATCGACGCGTAGGACATGGCTCAGCCTTTCACTGCTGCTCGTAGGTCGCGCGCGACTTGTAGTTGCTCAGCGCCAGGCCAAGCCCCTGCAGATAGGCGATCAGCGCGTCTTCCTTGGTCTTGCCCTCGACTTCCTTGGGCGCGTTGGCGATCTGCTCGTCGGTGTACGGCACACCCAGGGTACGCATCGCCCGCATCTTGGCCTGGATCTCGCTGGTGTCGACCAGCTGGTGCTGCAGCCAGGGGTAGGCCGGCATGATGCTTTCGGGCACCACGTCGCGCGGCTGGCGCAGGTGGATGCGCTGCCATTCGTCCGAGTACTTGCCGCCGACCCGCGCAAGGTCGGGGCCGGTGCGCTTGCTGCCCCACTGGAACGGATGGTCGTACACCGACTCGCCGGCCACCGAGTAGTGACCGTAGCGCTCCACCTCGGCGCGCAGCGGCCGGATCATCTGCGAGTGGCAGAGATAGCAACCCTCGGCCAGATAGACGTCTCGGCCTTCGAGCTGCAGCGCGGTGTACGGCATGACTCCCGGGATCGGCTGGGTCGTGGTCTTGTCGAAGAACAGCGGCACGAGCTGCACCAGCCCGGCGATGCTGACCACGATCGCGACGAGCACGATCATCAGGCCGGCGTTTTTTTCGATTCGTTCGTGGCTGAAAGAGGCCATGAGGATCTCCGGAACGGGGGCTCAGGCGTGCGCCGAGGCGGCGCCGAGCTGGGGAACGGGGGCGTCGACGGCCTTGCCCTGGCGGATGGTCATCCAGGCGTTGTAGACCATCAGGCACATGCCGAAGAGGTAGATGCTGCCGCCGAGGATGCGGATCCAGTACAGCGGGATCACGGCCTTGACGCTTTCGATGAAGCTGTAGGTCAGCGTGCCGTCGGGTTGCATCGCACGCCACATCAGGCCCTCGGTCACACCGGCGACCCACAGCGAAGCGATGTAGAGCACCACACCGATGGTGGCGGTCCAGAAGTGGACTTCGATGAGCTTTTTGCTCCACATCTGGGTCTGGCCCCACAGCCGCGGAATCAGGTAGTACAGGCTGCCCATGGTGATCATGCCCACCCAGCCCATCGCACCGGAATGCACATGGCCGATGATCCAGTCGGTGTAGTGACCCAGGGCGCTCACCGTCTTCACCGACAGCATCGGCCCCTCGAAGGTCGACATGCCGTAGAACGACAGCGCGGTGATCAGGAACTTGAGGATGGGGTCTTCACGCAGCTTGTACCAGGCGCCCGACAGGGTCATGATGCCGTTGATCATCCCGCCCCAGGAGGGCGCGAGCAGGATCAGCGAGAACACCATGCCCAGCGACTGCGTCCAGTCCGGCAGCGCGGTGTAGAGCAGGTGGTGCGGGCCGGCCCACATGTACGTGAAGATCAGCGCCCAGAAGTGGACGATGGACAGCCGGTACGAATACACCGGGCGCTCAGCCTCTTTCGGAATGAAGTAATACATCATCCCGAGGAACGAGGTGGTGAGGAAAAAGCCCACCGCGTTGTGGCCGTACCACCACTGGATCATCGCGTCCTGCGCGCCGCCGTAAACCGAGTAGCTCTTCCACGACAGCAGGCTGATCGGCAGCTTGATGTTGTTGACCACGTAGAGCAGCGCAATCGTGATGATGTAGGCGCCGAAGAACCAGTTGGCCACGTAGATGTGCGGGGTCTTGCGCTTGAAGATGGTGCCGAAGAACACCACGGCATACGCCACCCAGGTGACCACGATCAGCAGGCTGATCGGCCATTCCTGCTCGGCGTACTCCTTGGCGCTGGTGATGCCCAGCGGGTACGTGATCGCGCAAAGCACGATCACCGCGGTCCACCCCCAGAAGGTGAACTCGGCCAGCTTGGGCGCGAACAGCGGCACCTGGCAGGTGCGCTGCACGACGTAATACGAGGTGGCGAAGAGCGCGGTGCCACCAAAGCCGAAGATCACCGCGTTGGTATGCACCGGCCGCAGCCGGCCCCAGCTCAGCCACTCGATGCCGAACGTCATGTCGGGCAACACGAGTTGCAAGGCAATGAACACGCCGACCAGCATGCCCACCACTGCCCAGACCAGGGTCAGGACGGTGAACTTGCGCACGATGGCGTAATTGAATGTCTGGTTGACTGCGAGGTCGCTCATCTGCTCCACCTGAAAGAAAAGTGCGTCATTTCGTATCGTTCGTTAACAAGACGTGATGGCGGTTGACATGTATCAACACCGATAGATTTATTGGGGATACCCCTAGGGGTTCTCGCGCGGGGGTGTTGCGGCCCCGTGTTTTTCCTCGCCCGGCGGGTCATTGGCGGACGGCGGCTGGCGCGGCGCGGGCCGGTCGTCGTCCATCAGAATCGCGTGCGCCGGGCCCTCCAAGTCGTCGAACTGGCCACTGCGGGCAGCCCACCACAGCACCCCGACAATGCCCAGCACCAGCAGCACGCTGATCGGAATGAGCACCCACAGCGCTGCGTCCATGGTTCATGTCGCGACCACCGGGCGTCCCGATGCCGCCGCTGCGTTGTCCGTGCGCCGCGCGCGCTCACGCCGAGCCAGCCGCGCCGCGTTGAGCACCACCAGCAGCGAGGAACTGCTCATGCCGACCGCGGCCCACAGCGGGTTGATCCAGCCCAGCATCGCCAGCGGAATCGCCACCGCGTTGTAGACCACGGCCCACCACAGGTTCTGCCGCATCACCGCCACCGTGCGGCGGCCGGCGCGCACCAGTTCGGGCAAGGCGCCGAGGTCGGGGTGATGCAGGATCACGTCGGCGCCGGCGCGGGCAATCGGCGCCGCCCCGGCAAAGCTCACCGACAGATCGGCCGCGGCCAGCACCGGCGCATCGTTGACCCCGTCGCCGACCATCGCCACCACCCGCCCCGCCGCGCGCAGCGCCCGCACCCGCGCGAGCTTGTCCTCCGGCGTCTGGCCGCCATACGCCTCGTGCAGCGGCAGCTCGCGCGCCCAGGCGGCGACGGTTGCCGGCGAGTCGCCCGAAAGCATGACCAGCCGCGCGCCACTGTCGCGCAGGCTTTGCAGCGCGGCCTTCGCGCCGGGACGCAGGGTTTCGGCTACGGTCAGGCGCGCGACCGGTTGCCCGTCCACCCGCAGCGCCAGCCGCGTGACGGGAATCGTCGCCGGGATGGCCGCTGCTTTGTTCACGTTGTCGCCGTCGCTGACATCCGCCGCGCCGACGCTGACCTCGCGGCCCTGCCACCGCCCCCGCAAGCCGCCGCCCGGCATCGCGCCAACTTCGCGCACATCAGCAAGCGGCGCAACGCCCGCGCGCTCGGCCTCGGCCGCAATCGCCCGCGCCAGCGGGTGCAGCACACCCTGCTCCAGCGCTGCCGCCAGCGCCAGCGCCTGCCCGCGTGTCCACCCCTCGGTGACGACCTCGACCTCGCGCACCGCGGGCTCTGCCGTGGTCAGCGTGCCCGTCTTGTCGAACACCCAGACATCGACCTTGGGCGCGCGATCCAGCGCATGCCCGCGCGCCAGCAGAATGCCGCGGCGCGACAGCCGCGCGGTCGACGCCGCCAGCGCCGCCGGCACCGCCAGCGACAGCGCGCACGGGCAGCTGACCACCAGCACCGCGATCAGCACCGGCATCAGCCGCGCCGGATCGAACCAGGCCCACGCCGCCGCGGTCAGCGCCGCGACCAGCAGCAACGTCGCGGTGAACCACTGCGCGGCCGCGTCGGCCAGCTGCGCCGATCGCGGCTTGCTTGCCAGCGCGTGCTGCATCAGCTCGACCATCTGCGCGATACGCGTGGCAACTCCCGCCGCCTGCGCGCGCAGCACCAGCGGCGACTGGCGGTTCATGCTGCCGGCGAGCACCTTGTCGCCCGCCGCCATGCGCACCGGCCGGCTCTCCCCGGTGAGCAGCGCCTCGTCCACCAGCGACTCGCCCTCGATCACCACGCCGTCGACCGCCGCCGCCGCGCCGGCCGGAAACTCGACCACGTCGCCCGCGCGCACCTGAGTGATCGCCAGGCTCTGCCAGCCCTCAGCCGTGCGCACCCGCACCGCCGCCGGCAGCTGCTCCATCAGTTCCTCGGCGGCGTTGAGGCTGCGCTGGCGCAGCCCGTCCTCGATCAGCCGCGCGGTCAGCAGCAGCGCGAGAAACATCACCACCGAATCGAAGTACACATGGCTCTGGCCGTGCGCCACGCTCCACACACTGGCGGCAAACGCGCTCCACAACCCGAGGGTGACCGGCACGTCCATGCCCAGCCGCCGGTTACGCAGATCGCGCAGCGCGCCCTGCAGAAACGGCCAGCCGGAAAACAGCAGCGCCGGGAAAGTCAGAGCCAGACTGCCCCACTGGAAAATCGCACGCTCCGAGGCGCTCAGTCCCTCGGGGTCGATGTAGGCGGGCCACGCAAACATCATCACCTGCATCATCGCCAGCCAGGCCACCAGGGTGCGCAGCATGGCCATGCGCCGGGCCCGGCGCTGCGCCAGTTCGCTCTGGTGCCGGGCGTTGGGCAGCGGCCGGTAGCCGACTTCGGCCAGCGCCTGAAACACCGTGGCCAGATCGACGCGGCCCGCGTCCCACTGCAGCGCGACGCGCCGGTTGGCGTAGTTGACGGTCGCTGCCAGCACACCCGGAATCGCGCGCAGCCGCTGCTCGATCAGCCACACGCAGGCGCCGCAATGGATGCCCTCGACTGCGATCTGGGTGCTCCACCGCCCCTGCCCCAGCGGGGTCGCGTACGCGGCGAGAAACTCGGGGTCCGCCAGCGCGGCCCATTGCTGGCGCAGTTCGGCGATCTGCTGCGGCGACAGCGCGGCGATCGCCCCCTCGCCGGCATCGCGCCGGTCGTAATACGCGCACAACCCGCCCTGCACGATGATTTCCGCCGCCGCCGCGCAGCCCTGGCAGCAGAAACTGCGCCACTGGCCGTCGAGCTGCATGCGCACCGGCGCGCTGCCATTGGGCAGCCCGCAGTGGTAGCAGGACTGCGCGACGTCGGCCGCAGTCGGCGCAGGCGACGCGGCAGCGTGCAGAGGCAAGGGGGTCGAAGACATGGGCGGCGATGCTAGGCAGCCCTCCACCACCCCGACTTGAGATGTATCAAGATGTCTCTATTTGTTGCTTCAGTTGCCCGCAGAGGGATGACGCGAGCATGAAGCCGCGCAAATTTCGCCGGCCAGACTTGACCCGCCGCAATTCAGCAGCGCGATTGCGCGTCAGTCCACCTTCAACCCTGCCAATGCGCCCAAGCTTTTTCCAGCCGTTTGAGCGACACCGGGGTCGGGGTGCGCAGTTCCTGCGCGAACAGCGACACCCGCAGCTCCTCGATCATCCAGCGCAACTCCTGCAAGCGCGGTGGCAGCGCGCCGCGGTAATGCGCCGCCTCGCGCCGCCAGCGCGAAAGCCACGGCGCCAGCTGCGCCTGCAGCTGCGCGTCGCGGGCCGGATCGGCGCGGAACTTGTCCAGCCGCCGCTGCGCCGCCTGCAGATAGCGCGGCAGATGCGCCAACTGCCCCGCCGGGGTGTCGGCGATGAACCGCGGGCCGACCAGCGCCTGCAGCTGCGCCTGCACGTCGGCTTGCAACGCCGGCTGCTGCTTGAACGCGGCGAGTTTTTTCTGCGCCGCCGACCATTCGGTAAGGATCGCCGCCGCCAGCCGCATCACTTCGGCAGCGAGCAGCTGAAAGCGCGGCTTGCCTTCAGCCAGCCGCTGCGCGAACGACGCCGCGTCGGTGGGCAGCGGATCGGGCAGAAACGCGCGGTCGAGCGCGCTGGCGATGATTTGCTCGCGCAGCTGCTCGGCGCTGCCCAGCGGCAGGTAGAGCATCGCCGCGGTCTGCAGCCCGGGCAGGTTTTTTTCCGCGTGGCGAATCTGTTCCTTGATCTGCAGCGCAAACAACCGGCGCAGCCCAGCGCGGTGCGCCCGCGCGGCGTCTTCCGGGGTGTCGAACACCTCGACGTCGACGCAGGTGCCGCGATCGACCAGCGCGGGAAAGCCGATCAGGGTGTGGCCGCCGCGGCGCAGTTCCAGCAGCTCCGGCAGGGTGCCGAAGGTCCACGCGGTCAGCCCTTGCAGCGCGTCGATCGGCACCTCGCCGGCGGGCGCGGCAGGCGACGACGGGGTCGCGCCCGCTTCGACCGCAGCCGCGTTGCTTTCCGCGGGTTCCGCGCCATCCCCCTTCTGCGCCGGCAGCTTGCCGCGCAGGCTGGCGAGTGCGGCAAACGCCGAGCGCGACGCTTGCCCATGCTCGGCGCGCAGCTTGTCCAGATCGCGGCCGCCGGCGATGTGCCGGCCGTGGGCATCGACCACCTGCAGGTGCATGAACAGATGCGCGCCCAGGGTTTCGAGCTTGAAGTCCGCACGGGCGATCGGCAGCCCGGTGGCCTCGCGCACGCGGTCGCGAAGCGCGTCGAGCAGATCGCCCTGGGCGAAGCGCTCGGGCGACGTCAGTTCCTCGGCAAAGCGTTCGGCGGTCTGCGGCAGCGGCACCAGCCGCGCGCGCGGGCGCTGCGGCAGGCTTTTGAGCAGGGCGAGGATTTTTTCCTTCAGCAGCCCCGGCACCAGCCACTGCAGCCGCTGCGCCGGAATCTGGTTGAGCGCCGCCAGCGGCACGGTGACACTCACCCCGTCGCGCGCCCCGCCGGGGTCGAAGTGATAGTCGAGCGCCAGTTCCAACGCCCCCAGCCGCAGGCGATTGGGAAACGCTTCGGTGGTGATGCCCGCGGCCTCGTGCCGCATCAGTTCCTCGCGCTGCAAAACCAGCAGCTTGGGGTTGGCGCGCACCGCGTCGCGGTACCAGCGGTCGAAGCTGGCGCCGCTGTGGACCTCGGGCGGGAGGTGCTGGTCGTAAAAGGCGTAGATCAGCTCGTCGTCGACCAGCACGTCCTGCCGCCGCGCTTTGTGTTCGAGCTTTTCGATGTCGGTGATCAGCGCGCGGTTGTGGGCGAAAAACGGCCAGCGGCAGTCCCAGTCACCTTCGACCAGCGCGGCGCGGATGAACAGCTCGCGCGCCTGCTGCGGCTCGAAGCGGCCGAAATCCACCCGCCGCTGGTTGTAGACCACCAGGCCGTAGAGCGTGCCGCGCTCGAACGCGACCACCTGCGCCGGGCGCTTTTCCCAGTGCGGGTCGTGCAGCGAGGTCTTGAGCAGATGGGCGCCGACCTGCTCCAGCCACTGCGGCTCGATGCGCGCGACGCCACGCGCGTACAGCCGGGTGGTTTCGACCAGTTCGGCGGCCATCACCCAGCGCCCGGCCTTGCGGCTGATCGGCGACGAGGGATGGATGGCAAAGCGGATGCCGCGCGCGCCCAGGTACGTCGGGTCGTCGTCGCCGCGGTAGCCGACGTTGCCCAGCAGGCCGGCGAGCAGCGAGCAATGGATCTGCTCGTAGGTCGCCGACGCGGTGTTGAGGCGCCAGCCCTGTTCGGCGACCAGGGTGTGCAGCTGGCTGTGCACGTCGTGCCATTCGCGCAGCCGCAGCGGCGAGAGATACTGCGCGCGCAGCTCGGCCCACAGCTTGCGCTGCGATTTTTTGTGCGCCACCGCCTCGTGGTAATGCGCCCACAGCTTGAGCCAGCCGAGGAATTCCGAGCGCTCATCGCTGAAGAATTTGCGGTGCGCCTCGTCGGCCGCCTGCTGCGCCTCGCCCGGGCGCTCACGCGGGTCCTGTACCGACAGCGCAGCAGCGATGATCAACACTTCAGTCAAAGCCTGGCGGTTGCGCGCTTCCAGAATCATGCGGCCGATGCGCGGGTCCACCGGCAGGCGCGCGAGCTCGCGCCCCAGCGGGCTGAGCTGGTTGCGGGCGTCGACCGCGCCAAGTTCGGCCAGCAGCTGGTAGCCGTCGGCAATCGCCCGGCCCGAAGGCGGCTCGATGAATGGGAAATGCTCGATGTCGTCCAGCCCCAGCGCCTGCATGCGCAGAATCACCGCGGCCAGCGACGAGCGCAGGATTTCCGGGGTGGTAAAGCGCGGGCGCGCGGCAAAGTCCGCCTCGTCGTACAGGCGGATGCACACGCCGTTGGCCACGCGGCCACAGCGCCCGGCGCGCTGCTGCGCCGCGGCCTGGCTGATTGGCTCGACCTGCAGCATTTCGACCTTGTTGCGATAGCTGTAACGCTTGACCCGCGCCAGCCCGCTGTCGACCACGTAGCGGATGCCCGGCACGGTCAGCGAGGTTTCGGCCACGTTGGTCGCCAGCACGATGCGCCGCGCCCCACCGCCGCTGGCAAACACCCGGTCCTGCTCGGCCTGCGACAGCCGCGCGAACAGCGGCAGGATGTCCACCCCGGCCCGTCGCGTGTCGAGGTGGTGTTTGCGCAGCGCCGCTTCGGTCTCGCGGATTTCGCGCTCGCCCGGCAGGAACACCAGCACGTCGCCCGGGCCGAGGCGCCAGAGTTCGTCGACCGCGTCGCAGATCGCCTGCGGCAGGTCGCGGTCGTCGCCCTTGTCCACGCCGAACGGCCGCCAGCGGATTTCGACCGGATACAGCCGACCGGAAACCTCAATCACCGGCGCTGGCCCACGAGCCCCTCGAAAATGCTCGGCAAAACGCTCAGCGTCGATGGTTGCCGAGGTGACGATGACCTTCAGATCGGGCCGCCGCGGCAGGATCTGCTTCAGATACCCGAGCAGCACGTCGATGTTCAGGCTGCGCTCGTGCGCCTCGTCGATGATGATGGTGTCGTACGCGCGCAGCAGTGGGTCGCTCTGCGTTTCGGCCAGCAGAATGCCGTCGGTCATCAGCTTGACCGACGCGCCGGGCTGCAGCCGGTCGCCAAAGCGCACCTTGTAGCCGGCGACCTGCCCGAGCTCGCTGCCCAGCTCCTGCGCGATGCGGCGGGCGATGCTGACTGCCGCCAGCCGCCGCGGCTGGGTGTGGCCGATCAGTCCGCTGCCGCCCGCGCCCAGCCCGCGTCCGACCGACAGTGCGATCTTGGGCAGTTGCGTGGTTTTGCCCGAGCCGGTTTCGCCGCAGACGATGACCACCGGGTGCTCGCGCAGCGCTGCAGCGATGTCCTCGCGCCGCGCCGATACCGGCAGCTCGGGCGGAAAGTCGATGCGCCCGACCGGGTGCGCCGGCGCCGCCTGCGGCCGGCGCTGGGCAGGCCGCGGCGAGCGGGACGGACGGGGCGAGTCAGCAGGCTTCATCGATGAGGGGTCAAACGCGGCGCGGCGGTAAATCCGCCCCGCCAGAGCAAACCGCGCATTTTCGGATAATCCCCCTCATGGTTGCCCCGCCCGATCAATTCGTCGAATGGCTGCGCTCGGTCGCGCCTTACATCCACGCGCACCGCGGCAAAACCTTCGTCGTCGCCATCGCCGGCGAGCTGATCGCCGCGGGGCGGCTCAACGAACTGGTGCAGGACGTCGCGCTGCTCAATGCGATGGGCGTGCGCATCGTGCTGGTGCACGGCTTTCGCCCACAGGTGGAGGCGCAGTTGCGGGAAAAAGGCGTCGGCTCGCGCTACGCCCACGGCATGCGGGTAACTGACGCCGTCGCGCTCGACGCCGCGCAGGAGGCCGCCGGCCAGCTGCGGTTCGAGATCGAGGCCACGTTCAGCCAGGGGCTGCCCAACACCCCGATGGCCGGTGCGACCCTGCGCGTGGTATCGGGCAATTTCATCACGGCCCGGCCCGTGGGCGTCATCGACGGCATCGACTTCCAGCACACCGGGCTGGTGCGCAAGGTCGACGCTCCGACCATCCAGCGCGCGCTGGAATACGGCGCGGTGGTGCTGATCTCGCCCTTCGGCTTTTCCCCCACCGGTGAGGCGTTCAACCTCAGCATGGAAGATGTCGCCAGCAGCGTCGCCGCGGCGATCAAGGCGCACAAACTGGTGCTGGTCACCGAGGTCGACGGGGTCATCGGCGCCGACCAGCACCTGATTCCCGAAATGACCGTCGCGCAGGCCGAAACCCTGCTCGCCCGCCTGCCCAATCCGCAGCAGCCGACCGACACCGCGTTCTACCTGCGCCACGCCGTCAAGGCCATTCGCGGCGGCGTCGATCGCGCCCACATCATCCCGTTCCGTCTCGACGGCTCGCTGCTGCTGGAGCTGTTCACCCACGACGGCGTGGGCACGATGATTTCCGACGAACACCTCGAACACCTGCGCGAGGCCACCGCCGACGACGTCGGCGGCATCCTGCAGCTCATCGAACCGCTCGAAGCCGAGGGTGTGCTGGTCAAGCGCAGCCGCACCGAAATCGAGCGCGACATCGCCCTCTACACCGTGCTCGAGCACGACGGGGTGATCTTCGGCTGCGCCGCGCTCTACCCCTACCCGCAGCACAAAACCGGGGAGATGGCCGCGCTCACCGTCCACCCTTCCGCGCAGGGCCAGGGCGATGGCGAGCGCATCCTGCGCCGCATCGAGCAGCGCGCCCGCGCGCAGGGGCTGGACAGCATTTTCGTGCTCACCACCCGCACGATGCACTGGTTCATCAAACGCGGCTTCACCCCAGTCGACCCGAACTGGCTGCCGCCCGAGCGCGCCCAGCGCTACGACGACCAACGCCGCTCGCGCGTGCTGGTCAAGCGACTGCACTGAACGCACCACCTCCGTTCACTTCCCAGAAGGAAACCCATGACCCGCATGGTTCACTGCATCAAGCTCGGCCGCGAGGCCGAGGGCCTGGACTTCGCCCCCTACCCCGGCGAACTCGGCAAACGCATCTACGACAACGTGTCCAAGGAAGCCTGGCAGGCCTGGCTGAAGCACCAGACCATGCTGGTCAACGAAAACCGCCTCAACCTCGCCGATGCCCGCGCCCGCCAGTACCTGGCGCGGCAGATGGAGAAGTACTTTTTCGGCGAAGGTGCCGAGGTGCCTCAGGGCTACGTCCCACCGACGGCCTGAATTCGCGGCGCCGCGCAAGGGTTGGTCACCGCGGCTGACCCGCCCCCGCGGGCTGCGGCCGAACGCCAGGACGTTTCCAGTAGGCCCGCCGCTTCGGCACGGCGCCACACCTCTGCCCCCACGCAGTCTCCGCAACCCGCGGCGCAGTTTTGCCCACCCGCCCTTGGGGCGACGGGTCCGGCTACAACAAAAGTCACCGTTGCGCAATCGCCACTAAACACAATGTGGTGTATCGCCGATCGCCCTACCATCGCCGAGGACTCAAATACTCAATTCAGTATTTCGAGCCGCCGGCGGCGGATCACGAACGTCTCCGGCGAATTCAACCACCAGCGGAGGCCGGGCACACTCCCGGCAGGAGACACATCGATGAAATTCAAGAAACTGGCCCTTGCACTGGCGCTCGCGGGCGTTGCGGTTCCCGCCGCCTACGCTACCGACGGCTATTTCCAACCCGGCTACAGCGTCAAGGCCAACGGCATGGGCGGCGTCGGCATCGCGCTGCCGCAGGACGCGCTGGCCGCCGCGACCAACCCCGCGGGCATGGCGCTGATCGGCAACCGCGCCGACTTCGGTGTCAGCCTGTTCCGCCCTGACCGCGAAGCGAACATCGGCGGCACCACCTACAGCGGCAACGACCAGCAGAACTTCATCATCCCCGAAGCCGGCGTGAACTACATGCTCAACCCGACGATGTCCGTCGGCGTCAGCCTGTACGGCAACGGCGGGATGAACTCCGGCTACAGCAGCATCATGAACTCTGGTACCGGCCTGATGAACGGCGCTGGTGTCGATCTGCAGCAGATGTTCATTTCGCCGACCTTTGGCTGGCGCATCACGCCGACGCAGACCGTCGGTGTGGCGGTGAACCTGGTGCATCAGTCGTTCCGCGCCAACGGCCTCGCCGCATTCGGCCAGGTTTCCCAGTCGCCGCAGAACCTCTCCGACAACGGCCACAGCTCGTCGAACGGCGTAGGTGTGCGGATTGGCTGGATTGGCGAACTCGCTCCTGGGTTTTCGCTGGGCGCGACCTACCAGCCCAAGACTCACATGAGCAAGTTCGACAAATACAGCGGCCTTTTTGCCGGTGGCGGCAGCTTTGATATTCCCGCAAACTATGGCCTGGGTTTTGCGTGGAAGACTGGCCCGCTGACGGTTGCTGGTGACGTGATGCGCATCCTTTACAGCGGCGTCGGCGCGATTGGCAACACGTCGACCTCCTTCTGCACCCCGCTGAACTACCCGAACTGCGCCTTGCTGGGTTCGTCGAATGGTCCCGGTTTCGGCTGGAAGGATGTCACCGTCGTGAAGGTCGGTGTCGCCTACGCCGTCAATCAGGCACTGACCGTTCGCGCCGGCTGGAACCACAGCGACAACCCTGTGACTTCCGAGAACGTGTTCTTCAACACCATCGCTCCGGGCGTCGTCAAGGATCACCTGTCGCTGGGCATGACTTATGCGCTCGGCAACAACATGGAGATCTCGGCGGACTATATTCACGCGTTCCGCAATTCCGTCACGGGTCAGGCGCCCCAGTTCAACCAGCAGGGCCAGCTCGTGGGCGCAGCGCCCGAAAAGCTGTCGATGTCGCAGAACACCATCGGCGTTTCTCTCGGCTGGAAATTCTGATCGTTCTCCCGCAAAAAACCGCGGCTCCGGCCGCGGTTTTTTATTGCGGCATCACCTGCCGTTCAGACCGGCAGCACTTTCCTCCCCCACGCGTCGTTGATCACATCAGCGGCGGCCAGATAAAACGCCAGCGCAGCGGTGATCAGCCCGAGGTAACCGCCGATCACGGTCAGCCAGCCCAGCCCTGTCCAGGCGCCGACCGCGAGGAAGTAAAAAGTCGGGACGAGGAACCAGAAAATCAGCGACAGGGCGACGCCCTTTTTCCAAGTCGCCACCCACAGGTAGGTGGTGAACACACCCCACAGGAACAGATACCAGCCGACAAACGGCCCCTGCACGCCCTTGTCGAGAAACAGAACGAACAGCCCGAAGGTCCACCAGAACGCGCCGTAGCCGCAGAACGCGACAAAGCCAAACGAATTGCCGCGCGGCATTTCCATCAACCCGGCGAAAAATTGCGCGGTGCCGCCGAAGGCGAACGCGCAGGCCAGCACCATCGGCACGTCGACCCCGGTGAACCAGCCGGCGTTGACCATGCTGAGCAGCCATGTGGTGAGGGCAAAGCCCGACAGCCCCAATGGAGCGGGATTGGCCAGTGTGCGGTTTTCCATTGCAGTCTCCTGATATCGTTGTGAAAAGTGGACGGCGCCTGTAGCGGTGCCGCTGGCGCAGAGTGGCGCCAGCGCGCAGCATCAAGGTGATGGCTGACGGCTGCCCAACACGTCACACAATCGCACGACAGTTACCTTTGGATGCGCATGGGCACGCCCCGGCGGCCCGCAACAGCAGCCGGCGACACTTCCGCACAAATGCTCACAGCTTGCCCCATCTGACCTTCGATATGCTCCCCCCACTATGCTCGCTGACCTGACTCTGACTCAACACATCCTGGCCGTCGTCTCCGGTGTCGCCGTGGGGTTCACCCTCGGGCTGATCGGCGGCGGCGGTTCCATCCTCGCCGTCCCACTGCTGCTCTATCTGGTGGGGTATCCGAACCCGCACGTGGTCATCGGCACCACGGCGCTGGCGGTCTCGGTCAACGCCTACCTCAACCTGATCCCCCACGCCCGCGCCGGCAATGTGCGCTGGCGAGAGGCCATCATTTTTGCGATCGTCGGTGCGATCGCTGCGTTCGTCGGCTCGGAAATCGGCAAGGCGGTCGACGGCAAGAAGCTGCTGTTCCTGTTCGCGATCCTGATGCTGGTTATTGCCGCGTTGATGCTGCGTCCGCGCAAAAGCGGTGACGCCGTGCTGGAGGAGCATCTGCATGTCTCGCTGTGGAAGCTGGTGCTGGCCGCTGCCATCGTCGGCACCCTGTCGGGCTTTTTCGGCATCGGCGGCGGCTTCCTGATCGTGCCGGGGCTGGTGTTCGCCACCGGTATGTCGATGCTCGCAGCCATTGGCTCTTCGCTGTTCTCGGTCGGCACCTTCGGGCTGACCACCGCGCTGAATTACGCCCGCTCCGGGCTGCTGGACTGGACGGTGGCAGGGCTGTACATCGCCGGCGGCATCGCCGGCGGGGTCGTCGGCGCCCGGCTGGCCACCCATCTGGGCAAGAGCAGCAAGGGCACGCTCAACCTGATTTTTGCGTTGCTGGTGGCCGTGGTCGCGCTGTACATGATCTACAAGAACATGTCGGCGTTCGGCATCCACCTCTGATTGGCGCCTGCGGGGATCTTGGTCGGCGTTTGACGCGGCGCAAACGCGCGTTCGGCTGCGCCCGGCCTGCGATGAACGCGGCAGGCGGTGTTCTGGTCAGATACGGCTCGTTACAAACCGGAGCCTCTGTATGCAACGCCGCCCGTTTCTTCTCGCCGGTCTGAGCCTCGTCGCCGCGGCCCTGCCTTCGTTTGCCCTCGCCCAGCCGGTTGCGGTGGGTCAGAGCCTGCCGCAGCGCAACTTTGTCGACCAGCACGACAAGTCGCACGACTTCCCCGGCGCGGGCACGCGCCTGGTGCTGTTCGCCGTCGAAAAGGCACCGTCGGACTGGGTCAACGCCGCGCTGACCGCGCTCGGCGCCCAGGGAGTGCAAGCCCGCGGCATCGTTTTCCTGGCCGATATCAGCGGCATGCCGGGTTTCGTCACTCGTTCGTTCGCGTTGCCCAAGATGCGTCAGCGCCCCTACCCCATTCTGCTGGTGCAGGACGCGCAGCAGGCCGATTTCATGCCGCGGGAAAAAGACGCGGTGACCGTGCTGCGGATAAAGGGCGGCAAGGTGCTGAGCGTGGCCTTCGCGCGTGACGAAGCGGCGGTCAAGGCCGCGGCCGACGCCGCGGACTGACGACTGCGGCAGGAGCGGCCCGCCGCCCTGCGGGATCGACACGAGCCGGGCCGGCCGTTAGTCAGACCATCTCGCCGATCAGATCGTGCCCGACGGTGCGGGCTATGCGCACCCGAACGAACTGCCCGGCCGACTGCGCCAGCCGCATTCTCTGCGACGGCTTAGCCGGCGCGGTGATGAACACCTTGCCGTCGATTTCCGGCGCGTCGGCGTAACTGCGGCCCTGCGCGCCGTCGCGCCCGGCCTGGTCGACCAGCACCTGCATCACCTGCCCGACGCGGCGCTGCAGCTTGCGGGTGGACACCTCTTCGGCCACCGCCATGAAGCGTGCCCGCCGCGCCTCGCGCTCGGCCTCGGGCAGCGCTCCTGGCAAATCGTTGGCCGCGGCGCCCTCGACCGGCGAGTAGGCGAAGCAGCCGACGCGGTCGAGCTCGGCCTCGCGGATGAAATCCAGCAAATGCTCGAACTCGGCCTCGGTCTCGCCGGGAAAGCCGGCGATGAAGGTCGACCGAACGACCAGCTGGGGACACACTTCCCGCCAGCGCGCAATGCGTTCGAGGAATTTCTCGCCGCTGGCCGGACGGCGCATGCGCCGCAGCACCTCGGGGTGCGCATGCTGCAGCGGCACGTCTAGATACGGCAGCACCCGGCCTGATGCCATCAGCGGCAACAGCTCGTCCACATGCGGGTAGGGATAGACGTAGTGCAGCCGCACCCAGGCGTCGTGCTCGGCGGCGAGGTCGCCCAGCGCCTGCGCCAGCTCGGTCAAGCGAGTGCGGATCGGTCGCCCATCCCAGAAGCCGGTGCGGTACTTCAGGTCGACGCCGTAGGCCGAGGTGTCCTGGCTGACCACCAGCAGTTCCTTCACCCCGGCGGCCAGCAGCGCCCGCGCCTCGGTGAGCACATCGCCGATCGGGCGCGACACCAGATCGCCACGCATCGCCGGAATGATGCAGAAGGTGCAGCGGTGGTTGCAGCCCTCGCTGATTTTCAGATAGGCGTAATGCTTCGGCGTGAGCTTGATGCCTGCCGCCGGGACCAGATCGACAAAAGGATCGTGCGGCTTGGGCAGCACCGCCTGCACCTGCTGCAGCACTTCATCGGTGGCATGCGGGCCAGTGACGGCCAGCACCCTCGGGTGCGCCTGCAGCACCAGGTTTTCGCCGGTGGCGGCATCGCTGCGCGCGCCCAGACAGCCGGTGACGATGACCTTGCCGTTTTCGGCCAGCGCCTCGCCGATCGCGTCCAGGCTTTCCTGCACGGCGCTGTCGATGAAGCCGCAGGTGTTGACGATGACCAGATCGGCGCCGTCGTAGCGCTTGGACGTCTCGTAGCCGCGCGCGCGCAGTTCGGTCAGAATGCGCTCGGAATCGACCAGCGCCTTCGGGCAGCCGAGCGACACGAAGCCGATGCGCGGCGCTGCCGACGCTTTCACCGGCGGAGATGAATCATGAGTTTGCATCGGCGAATTGTCGCCGATGCGCAGCGTCCCGGCATGGCCCCGGGCCTCGACGCCGCGAAATCAGGCGGGTGCGTCGGCCCGTTCCACCAAAAGAGTCAGTCGCTGCGGTGTGGTGGGGATGGGGACGTGGCCGCTGCGGCCTACTCCCCACCGCCCTTGCGCGGCGGCGGCTGAAACGCACCGAACATCTGCTTGGCCTGCTGCTGCATCTGCTCCTGCATCTGCATGTACAGGTTTTTGCTCTGCTCCAGATAGTTGCCCATCATGGTCTGCAGCATCGGCGCCTGCACCTGCAGGAATTGCGTCCAGGTTTCGGGGTTGAGCGCCGACGGGTCGTACATGCCGCGCGACTGCTCGGCCAGCTTGTTCTGGATGTCGATGAACGCCTGGACGTTCTTTTCCAGGTAGCTGCCCATCATGCCCTGCATTGCGTGGCCGTAGAAGCGGATGATCTGCTCGAGCATCGCCGCGCTGAACATCGGCATGCCGCCGCTTTCTTCCTCCAGGATGATCTGCAGCAGGATGCTGCGGGTCAGATCCTCGCCGGTCTTGGCGTCCTGCACCACAAAGCGCTTGCCCTCCATCACCAATTGCTTGACGTCGGCCAGGGTGATGTAGGCGCTGGTCTCGCTGTCGTAGAGCCGGCGGTTGGGGTACTTCTTGATGATGCGGGCGGTGTTTTCAGGCTTGGCCATGATGGTTCGTCCGGGGCGTGCGAAGCGCGTCGGCAGACGCAGACGCGCCGATTGAATCACACTCCACCCCGGTATTCGGCAGCGAGCGCGGAAAAACGAGAGCAGGGATTTCCCCTGCCCGTGCATAAAGCCGCGTTGACGATCCGGCGCGGGCTGACCGGGTTTGCTTGCGCCGCCGGCCGAGCGCCGCCGCGGCGCGAAGCCGGCCTCAGCTCATGTGCAGACCGCCATTGCAGGAAAACTCGGCGCCGGTGGTGAAGCCCGCGTCATCGCTGGCCAGCCAGGCGACGATCGACGCAACCTCCTCCGGCGTGCCCAGGCGCTTGACCGGGATCGACGCGATGATCTTGTCGAGCACGTCCTGGCGGATGGCTTTGACCATGTCGGTGGCGATGTAACCGGGAGCCACGGTGTTGACCGTCACGCCCTTGGCCGCGACCTCCAGCGCCAGCGACATCGTGAACCCGTGCATCCCGGCCTTGGCCGCGGCGTAGTTGGTCTGGCCGAACTGGCCCTTCTCGCCGTTGACCGAGGAAATGTTGATGATGCGCCCCCAGCCGCGCTCGACCATGCCGTCGATCACCTGCTTGGTCACGTTGAACATCGAGTAGAGATTGGTCTTGAGCACCAGATCCCAGTCTTCAAAGCTCATTTTGCGCAGCACCGAATCGCGCGTGATGCCGGCGTTGTTCACCAGCACATCGACCTGCCCATGCTCGGCAAACACTTTCTGGAACGCCGCCTGAGTCGAGTCCCAGTCGGCCACATTGCCTTCGGAGGCGTAGACGTCGTAACCCTGCGAGCGCATCGACTCCAGCCAGCCGTCCTTGCGGCTGGAGTTCGGGCCGCAACCGGCAATCACCTTGAAACCCGATTCGCACAGCCGCTTGCAGATCGCGGTACCGATGCCGCCCATGCCCCCGGTGACGTAAGCCACTTTCTTGCTCATTGCTGTCTCACTCCTGTGTTGGCCGCGTGCGACGCGGCGTCGTCCATCCAAATCCGTCCGTGCCGACCGGCGTGCTTCAGCGCGCCACCGCCAGCGCCACCCCCATGCCGCCGCCGATGCACAGCGAGGCCAGTCCCTTTTTCGCGTCGCGCCGGCGCATTTCGTGCAGCAGGGTGACGAGGATGCGGCAGCCGCTGGCGCCGATCGGGTGGCCGATCGCAATCGCTCCGCCATTGACGTTGACCTTGCTCACGTCCCAGCCCATCTGCTGGTTCACCGCAATGGCCTGTGCGGCGAAGGCCTCGTTGATTTCCATCAGGTCCAGATCCTGCGGCTTCCAGCCAGCCCGCGACAGGCAGCGGGTGGACGCCGGCACTGGCCCCATGCCCATGTAGGCCGGGTCGAGCCCGGCGTTGGCGTAGGCGTGAATGGTGCCCAACGGCTGCAGGCCGAGCGCGGCGGCTTTTTTCGCCGACATCACAACCACCGCCGCGGCGCCGTCGTTGATGCCCGAGGCATTGCCCGCGGTCACCGTGCCGCTTTTGTCGAACGCCGGCTTGAGCGCGGCCAGCGACTCGGGCGTGACGCCGTGGCGGACGAATTCGTCGGTGGCAAAGGGAATCGGATCGCCCTTTTTCTGCGGCAGCATCACCGGCACGATCTCGTCGGCGAAACGCCCGGCCTTCTGCGCCGCCTCGGCCTTGTTCTGGCTGGCGGCAGCGAAGGCGTCCTGCATGTCGCGGGTGATGCCGTATTTTTTCGCGACGTTCTCGGCGGTGGTGCCCATGTGGTAGTGGTTGAAGGCATCCCACAGACCGTCGACGATCATGCTGTCGATCAGCTTCCAGTCGCCCATGCGCTGGCCCTCGCGCGAACGCGGCAGCACATGCGGCGACTGGCTCATGCTCTCCTGACCGCCGGCGACGACGATCTCGGCATCGCCCTCGCGCACCGCCTGCGCCGCCAGCATCACCGCCTTCAGCCCCGAGCCGCAGACCTTGTTGATGGTCATTGCCGGCACCATGTCGGGAAGCCCGGCGCGGATGGCCGCCTGCCGGGCCGGGTTCTGCCCGCAGCCCGCCTGCAATACCTGGCCGAAAATCACCTCCGACATCTGCCCCGGCTCGATGCCGGCGCGGGCGATGGCCTCGCGGATGACCGTCGACCCTAGCTCCACCGCCGAAACCCCGGCGAGCGATCCACCGAACTTGCCCACGCCCGTGCGCACGGCCGAAACGATGACCACGTCGTCCATGAAAACTCCTTGAAGTAGCGAATGACGGAAGCGTTACTGCGCCGAAGATTAGCGCGAGCGGTTGACGGTTGCTGCGTAGCAAGCCCCGTGCCGGTCGCCGCGTTGGTGCATCACCCGCGTTGGCTCAGGCGCGCTCGCGCACATAGCGCCCAGGCGCCGGCTCAATGGGCCGATAGCGCCGGTTGCCTGGCGCCTTGGGCGCGGCCACCAGCGGCCCGGCCTGCTGCGCCAGCCAGGCCGACCAGTCGCGCCACCAACTGCCCGCATGCTCCTGCGCCTGCGCCAGCCATTGCTGAGCGTCGGCGGGCAGTCTGCGCTGCTGGGGCGGCGCCGTCCAGAAGCTGCGCTTGTTGCGGCTGGCTGGGTTGATGACCCCGGCGATGTGCCCTGAGGCGCCGAGAACGAAGCGCATCGGCCCGCGCAGAATGCGGGTGCTGGCGTAAGCACTGGCCCAAGGGACGATGTGATCTTCGCGCGAGGCGTAGAGATAGATCGGCAGGTCGAGCGACTGGAGATTCAGCGGCACCCCGGCCACCGTCAGCGCCCCCGGCTGCTTCATGCGGTTTTCCAGATAGGTGTTGCGCAGATACCAGACGAACATCGGCCCGGGCAGATTGGTCGAGTCCGAGTTCCAGTACAGCAGGTCGAACGGCGGCGGGTTCTCGCCCTTGAGGTAGTTGCCGACCACGTAGTTCCACACCAGGTCGTTGGGGCGCAGGCTGGAGAACGCCGAGGCGAATTCGCGCCCGGTCATCAGCCCGCCCTGGCCGATGGTCGCCTCGCGCAGCGCCACCTGCGCCTCGTCGACGAACACCCCGAGCACCCCCGGCTCGGCAAAATCCAGCAGCGTGGTCAGCAGCGTCAGACTTTGCGCAAAATCTTCGCCGCGCGCCTTCATCACCGCCAGGGCATTGGCCAGCAGGGTGCCGCCGACGCAGAACCCGAGGGTGTTGACCGTGCCGTCCTTGCCCGCGGCCACCGCTCGCACCACCCGCATCGCCTCGATCACCCCTTGCTCGACGTAATCGTCCCAGGTCAGATGCCCGAGGCTGGCATCGGGGTTGCGCCACGACATCACAAACACCCGGTGCCCCTGCTCGACCGCATAGCGCACCAGCGAGTTGTCGGGCTGCAGATCGAGGATGTAGTACTTGTTGATGCACGGCGGCACGATGAGCAAGGGCACGCGGTGCACCTTGGCCGTCAGTGGCCGGTATTCGATGAGCTGGAACAGCGGGTTTTCGAAAATCACCTCGCCCGGGGTGGTGGCGACGTTGCGGCCGACCTCGAACAGGGTTTCGTCCGTCTGCGTGAGCTTGCCGCGCGCCAGATCGTGCAGCCAGTTGTCCAGCCCCGCGCGCAGGCTCTCGCCGCCGGTCTCCACCGCCTTGGCCTGCGCCTCGGGGTTGAGGGCGAGAAAGTTCGACGGGGCGGCAGCGTCCACCCACTGCTGCACGGCAAAGCGGATGCGCTGCCGCGTCGGCTCGTCGGCCTGCACCGCATCGGCCAGCTCCAGCATTGCCCGCGCGCCCAGCAGATAGGCCGAGGCAATGTAGGCCGACACCGGGTTGCTGCTCCAGGCCGAGCCGGCAAAACGCCGGTCGGCCGCCGCCCCGGCCGCTGCCGGCTCGCCCTGCAGCATCGCCGCCCAGAGCTGGCGGTAAGCCTCGGCGTAGTGCTGCTGCACCTGCTGCAGCCGCTCGGGATCGATGTGGACGTTGGGCAGCGCCGGAATCTGCGGGGCGCTGGCTGCCGGCTTCCAGGCTGACCAAAGCTGAGTCCAGTCGGGGAAGGCGGGTGCGGCGGAGGCGGATTTCATGGTGGTGTTCAACAGGCACGTGGAGCGCCAGCGTCGAGTCATTCTCAGCCACGTGCTGCAAGCGCGTCAACGCGGTGCACCCCGACGGGTATCTCCGAGGGTATCCGGCACAGCCGGCGGGTCAACATGCTGGTTGGAAGGCGAATGAGCCCATCCGACAGGACGCCCGCAGCCATGCGGGTAAGGGGGCACGGGAGGGCCGATGTGATCGTCCTCTTCAGAGCCGGGGCGCCGGCTCGATCCACACGCTGGCGGCCAGCCGCCCGGTCTCGCCATCGCGGCGATAGGAATACCAGCGCGCCGCATCGGCATGGGTGCTGAGCCCACCGCCGGAAATCGCCCACGGGTCGGCTCCCGCGGCCAGCAGACGCTGACGCGCCAGCATCCACAGATCGGCCCTCCACTTGCCCGGCGCGCCGGGGCGGAACGCCTGCGCGGCAGCCGGGTCGTGCGCGACAAAGGCCGCGCGCACTTCTTCGCCGACCTCGAATGCCTCCGGCCCGATCGCCGGGCCCAGCGCGATCTGCACCTGCGCCGGCGCGCAGCCGCTGCGCGCGCACAGCGCGGCCAGCGTCGCCTCCAGCACCCCGCCAGCCAGCCCGCGCCAGCCGGCA
>CAYMDM010000030.1:0-29747 GCA_964389235.1 uncultured Burkholderiaceae bacterium
GCCCGGCACAGCTGCGGCGGGAGGCATCGCCGCGGAGGCGGCGTGCGGGGCGCCGCCCTGGCCGAGCGCGGCAATCGCCGCGGCCGACAGCGGCTTGCTGGCGACGGTGATGGGCATCGACCCCGTTCCGGCTGGCGCCGGGGTGTTGGCGCCGCTCAGGCCTTTGTTGGGGTTCCAGTTGGCCATGTCCGAGGCCGAGCTGGCCGGCCGTTCCTGAAACCGGTTCATGAACGGCAGCGGCGCCTTGGTGATGTACAGCGCCACGGCCAGCGCAATGCCCAGGCCGATGACCAGCCCAGCGATCAGACCGAGGAAGGTGCCGCCGAACTGGCGGGCGCGGGCAGCAGGCCGCTGCGGCAGCGGGCGAGGAAGCGAAGCCGGAAATCGACGCATGGGCGGACGAGGCGAAGGAAGGACAGGTGCCGTCGAGTGCGGGGTGAATGGTGGGAGGTGGGTGCCAGAGGGAGCGACCGGCGGCTCACATGCGCTGCGGCGCGCTCACCCCGAGCACGGCCAGCGCATTGTGCATCACCCGCTGCACCGCCTGCAGCAGCGCCAGCCGCGCATGGCGCAGCGGCCGCTCGTCGACCAGCACCCGCTCGGCGTTGTAGAAAGCGTGGAAGTCGCCGGCCAGATCGCGCAGGTAGAACGCCACATGGTGCGGCGCGAGTTCGGCCGCCGCGGTGGCGAGCACCCGCGGGTATTGCGCCAGGGTCAGCAGCAGGGCGCGCTCGCGCGGCGCAGTCAGCAGCGACAGATCGGCACCAGCCAGCGCCTCGGGGGTCGCGGCCAGCGGGTCGTCGCCGCGCGCGGCCCATTGCTCGAACACCGAGCACACGCGGGCGTGCGCGTACTGCACGTAATACACCGGGTTTTCGTCGGTCTGCGCCAGCGCCAGGTCGACGTCGAATACGAACTCGGTATCGGCCTTGCGCGACACCAGAAAAAACCGCACCGCGTCGCGGCCACGCTGCAGCGCGGCGGCGCGTTCGTCTGGGTTCATGTCCTCGCGCACCCCGCCCGACCACTCGATCAGGTCGCGCACGGTCACATAACTGCCGGCGCGCTTGGAAATCTTCACCTCCTGGCCGCCACGCATCACCGTGACCATTTTGTGCAGCACGTAGTCGGGGTAGCCGACGGGGATGCCCACGCCCAGCGCCTGCAGCCCAGCACGCACGCGCGCCACCGTCCCATGGTGATCCGAGCCCTGCACGTTGACCGCGCGGTGGAAGCCGCGCTCCCACTTGCTCCAGTGATACGCCACGTCGGGCAGGAAGTAGGTGTAGCTGCCGTCGGACTTGCGCATCACCCGATCCTTGTCGTCGCCGAACGCGGTGGTGCGCAGCCACAGCGCCCCGTCCTGCTCGTAGGTGTGGCCGCTGGCCTGCAGCCGCTCGACCACCGCGGCAACGCGGCCGTCGGCGTAGAGGCTGGATTCGAGGTAGTAATGATCGAAGCGGATGCCGAAGGTGCGCAGGTCGATGTCCTGCTCGCGGCGCAGATAGGCCACGGCAAAGCGGCGGATGGCGTCCAGATCGTCGGGGTCGCGCGCAGCGGTCACGGCGTCGCCGTCGGCCGCCTGCACCGTCGCACCGGCCCGGTAGTCGCGGGCGATGTCGGCGATGTAGTCGCCGTTGTAGGCCGATTCGGGCCAGCCCTCCTGCCCCGGCGCCAGTCCGCGCACCCGGGCCTGCACCGACAGCGCGAGGTTGTGGATCTGCACCCCGGCGTCGTTGTAGTAGAACTCGCGCCACACCGCCCAGCCCTGAGTCGCGAGCACCGCGGCAATCGCATCGCCCAGCGCCCCCTGGCGGCCATGGCCGACGTGCAGCGGCCCGGTCGGGTTGGCAGAGACGAACTCCACCATCAACGGCCGCCCGCCGCCGGTCTGCGCGTGCCCGTAAGCCTCCCCCGCGGTCAGCACCTCGCCGACCACCCGCTGCAGCACCCAGGGCTGCAGGTGCAGGTTGACGAACCCGGGCGGCGCGACCTCGGCGCGGGAAATGCCAGCGGCCACCGCGGCGTCGGCCTGCAGTGCGGTGACGATGTGCTGCGCCAGTTCGCGCGGATTGCGCTTGAGCGGGCGCGCCAGCTGCATCGCCAGATTGCTCGACAGATCGCCGTGCTCGGCGTGGCGCGGGCGGGTGAGCTCGATCGCCGCGGAAAACTCGGGATAAAGGCTGCGGGCAATCCCCAGCAGCGCGGCGGTCAACCGCGCGGAGTAGTCAATCATTATGGTGAGCGAAACGTCGTCGAACGGCGCATTTTAGGGAGCGCGCGCCGCTTCGCCTGCCGGCGCGCAGTGGCGCCGGGCGGCGCTTCTGGTGTAATCGCAGCGCCCGGGGTCTCTCCACCACGACATTCGACCGGCCTCAGGCGTCATCCCCCGGAACCCGAAACGGTTCGCCACCCCAACGACTTGGAGGACGTATGAAAAAACTGATCGCCACCGTGACCCTGTGTGTCGGCGTGCTCGCACTGCCGGCGCTGGCGCAGGCGCAGACCGCGCAGCAAAGCCGCATGGCCACCTGCAACAAGCAGGCCGAAGGCAAGACCGGCGATGCGCGCAAGGCCTTCATGAAGGAATGTCTGGCTGGCAAGGAAGCCGCCCCGGCCAAGGCCGCCGAGCCGAAGAAGGAAGAGAAAAAGGCGATGAGCGCCAGCGGCAAGGAGCTGACCCCGCAACAGCAGAAAATGAGCTTCTGCAGCAAGGACGCCAAGGCCAAGGGGCTCAAGGGCGAGCAGCGTCAGAAATTCATGAGCGAGTGCCTGAAGAAAAAGTAATCGCCCACCCGACCTTGCGGCCGATCGGCTCCCCGCCCGCGGGGTTCGCGGCGGCGCCGGCACGGCACGGTCAAGGCACGCCCTGGGGCGTGCCTTTTTCATTTCCGCTTCATTGCTGCACGAGGTTGTAGGCGGTGATGCCCAGGCCGCGCAGCTGCTGCAGCAGCGCCGAGTCGGGCTGCGCGCCGTTGATCGGGCCGACCTGCACGCGATAGAAGGTCTGCCCGCGCACCACGCCCGGAACGATGAGCACCGGGCCGATACCGGCGGCGCGCAGCCGTGCCCGCTCGGCCTCGGCGTGGCCGGGGTCGGTGAAGGCGCCGGTCTGCACGAAGGTCTGCGCCGGCCCGGGCAGGCTCGGGGCGATGGTGCCGGCGGGCAGATCGGGGGCAGGTGGAGGGCTGGACGCGGCACCTGACTGTGCTGGCAGCGGCAGTGTCGGATCGACCGCAGCGGGCGCGGTAGCAGCGCCGACAGACCCACTGCTCGTCGGCGGCAAGGTTGGCGGCGGGGCGATCGGCGGCAACACCTGCTCGACCATCGGCGGGGGATTTGAGGTGGCCGAAGTCGCTGCCGGACTGCCGGCGGCGTTCGGGCCGGTCGGCCCGGCCAGCCCCGGCCAGTCGGCGGCTGCCCCGGCTGCGGCGACCGTGCCGGTCGAGCCGGCTGCGGCCGAGGTCGCAGCAGCGCTGCGACCTCGCCCCAACGCCGCCCCGCTCGCGGCGCCGGTGGCCGCTGCTGCCGTCGTTGCGTTCAATGCGGTCGCGGCCGCGCCCGCATCCGGAGACGATCCGCCAATGGTGGCCGGGAACTGGGTCTGCGGCTGGGCCTGGGGCGGCAGTGCGCTGGCGGTCGAGCCTGCTGCCGCGGTGGACGCCGCCGCATACTGCGTTTCCCCCTCGCCCGGCAGAGCCGGCGCGCCATCGGGCAGGCCAATGATGCGCACGGTCGCGGTGCCGGTGCGGGTGACGCCCAGCGCCTGCGCCGCGCCGTAGGACAGATCAAGGATGCGCGAATCGACGAATGGCCCGCGGTCGTTGACCAGCACCAGCGCGCTGCGGCCGTTGTCCAGATTGGTCACCTGCACGCAGCTCGGCAGCGGCAGCACCCGGCTGGCGGCGCTGAACAGCCGGGGGTTGAAGCGGGTGCCCATCGCGGTGGTCGAGCCCGACTCCCAGCCATACCACGACGCGGTGCCGGTCGCGTCATACCCGGCGGCGGTGCGCAGCGGGGTGTAGCTGCGCCCGAGCACGGTGTAAGCCCGGTTGTAGGCGCGTGTGAGGTTGGGCGGCGGCGCCTGGCAACCCTGTTCACCGTTGACCAGCCCGGTCGCGGGCGCTCGCGGCGGTGCGCTGGCGCAACCGGCGAGCAGCATCGCCATCGCCACAGTGCCGAGCAGCGGCGCATCGGGCAGGCGAAATCCCTGAGGCGAATGGCTGACGGTCAAACGGCGGAGCATGGGCGCGAGAGCTTGGCGACACCTGCAATGCTAGAGCCGGTGCCGAGTCGCGCACCCCGGCGTGGCAGCGGCGCGACGCCGCCTCGCCGTTGCCTGCGGCGCGCCCGATGAGGCAGGCGGGTCAGGCACCCGACTCGCCCGCTGCAGCGCGGCGTGAACACGGCGCAGGAAAAAGCCCGCGCGGGACGCGGGCTTGTTGGAGTGCCGCAGGACGGCTCAGTGCGGGATTTTGCGCAGTTTGCGAATCGCCGCAAGCTGCGCGGCCAGCATCGCCAGCTCGCCTTCGACCACGGCGATGTCCTGCTTGTCCTTGGCGTTGGCACGGGCCTCGTGCGCGGCCTTGAGCGCCTCTTGCGCCTTGGCCTCGTCGAGATCCTTGCCGCGGATCGCGGTGTCGGCCAGCACGGTCACGCGCTTGGGCTGCACTTCGAGGATACCGCCAGCGACGAAAACGAATTCGTCCTTGGCACCGCTGGCGCCCGGCTCGGCCAGCTCGATGCGCACCGAGCCGGGTTTGATGCGGGTGATCAGCGGGGTGTGGCCGGGCAGGATGCCGAGTTCGCCGGCTTCGCCCGGCAGCGCGACGAAACGCGCCTCGCCGGAGAAGATGGACTCCTCGGCGCTGACGACGTCGACGTGGATGGTGTTCATGGCGATGTTCCTCGGGCGGTGATCGGTGTGGCGGCGCCGGCCGGGTCAACCCCGGCGAGGCGTGAGGCAGCCAGCGGGACAGCCCGCCGGCGGCCGCGTCATCAGCTGAGCTTTTTCGCCTTTTCGAACGCTTCGTCGATGGTGCCGACCATGTAGAACGCCTGCTCGGGCAGGTGGTCGCATTCGCCGGCGACGATCATCTTGAAGCCGCGGATGGTTTCCTTAAGCGGCACGTACTTGCCCGGCGAGCCGGTGAACACCTCGGCGACGTGGAAAGGCTGCGACAGGAAGCGCTGGATTTTGCGTGCGCGCGCCACGGTGAGCTTGTCCTCGGGCGAGAGCTCGTCCATGCCCAGAATGGCGATGATGTCGCGCAGTTCCTTGTAGCGCTGCAGGATGCCCTGAACCGCGCGGGTGGTGCTGTAGTGCTCTTCGCCGATCACGTTGGGGTCGATCTGACGGGAGGTGGAGTCCAGCGGGTCGACGGCGGGGTAGATGCCCAGCGAGGCGATGTCGCGGCTCAGCACCACGGTGGCGTCGAGGTGGTTGAAGGTGGTCGCCGGCGACGGGTCGGTCAGGTCGTCGGCCGGCACGTAGACGGCCTGGATCGAGGTGATCGAGCCGGTCTTGGTCGAAACGATGCGCTCCTGCAGCTTGCCCATTTCCTCGGCCAGGGTCGGCTGGTAGCCCACCGCCGAGGGCATGCGCCCGAGCAGCGCCGACACTTCGGTACCGGCCAGGGTGTAGCGGTAGATGTTGTCGACGAAGAACAGAATGTCACGGCCTTCGTCGCGGAAGCGCTCGGCCATGGTCAGACCGGTCAGCGCCACGCGCAGGCGGTTGCCCGGCGGCTCGTTCATCTGGCCGAACACCATGCCGACCTTGTCGAGCACGTTGGAGTCCTTCATCTCGTGGTAGAAGTCGTTGCCCTCGCGGGTACGCTCGCCCACGCCGGCGAACACCGACAGGCCGCTGTGCTGCTTGGCGATGTTGTTGATCAGCTCCATCATGTTGACGGTCTTGCCCACGCCGGCGCCGCCGAACAGGCCGACCTTGCCGCCCTTGGCAAACGGGCAGACCAGGTCGATCACCTTGATGCCGGTTTCGAGCAGGTCGACCGAGGGCGACAGGTCTTCGAACTTCGGCGCGGGCTGGTGGATGGAGCGGCGCTCATCGGTGGCGATCGGCCCGGCCTCGTCGATCGGGCGGCCCAGCACGTCCATGATGCGTCCGAGCACCGCCGGGCCGACCGGCACCGAGATCGCGTGCCCGGTGTTGCCCACGCGCATGCCGCGGCGCAGGCCGTCGCTGGAGCCCAGCGCGATGGTGCGCACCACGCCGTCGCCGATCTGTTGCTGCACCTCGAAGGTCAGCCCTTTTTCGGCCATGCCGGTGTCCTGGTCGTCCGCCAGCACCAGGGCGTCGTACACCTTGGGAATCGCGTCCCGCGGGAATTCGATGTCGATCACCGCGCCGATGCACTGCACGATCTTGCCTTGCGCTTGAGCCGTCGTCATTTCGCTCTCCAGTTTGCTCAGTTACGGATGGCCGGGGTCAGACCGCGGCGGCTCCGCTCACAATTTCCGAAAGTTCCTTGGTGATCGCTGCCTGCCGGCTCTTGTTGTAGACGAGCTGCAGTTCACCGATCACGCTCTTGGCGTTGTCCGATGCGGCCTTCATCGCCACCATGCGCGCCGACTGTTCGCACGCCATGTTTTCGGCGACCGCCTGATAGATCAACGCTTCGATGTAGCGGGTCAGCAACGCGTCGATCACCGGTTTGGCATCGGGTTCGTAGATGTAGTCCCAGCTGTGGGCGTGCATTTCGCCCGGCTTGGCGCCCAGCGCCTCGGCGCTCAGCGGCACGAGCTGTTCGATGCTGGGCTCCTGCTTCATGGTGTTGACGAAGCGGCTGTAGCCCAGATAGACCGCGTCGATCTTGCCGTCCTGATAGGCGTCGAGCATGACCTTGACCGGGCCGATCAGCGCCTCCAGATGCGGCTTGTCGCCGAGCTGCACCGCCTGCGACACCACGTTCATGTCGATGCGCTGTAGGAACTGCAGGCCCTTGTTGCCGATCGCACAGCAGTCGATCTGCACGCCTTGCCCCTGCCATTCCTTGATGCGGTGCAGAGCCAGACGGGTGATGTTGGTGTTCAGACCGCCGCACAGCCCCTTGTCGGTAGTCACCAGAATCAGCCCGACGCGCTTGACCGTCGCGCGCTTGCTCAGAAACGGGTGGGTGTACTCGGGATTGGCCTGGCACAGATCGCCCGCGATCACCCGCACCTTGTCGGCGTAGGGGCGCGCGGCGCGCATGCGATCCTGCGCCTTGCGCATCTTGGAGGCGGCCACCATTTCCATCGCCTTGGTGATCTTGCGCGTGTTCTGCACGCTCTTGATCTTGACGCGGATTTCCTTCATTCCAGCCATGTGTTTGCTCCTGGGCGTTCAGTCACGCGGGCGACGCTGCCGGTGGGGCAGCGCGGCCGCGGCGACCGCGCACGATGTTGGAACGATCAGTACGCGCCGGCTTTCTTGAACTCGGCGATGGCGTCCTTGAGCTTGGCCTCGTCGTCCTTGGACAGATCCTTGCTCGACTCGATGCTGTCGACCAGCGCCTTGTGCTTGGTGGCGAGGAAGTCGTGCAGCCCCTTTTCGAACGGCAGGATCTGCTTGATGTCCAGATCGTCGAGATAGCCGTTGTTCACCGCATACAGCGACGCGGCCATCTGCCACACCTGGTAGGGCTGATACTGCGGCTGCTTGAGCAGCTCGACCACGCGGCGACCGCGTTCGAGCTGCTTGCGGGTGGCGGCGTCGAGGTCGGAGGCAAACTGGGCAAAAGCGGCGAGTTCGCGGTATTGCGCGAGGTCGGTACGGATACCGCCGGAGAGCTTTTTGATGATCTTGGTCTGCGCTGCGCCACCGACCCGCGACACCGAAATACCGGCGTTGATCGCCGGGCGGATGCCGGCGTTGAACAGATCGGTTTCGAGGAAGATCTGACCGTCGGTGATCGAAATCACGTTGGTCGGAACGAAGGCCGAGACGTCACCGGCCTGGGTTTCGATGATCGGCAGCGCGGTGAGTGAACCGGTCTTGCCCTTGACCGCACCGTCGGTGAACTTCTCGACGTATTCGGCGCTGACACGTGCGGCGCGTTCGAGCAGACGGCTGTGCAGATAGAACACGTCACCCGGATAGGCTTCGCGCCCCGGCGGGCGGCGCAGCAGCAGCGAGATCTGGCGATACGCCCAGGCCTGCTTGGTCAGGTCGTCGTAGATCACCAGCGCGTCCTGACCGCGGTCGCGGAAGTATTCGCCCATGGTGCAGCCGGCGTAGGGGGCCAGGTACTGCATCGCGGCGGAGTCGGAGGCCGAGGCGGCGACGACAATGGTGTAGTCCATCGCACCGTATTCCTGCAGCTTGCGCACCACGTTGGCGATGGTCGACGCCTTCTGGCCGATCGCCACATAGATACAGATGAGATCCTTGCCCTTCTGGCTGATGATCGAGTCGACGGCGACCGCGGTCTTGCCGGTCTGGCGGTCGCCGATGATCAGCTCGCGCTGGCCCCGGCCCACCGGCACCATCGCGTCGATGGCCTTGATACCGGTCTGCACCGGCTGCGACACCGACTGACGCCAGATCACGCCCGGCGCGATTTTTTCGATCGGGTCGTGCTGCTTGGCGCCGACCGGGCCCTTGCCGTCGATCGGCTGGCCCAGGGTGTTGACCACGCGGCCGATCAGCTCGGGGCCGACGGGCACCGACAGGATCTGCCCGGTGCACTTGACCGTGTCGCCTTCGGAAATGCCTTCGTAGGCGCCCAGAATCACCGCGCCGACGGAGTCGCGCTCGAGGTTGAGCGCAAGACCGAAGGTGTTGTTCGGGAATTCGAGCATTTCGCCCTGCATCACATCGGACAGGCCGTGGATGCGCGCGATACCGTCGGTGAGGGACACGACGGTGCCCTCGTTGCGGATGTTCGCACTGGCACCCAGCCCTTCGATGCGGCTCTTGATCAGTTCGGAGATTTCAGCGGGATTGAGTTGCATGAGAGCCTCTAAGACGTTAAGCGGTGAGCGCGACTTTCATCTGCTCCAGGCGAGCACGCACCGAAGTGTCGAGCACCTCGTCGCCCACGGCGACGCGCACCCCGCCGATCAGCGACGGGTCGACCTCCACCTTGGCGTGCAGCTTGCGGCCATACTTGCGTTCGAGCGTGAAGACCAGTTCGCTCAGCGCATGCCCTTCGATCGGGAATGCGCTGGTGATGACCGCCTCCACCCGCCCCTCGGCCGCGTCCTTGAGTTCGCGGAATTGGGTGGCGACCTCGCCGAGCGCAGCCAACCGGCCGTTCTCGGCCATCAGGCGCACGAGGTTCTGCACCGCCGCAGGCGCCGCTTTGGGCAGCGCGCCCAGCAGCAGATCGGCGATCTGCGCCGGGGTCACACGCGGGCTGCCAACGACTTCGCGCAACTGCGGATCGGCAGCGATCAGCGCCAGTTCGTCGAGCGCGTTGGCCGCAGATTCGGCGGAGACGCCGGTGTCGCGCACGGCGGCGAAGGCCGCCTCGGCGTAGGGACGGGCAATGGTGGCGAGTTCAGCCATGGGTCGCTCCGATCAGAGTTCGGCCTTCAGCCGCGCCAGCAGATCAGCATGCACCTGCGGGTTGACCTCGCGGTGCAGAATCGCTTCGGCACCCTTGACGGCCAGCGCCGCGACCTGATCGCGCAGCGCTTCGCGCGCCTTGACCGCCTGCTGCTCGGCCTCGGCCTTGGCTTCGGCGACGATATTGGCCGCAACCTCCTCGGCCTTTTTCTTCGCCTCCTCGATCAGTGCCGCGGCGCGGCGCTCGGCTTCGGCCAGACGGTGGGCGCTGTCCTCGTGGGACTTGGCGAGCTCGGCCTCGACCTTGCGATTGGCCGCGGCCAACTCGGTCTTGGCGCGATCGGCGGCGGCCAGGCCGTCGGCGACTTTTTTCGCGCGCTCATCGAGCGCCTTGATGATGGGCGGCCAGACAAATGCCTTGACGAACCACGCCAACAACAAGAAGACGATGATCTGCGCAATGAGTGTTGCGTCCAGATGCATGGCGCTAACCTTTGCTTCAGATGTTCAGGGGGAACCAACGGTTCGCCCACACGGGCGAACCGCGCCGATCACTGCAGGGTGAAGGGGTTGGCGAAGGTGAACATCATGGCCAGACCGACACCGATCAGGAACGCGGCGTCGATCAGGCCAGCGAGCAGGAACATCTTGGTCTGCAGTTCGTTCATCAGCTCGGGCTGGCGGGCAGCGGACTCGAGGTACTTGCTCCCCATGATGCCGATGCCGATACAGGCGCCATTGGCGCCCAGGCCGATGATCAGGCCAGCGGCCAGCGCGACATATCCGAGAACGTGTTCCATGGTGACTCCTAGAGGTGAAGGAAAAAAGAATTGACTCGAAAACAGAAGCGATGAATCAGTGATGGTCGTGCGCCTGGCCGATGTAGACCAGGGTGAGCATCATGAAAATGAAGCCCTGCAGCACGATGATCAGCAGACTGAAAATCGACCAGGCCAGACCGAAGGCGATCTGCCCGAACCACAGCGCCCAGCCGGTGAGGGAAGCCAGACCCGCGGCCCCCATCAGCGCGATGATCATGAACAAAATTTCCTCGGCATACAGGTTGCCGAACAACCGCATGCCGTGCGACAGGGTCTTGGCGAGGTATTCGAGCAACTGCATCGCGAAGTTCAGCGGCCACAGCAGAAAGTGGTTGCCGAAGGGTGCGGTGAACAGTTCGTGCGTCCAGCCGCCGATGCCCTTGACCTTGACGCCGTAATACAGGCTGAGCAGCAGAATGGTGATGGACATGCCCAGCGCGATCGACAGATCGGCGGTGGGCACGATGCGCAGATACATGTGGTGCGGATCGTGGCCGGCAGCTGCACCGGCGGTTTGCCACAGCCGCGGCAGCAGATCGAGCGGGATCAGGTCCATCAGGTTCATCATCACAATCCAGATGAACGAGATGAACGCAAGCGGCGCGACGAATTCGCGCGACTTGGCGTTGCGCACGATGCCGCGGGCCTGCTCGTCGACGAACTCGACCAGGAACTCCACCGCCGCCTGCATGCGCCCGGGCACGCCGCTGGTCATTTTTTTCGCCACGCGCCACAGCACGAAGCAGGCGATCACCCCGAGCAGCACCGAAAAGATGATGGAGTCGATATCGACGATGCCGAAATCGACCACGCCGGTACGCGGCCCGCTGGTCCAGTGCGTCAGGTGGTGGACGATGTACTCGCCCGCGGTCATCGTGTGTTGGTCAGCAGCCATGGTCGAAAATTTGCGAAGGGGCCGGCAATCCGGCGCGGCTTGAATTTCGGGAAATCAGGGCGTGCCCGGCGAGGCCTTGGCCGCCTTGCCGCGCAACACAAAAGCAATCCAGTACACCTGCAGCGTGACCACCACGGTCAGCAGCAGCGCAGGCCAGCTCAGCGGACGCAGCACATGCGGCGCCAGCCAGAGCAAAAAAATGGTCAGACCGATTTTCAGCAGCTCGCCGAACGCGAAGCCGTACACCGCGACCCCGGGCTTGAGATGAACCAGCCAGCGGCGGATGCCGCCGGCGAACAGCGCCGAGGGCAGCGCGATGATCATCCCGCCGTAAAAAGCCGACAGCGCCACCATGACCTCGCCGCGCGACACGCCCCAGGCTATCAGCGCCGCGACCAGGGCCACCGCGACCTGCAGACCGACAACCTTCCAGATCGACACTTGCGGCTTGCGCAGCAGCAGCGCCTGCGCCTCGGCCCGGGTCAGCGGCGGGGCGGGCGGCACTTCCTGCTCGAATTCCTGCTCGTCTTGCCAGGAGTTTTTGCTGGGCGCAGAAGCGTTCAAGATGACGGCGGCGTGAGGGTTTGATGACACAACGGGCCAGTCGTCGCGTGGAGCGCATCGGCCGGCCCGGGAGAAAACTGCTGGAGAACTGCGGCGTCTTGTCTGAGATGGTAACAATTGCGCTGCAGGTCAAACGGCCGAAGTATAGGAGAAAGCCGATACAGTTCCAGAATTTTTCGTCACGGCTGTCTCACAATTGTGCGCGGTCAAACCGCGCGCCCTGGTTCGGGGCACGCCTGCCCGGAGGATCGACCCGATGATCGCCCTGCTCGTTTTCCTGCATCTGATCGGCGCCATCGTCTGGATGGGCGGCATGGCCTTCATCCTCGCGGCGCTGCGCCCGGCGGCGTTCGCCAGCCTGCAGCCGCCGCAGCGCCCGCAACTGCTGCTGGCGGCGCTGCGACGATTCTTCCCCTGGGTGTGGATTAGCATCGTGCTGCTGCTGGGCTCGGGGCTGGCCATCCTGCTGCCGGTGGGCATGGACCACGCGCCGGTGGGCTGGCACGTGATGCTGGCCATCGGCCTGGTGATGATGGCGGTGTTCGCGCACATCTATTTCGCGCCCTTTGCCCGCGCCCGCCGCGCCGCCGCCGCGGGGGACTGGGCGGCAGTCGCCCGTGCGCTGCAGCAGGCGCATCCGCTGGTGGTGCTGAATTTCGTGCTGGGCTGGCTGGCGATTGCGGCGGCGCTGTTCTGGCGCTGAAACCGCCGTGCGGCGCCGCCGCGCTGCCGCACGCTCAGTAATACGACACCGCGACCGCCTGGCGCGAAATCCACCAGGCCAGCGCGGCTCCGGCGGCGACGAACGCCAGCGCCAGCAGCCAGATCCACACCCCGTCACGCGCCGACGGGGTGCCGGGCGCGGCTTCGCGGGTCTTGCCGGTGATCATCGGGCCGATGAGGTTTTGCCGCTTGACCAGCGCGTAAAACGCGATCGCCGCCAGATGCAGCCCGACCAGCGCGTAGATCAGTGGCTGGCCGATGGTGGTGTGATAGAAGGTGAACACCGCGCTGGTGCGGTTGCTAACCCAGCCTGACAGCGGGCCGGCGTTGAAAATCTGGTCGTTGGCAAACAGCCCGCTGACCACCTGCGCCAGCACCGCCAGCAGCAGCGCGAACACCGACAGACTGCCCAGCGGGTTGTGGCCGACGCGCGCCGTCGGCGGGCGTGGATCGTCGCCATGCAGGTAACGCCAGATCGCGCGCGGCCCGTAGGCGAACTGGGCAAAGCGCGCGTAGCGCGGGCCGACCAACCCCCAGCCGAGGCGAAAAACCAGCAGGGCGATGATCGCGTAGCCGCTCCAGTAGTGGTACTGCATCGCATTGCCGCCGGACAGCCCGGTGACGACGGACACCGTCACCAGCACTGCCAGCGCCCAGTGGAACAGCCGCAGCGGCAAGTCCCACACCCGCACGCGCGCGCTTGCCGCCATGGTCAGCCCTGCTGCCGCAGTTTTTCTGCGGCATCGATCGCGAAATAGGTGAGCACGCCGTCGGCGCCGGCGCGCTTGAACGCCAGCAGGCTTTCCATCATCACCGCGTCGTGATCCAGCCAGCCGTTGGCCGCGGCGGCCTTGAGCATCGCGTACTCGCCGCTGACTTGGTAGGCGAAAGTCGGCACGGCAAAGGTTTCCTTCACCCGCCGCACCACGTCCAGATACGGCATGCCGGGCTTGACCATCACCATGTCCGCGCCTTCCTGCAGGTCGAGCGCGACTTCGCGCAGCGCCTCGTCGGTGTTACCCGGGTCCATCTGGTAGACCTTTTTGTCGGCCTTGCCGAGGTTGGCCGCGCTGCCCACGGCGTCGCGGAACGGGCCATAGAAGCTGCTGGCGTATTTGGCGCTGTAGGCCATGATGCGGGTATGCACATGGCCTTCGGCTTCCAGCGCCTGACGGATCGCGCCGATGCGCCCGTCCATCATGTCGCTGGGCGCGACGATGTCCACCCCGGCTGCGGCCTGCACCAGCGCCTGCCGCACCAGCACTTCCACCGTCGCGTCGTTGACGATGTAGCCGCTGCCGTCGAGCAGCCCGTCCTGCCCGTGCGAAGTGTAGGGGTCGAGCGCGACGTCGGTCAGCACCCCGAGCTGCGGAAACTCCGCCTTGAGCCGGCGCACCACCCGCGGCACCAGCCCGTCGGGGTTGGCGGCCTCGGCGCCGTCGGCGGCTTTCAGCGCCGAGTCGATCACCGGAAACAGCGCCAGCACCGGAATGCCCAGCCGCACGCAGCGCTCGGCCAGCGGCAGCAGCTGATCGAGGCTCAGGCGCTCGACCCCCGGCATCGACGGCACGGCCTGCCGCTGCTTTTCGCCATCGAGCACGAACACGGGGTAGATCAGATCGTCGGCGCGCAGGTGATGCTCGCGCACCAGGCGGCGGGTGAAGTCGTCGCGGCGCAGCCGGCGCATGCGCTGAATCGGGTAGCCGGGGCCGGTCACAAAATTTTTCATCTGCTGGGTCACATCGAGAGGAACAAAGCCTTGGCGATGCTATCTGTTCCACATGGATGCTGCGTCGCAAGGCCCGGCATTCCCCGCTTCTCCTCCCTGAGCGGGGCCTTGGCTCACAAGGCTTGAATCCCCGGCCGCACAGCCGGGGATTTTTTTCGCCTTGCCGCCCTGCTCGCCTCGCCAACCTCTTCGCCGCGCCCGGCGAGCGATCGCGCCCCGGGTTTGTCCTTACACTGCGCGGCTGAACTTTGGGAGGCCAGCGATGTATCTCTGGGTCAAATCGGCGCACATCATCTTCGTGATCGCGTGGTACGCGGGGCTGTTCTACCTGCCGCGCATATTCGTCAATCTGGCGATGGTGCCGCCAGGCAGCACGGCCGAGCGCGACCGTCTGCTGCTGATGGGGCGCAAGCTCTACCGTTTCACCCACATGCTGATGTGGATTGCCATCATCCTCGGGCTGATCCTCTGGCTCTATTACGGCGTCGGTCTGCACGGCCCCGGCAACGGCTGGATGCACGCCAAGCTGCTGCTGGTGGTGGTGCTGGTGATTTTCACCTTCTGGTGCAAACGCATCCTGCGCCAGTTCGAGCGCGGCGAAAACACGCGCAGCCACGTGTGGTACCGCTGGTTCAACGAAATTCCCACCATCATTCTGTTCATCATCGTGCCACTGGTGGTGATCAAGCCGTTCTGACGCCCGCGGGCTGCACGACCCGCGCCGCCTCGTTTTCGCCGCTGCCGTGCCGCACCCGCCCGCCCCGCCCTCGCGCTTTGCCCGTTATGCGCTGGCGGTCTACGTTCTGCTGATCGTCTACGCCAGTCTGTTTCCGTTTGCCGACTGGCGCTGGCAAGGCATCTCGCCGTTCGATTTCGTTCGCGCGCCGCTGCCGCGCTACATCACCTTCGGCGACATCTGGCTCAACGTCGCCGGCTATCTGCCGCTGGGCTGGCTGCTGGCGCGAGTGCTGCCTTCGCGCTGGCCGCGGCCGCTGCACTGGCTGGCCGCCGTGCTGCTGGCCAGTCTGCTGTCGTTCAGCATGGAGTCGACGCAAAGCCTGCTGCCGATGCGCGTGGCATCCAACCTCGACTGGGCGACCAATACCCTGGGCGCGGCGATTGGCGCGGCCGGCTGCGTCTGGCTGCTGCCGCGGCTGCGGCTGGCGGCGCTGCTGCGGCTTTGGCGCGAGCGCTGGTTCACCCCGCACAGCAGCTATGGCTTGCTGCTGCTCGCACTGTGGCCGCTGGCGCTGCTGTGGCCCACGCCGGTGCCGCTGGGCACCGGCCAGGTGCTGCCCACTCTGCTGGTGCCCGCGCTCGACAGCGACGGCTGGCGCACGTTCGAGACCCTGCTGGCCCGCCTTGGGCTGAACCCGCCGGACTTTCCGCCACCCTCCCCGCTGCAGCACACCCTGCTGACCGCGGCAATGCTGCTGGCCGGGCTGCTGCTGCTGACCGCTCTGCTGCGCCCGGGCGCACCCCGGCTGCGGCTCGCGCTGCTGACGCTGCTGGCGGTGGCCGGCGCGCTGAGCGTGTCGTCAGGGCTGAGCTTCGGCCCGGCGCATGCGCTGGCCTGGGCCACGCCGGACACCGTGGCCGCGCTGCTGCTGGGCGCCGCAGCCGCCGCACCGCTGGTGCACCTGCCGCCCCGCTGGGCCGCGGCAGTGGGCGCGGCGGTGCTGGCGGCCGCGCTGATCGCGATCAACCGCGTGGGCGCCGGGCCGTTCTATGTGATCAATCTCGAAGCCTGGGGCCAGGGCATGGTGCTGCGGCTGTTTGGCCTGCCGCAATGGCTGAGCTGGGCGTGGCCGCTGGCGGTGTGGGTCTATCTGCTGTCGCGGCTGCTGGCACGGCGCCGGGCATGACCCGCGCGCGGCACGGCGCGATGCCGCTGCCTATCATCCTCGCCATGAGCGCTTACTACACCCACCACATTTTTTTCTGCCTCAACCGACGCGAGGGCGGCACCCGACCGTGCTGTGCCAACGCGGGCGCCGAGGCCGCTTTCGACCACTGCAAGGCCGCGGTCAAGGCCGCCGGGCTGGCCGGGCCGGGGCAGGTGCGGGTCAACCGCGCCGGCTGCATGGATCGCTGCGACGAAGGCCCGGTCTGCGTGGTCTACCCCGAGGGCGTCTGGTACACCTACGTCGACACCGCCGATATCGACGAAATCGTCTCCGAACATCTGCAGCACGGCCGCATCGTCGAGCGTCTGCGTCTGCCCGACACCCCACCCGCGCCCCCATCCGACGCCTCGCAATGAACGCCCACACCCAGCGCCTGCAACTCACAGGGCCGGCGGGGGCGATCGAAGCCGCGCTCGACCTGCCCGAGACCGGCGCCCCGCGCGGGCTGGCGCTGATCGCGCACCCGCATCCGCTTTTCGGGGGCACGCTGGACAACAAGGTCACGCAGACCTTGGCGCGCGCCTGGGTGCAGCTCGGCTGGGCCTGCGTGCGGCCGAATTTTCGCGGGGTCGGCGGATCGGCCGGCAGCTTCGACCACGGCGAGGGCGAGACCGATGATGTGCTCGCGGTGATCGCGGCGATGCGCGCAGACCTCGCCGCGCAGACGGGCCGCGCCGCGGATCAACTGCCGCTGGCGCTCGGCGGCTTTTCCTTCGGCGCTGCAGTGGCAGCGCGCGCCGCCGCCAAGCTGCGCGCGGAGGGCCAGGCGGTCGATCATCTCACCCTGGTCGGCACTGCGGTCAGCCGCTTTGCCGTGCCGCCCATCCGCAGCGAAGGCAGCGCGCCGTTGGCCGCGACCGCGCTGGTGGTGCACGGCGAGCAGGACGATGTGGTGCCGCTGGCGGACGTGCTCGACTGGGCGCGGCCGCAGCAACTGCCGGTGCTGGTGGTGCCGGGCGCCGGGCATTTTTTCCACGGCGCGTTGCTGGTGCTGCGCGACGCAGTGCTGCAGTTCCACGCCGACGCGGCGCGGTGAGGCGCTGAGGCGTTCGCGGCGCTCTTGCCCTGCAAGGGCCCGGCAGCGCGGGTCGCGTCGCCGATGTGGTCTTTGCGATCGTTTGCTAATCGCGCTGAACCAAGCGCGCCGCCCGCGCTCCAACTCGGCTACGTTTGGACACCCCGCCGCGCCCGCCCGGCTGCTAGGGTTGCGGCTTTGTTTTTTGAATCACCGAGTCATCGCATGTTCCTGTCCCGCCTCAGAGCGGCCTGCGCCGCCGGCCTGTTGTTTCTTGCCCTCACCGCTTTCGCAGCCGCCCCGGCGGCGCCCGCCCCCGCGGCTGCCAGCAGCGCGCCGCCCGCGACGCCGATGCAGGCGCTGCTGGCCACGGTGCCGCCGCCCAAGCTGGACGCGCGTTCCTGGCTGGTGGTGGACATGACCAGCGGCCAGATCCTCGCCGAGCACGACGCGCATCAGCAGGAAGCACCGGCCTCGCTGACCAAGCTGATGACCGCCTATCTCACCTTCAAGGCGCTGAAGGACGGCACCATCCAGCTCAACCAGATGGTGCGCGAGCCGATGGCGGCTTACAAGACGGGCGGCTCGCGCATGTTCATCGACCCGCGGGTGCCGGTGTCGGTCAACGATCTGCTGCTGGGCATGATCGTGCAGTCGGGCAACGATGCGGCGATGACCCTGGCGCACACCGTGGCCGGATCGACCAGCGCGTTCGTGGCGATGATGAACCGGCAGGCGCAGCAGTGGGGGCTCAAGGGCACGCATTTCATGGACCCGACCGGGCTGCCCGACCCCGGCCACCACACCACGGCGTATGACCTTTCGATCATCGCCCAGCACATCATCCGCGACTTTCCCGAGGACTACGCGCGCTACTTCAAGGTCAAGGAATTCACCTACAACAAAATCACTCAGCCCAACCGCGTGAGCCTGCTGTTCACCGACCCGTCAGTCGACGGCATGAAAACCGGCTACACCCAGGAAGCGGGCTACTGCATGATCACCTCGGCGCTGCGCACCTTTCCCAACGGCCCGCGGCGCATTCTCACGGTGGTCATGGGCACGCCGACCGAACACGCGCGGGTCGACGAAAGCCAGACCCTGCTGAACTGGGCCTACCAGAACTTCGACGACATCGTGCTCGCGCCGGCGAACAAGCCGGTGATCGACGCACCGGTGTGGAAGGGCGCGGACAATCACGTCGCGCTGGGCGATACCCAGCCGATTGTCATCACCGTGCCGCGCGGCACCGGAAAGGATCTGCAGACCAAGGTGGTGCGGCCCGATCCGCTGGTCGCGCCGATCCGGCAAGGGCAGAAGATCGGCGAACTGCAGGTCAGCCTGGGCGGCAAACAGATCGCCAGCTACCCGCTGCAGGCGCTGCGCGCGGTGCCCGAGGCCGGCATTCTCGGCCGCGCCTGGGACAGTCTGCGGCTGCTGATCAAATAAGCGCGGCACTGCATTCGACCTGCACGTAAAAAGGCGCCGCTGTTGCGGCGCCTTTTGTCTGCGTGGCGCTGGAGCGGCGAGTCACACCGCCCAGCGAAAACGGCATTCAGACCGCGGCCACCGCCTCGCGCGTGAGCACTTCGCCGCGCAGCGAATGCGGCAGCGCCGCGGTGATGCGCACCGGCACGATCTGCCCGATCAGCCGCGCGCCGCCGGCGAAGTTGACGATGCGGTTGTTTTCGGTGCGGCCCTGCAGTTCGGCCGGGTCTTTTTTGCTCGGCCCTTCGACCAGCACCGACTGCACCGTGCCGACCATCGCCGCGCTGATCGCCGCGGCCTGCGCATTGATGCGCGCCTGCAGCCGCTGCAGACGGTCGAGCTTGACGGCCTGCGGCGTGTCGTCCGGCAGGTTCGCGGCGGGCGTGCCCGGGCGCGGGCTGAACACAAAGCTGAAGCTGGCGTCGAAGCCAACGTCCTCGACCAGCTTGAGCAGCTGCTCGAAGTCTGCTTCGGTTTCGCCGGGAAAGCCCACGATGAAGTCCGAGCCGATGCAGATGTCCGGCCGCGCCGCGCGCAGCCGCCGCACGATGCTCTTGAACTCCAGCGCGGTGTAACCGCGCTTCATCGCCGCAAGCACCCGGTCGCTGCCATGCTGCACCGGCAGGTGCACATGGCCGACCAGCTTGGGCAGCCGCGCATGGGCGTCGATCAGCCGCTGGGTGAATTCCTTCGGATGGCTGGTGGTGTAGCGGATGCGCTCGATGCCGTCGATGTCGGCGACGCAGTCGAGCAAAAAGGCAAAGTCCTCGTCCGGTTCGCTGCCGCGCCAGGCGTTGACGTTCTGCCCCAGCAACGTGACCTCGCGCACCCCTTGTGCCGCCAGCTCGGCGATTTCGGCCAGCACGTCCACCAGCGGGCGCGAGACTTCCTCGCCCCGCGTGTAGGGCACGACGCAGTAGCTGCAATACTTGCTGCAGCCTTCCATGATCGACACAAAGGCGCTCGGCCCCTCGACCCGCGCCGGCGGCAGGTTGTCGAACTTTTCGATTTCGGGAAAGCTGATGTCCACCTGCGGCCGCCCGCTGACGCGGCGCTGCGCGATGAGCTGAGGCAGGCGGTGCAGGGTCTGCGGGCCGAACACCACGTCCACATAGGGCGCGCGCTGCACGATGGCCTGCCCTTCCTGCGAGGCCACGCAGCCGCCTACACCGATCAGCACCTCCGGGCGCTGCTGCTTGATCGCCCGCAACCGCCCGAGATCGCTGAACACCTTTTCCTGCGCCTTTTCGCGGATCGAGCAGGTGTTGAGCAGGATGAGGTCGGCCTGCTCAGGCTCGGCCACCGTTTCATACCCTTCGGCCGCGCCGAGCACGTCGGCCATCTTGGCCGAGTCGTACTCGTTCATCTGGCAGCCAAACGTCTTGATCCAGACTTTTTTCATGGTCGTTCCTGACCCGGTCGCCTTCAGTTGCCGAACAGGCAGTTCGACGGTGCCTTGGGCGCGAGTTGCGTGCGCGCCTGCTCGGGGCTGAGCAGCCACACCTGCACGATGTTGCCCAGCGGGTCGCGCTGGAACACCACCGGGGCGGAGATGCCCTGCAGCTGCCCGGTGAGCAGAATGCGGTTCTTCAGGTCGTAGACCCGCACGCCGGGGCCGAGGGTGTAGGTCTGGCAGTTGATGGTGACGTGCGGAAAGGCGCCGAAATCGGCACTGCCCTGCAGACTGCCGGCGGGGTAGATACGCGCGGGCAAGGTCTGCGCCGCTGCGGCTGCACTCAGCGCCGCCAGCGCAGCAGCCACGCCGATGTGCCGCAGGCCGCGGGCGATCAAAGCCCAAACCTCGTCTTGCCGCATCTCGATCTCCTGCGCGCCATGCAAAAAGCCCATGCGCTGCAGGGCATGGGCTTTCGCTTGAGAACCGCCGCGCCAAAACGATTGCCCGGCGCATGACATGCTGGTGGCGCTTCAGGGACTCGAACCCCGGACCTGCGGATTATGATTCCGTCGCTCTAACCGACTGAGCTAAAGCGCCACGAAGCCGCGCAGTATAGCGCATCGCGCGAGGCGCGAAACACCGCCCCGGTCACTTGTGGGTGAACGTGGGTTTGCGCTTGGCCAGAAATGCCGCCATGCCCTCTTTCTGATCGGCCGTGGCGAACAGCGCCTGGAACAGCCGCCGCTCGAAGCGCAGCCCCTCGGCCAGCGGCGACTCGAACGCGCGGTTGACGCTTTCCTTGGCCATCAGCACCGAGGGCTGGGAATAGCCGGCAATGGTTTCGGCCATCGCCAGGGTTGCGTCCAGCACCTTGTCCGCGGGCACGACCCGGGCGACCAGGCCGCTGCGCTCGGCCTCGGCGGCGTCCATCATGCGGCCGGTGAGAATCAGGTCCATCGCCTTGGCCTTGCCGACCGCACGCGTGAGCCGCTGCGTGCCGCCGGCGCCGGGGATGATGCCGATCTTGATTTCGGGCTGGCCGAACTGGGCGGTGTCGGCGGCGACGATCAGGTCGCACATCATCGCCAGCTCGCAGCCGCCGCCCAGGCAATAGCCGCGCACCGCGGCGAGGATGGGCTTGCGGGTGTGCGCCACCGTCTCCCAGTTGCGGGAGATGAAGTCTTCGCTGTAGCTGGCGGGGAAGGTCTTGTCGGCCATCGCCGCGATGTCGGCGCCGGCGGCAAAGGCTTTGTCGCTGCCGGTAAGCACCATACAACGGATGCCCGGGTCGGCATCGAACGCCTGCAGCGCCGCGCCGAGCGCATCCATCAGCGCGTCGTTGAGCGCGTTGAGCTGCTTGGGGCGGTTGAGGGTGAGCAGGCCGACACAGCCGCGGGTTTCGACGAGAACGAGGGATTCGCTGGCGGTTTCGCTCATATCGGGTCTCCTGTGAACGGGTTTGTGGTGAAAGCCTGAGCGGATGCGAGGCGCGCGGAATCGACTGGAGCCAGTTCAGCGGCCCTGCAGCCATTGCTGCCGCAGCCGACGGCGCGCAGCGGGCTCGCGCGCGCCCGGCTCGATGTCCAGCCGCACGCTCAGCGGCGGCGCCGGCTGCCACTCGCAAGTCGTGCTGCGCAGCAAGTCCTGCCGCAGATAGTGCAGCGTCCACGCCTGCCCGGCGCGGGCGCGACGGTGCTGCCGCTCGACGCTGGCGCGGCGAGCGCGCTCGCCGTTGACCGCGACCAGCACATCGCCGGCCATCAGCCCGGCGCGCTCGGCAAAGCTGCCGTTTCGCACCCGCTGCACCGCCAGCCAGCCGCCGGCCTGCTCCTGCACCGCAAGGCCGAGCGCGTCCAGCGGCGCCGGGTCTTCGTCGTGCCAGCGTACGCCCATCGCGGCGAGTTGCCGGCGCAGCGGCAGCTCCTGCGTGCCGTGCACATGGCGGGCGAAAAAGCCGCGCCAGTCCAGTCCGCTGATTTCTCGCAACAGCGCCGGCAGCGCGTCTTCGGCCAGCCCCTGGCCGCGCAGCGGCGCGTCGGCGCGGCCGTAGGTCTGCCACAGCCGGCGCATCACCGCGTCCAGGCTGGTCGCGCCCTGCTGGCGCAGCCGCAGGTCGATCGACAGCGCCAGCAAGGCGCCAAGCTGGTAGTAGCTGACGGTGGCGTTCGCGGTGTTTTCGTCCGGGCGGTAGTACTTGATCCAGGCGTCGAAGCTGGCCTCGGCCAAGCTCTGCACCTGCCGCCCCGGGGTGCGGCGCACCGCGGAAAGGGTCTGCGCGACGGAGTCCAGATACTGCTGCGGGCTGATCAGCCCGGCGCGGCACAGCATCAGGTCGTCGTAATACGAGGTGAAGCCTTCGAACAGCCACAGCAGGGTGGTGAAGTTTTCCCGCTGCAGGTCGTACGGCGTGAACGCCGCGGGCTTGATGCGCTTGACGTTCCAGGCGTGGAAATACTCGTGGCTGCACAGCCCGAGGAACTCGCGGTAGGCGCTGTCGGCCTCGCCCATTCCGGGTGCCGGCAGGTGAGTGCGGCTGCACATCAGCGCGGTGCAGTCGGCGTGTTCCAGCCCGCCGTAGCCCTCGGCTGTGGGCGCGACCAGGAACAGGTATTGATCAAACGGGGCGCGCCGGGTTTTGGGCTCGAACAGCTCGGCCTGTGCCTGGCAGACCTTCTGCAGATCGCGCGCCAGCCGCTGCAGACCGACCTGCCCGGCCAGCTGCGCGGCGCCGGCAATCGCCATGCGGTGCGGCACCCCGCCGGCGCGAAAGTCCACGGTCAGCAGTTCGCCGATTTCCACCGGATGGTCGAGCAGACGGTCGTAGTTCTCGGCCACGCGCAGGCCGAAGCCACGCGCGTCGCAGTCCGCTGCCGGCAGGGTGGTTGCGACCGTCCAGCGCGGACGATCTGGCGGCTGCGGGATGTGCACCGCATGCGGCTGCGACTCCAGGCCAGCTGCGGCCAGCAGCAGGCTGCTCGCATTGAAAAATGCGCGCTCGACGTCGAGGTAGGCGGCGCGCACCGACAGATCGGCCGCATACACCCAGTAGCGCAGCCGCAACGGCCCGGCGCAGCGCGCCGCGCGCCAGCGGTTTTTGTCCACCTTGCGCAGCGGCAGCGGCGCGTCGCCGCAGAAGGCTTGCAGCCGCAGCACATGGCGCGAAAACTCGCGCACCAGATAGCTGCCGGGAATCCACACCGGCAGCCAGAATTCCTGCCCTTCCCCGCGCGGCTGCGCCACCTCCATCTCGACGCGGAAGCGGTGCGCATGTGCGTCGTCGACGTGCACGGTGTAGTGCACGGCAGCGGGGTCAGCAGGACGGCGGCGGGCAGCGGACATGCGGGTGGATTGGATAAAAGGCAAGCGGGCGGCCGAATGACGGGCAAAGCCGCATGGGGGCCGGCCGCAGGCCATGCTACCCTGCCGCATCATTTTTCTGCAGATCCCCTTGCTGCCTGCGGCGAGCTCATTGTGGAACGCGACGTCTTCAGCCAAATCGCCGCACACGCGGGCGCCGGAGCGCCGGCGCTGGTGTATCAACCCCTGGTCAGTTTTCCGGCCGGCCACGTGGTCGGGCTGGAAGTGCTGTTTCGCTGGCGCGCGCAGGAAGCGCCCAAGCGGCATTCGCCGCTGATGTTCCTGCCCCAGCTCACCCCGGCGCAGACCAGTGAGTTGTTTTTCTGGGTGATGGACGAAGCGATTTCCGAAGCCCGGGTGCTGGCGAACTGGACGGGGTGGAAGGGCTATGTGTCGGTGAACATCGAGGCCGACCAGATCGGCGACCCGGCGCTGATCCAGCACATCGACAGCACCCTGCAGCGCTACGAATGGCCGCCCCAGCGGCTGATGATCGAAGTGACCGAGCGGCGCGCGATTCCGGCGTTTCCCAGCGTGGCGCGCAATATCCGCGATCTGCAGAAGTCTGGGGTGCGGGTGGCGATGGACGACTTCGGCGAGGGCTACGCCTCGTTCGAGTACCTCAAGATCCTCAACCCCAGCGACATCAAGATTCCCGCCAGCTTCACCGCCGACGTGACCAAGGATCCGCGCAACGCGGAGATCGTGCGCTCGCTGGTCGATCTGTCCAAGCGGCTGTCGATCCAGGTGATGGCCGAGGGCGTGGAAAACCTCGACAACGCGCAGGCGCTGCACCAGATCGGGCTGAACGTGATGCAGGGCTATCTGTTCGGCGAGCCGCGCGAACTCGAGGAATGGGCGCAGTTCCTGCGCCAGCCCAACGCGACGGTGCTGCAGCCGCAGGGCTGATTCGCATTGCGCCCCGGCGCCCCCAGGCGCCGGCCATTCGTCCCTTTTTCGATTGCGCTGCCGCAGCGCACAACGCGGTAGCGCCTGCCGGCGCGCGTTTACATCTGCTCACGCCTGCGCGGCGCGCGCAGGACGATCATCGGCGCGACACACGACAAGAGCGGCCGCAGCCGCTCGACCCAAGGAGACACGCCATGAGCAGCAACCCCACCGCGGTCGGGCAGCCGACCATCGCCGCGCGCATCGACCGCCTGCCGCCTTCGCGCACCGTGCGCAATATGGTGATCATTCTGTCGCTGGGCGGTGCGTTCGAGTTCTACGACCTGTTCCTCACCGCGTACATCGCGCCGGGGCTGGTCAAGAGCGGGCTGTTCACGACCACGACCAAGGCGTTTCTCGGCTTCGAGGGCATTGCCAGTTTCGTCGCCGCGCTGTTCCTCGGGCTGTGGGTGGGCACGCTGTTCGTGAGCTGGCTCTCGGACCACCACGGCCGGCGCTCGGTCTACACCTGGAGCCTGCTGTGGTATTGCGTGGCGACGCTGATCATGGCGTTTCAACACACTGCCACCAGCATCGACCTGTGGCGGTTCATCGCGTCGATCGGCATCGGCGTCGAGCTGGTCAACATCGACACGTATGTGTCGGAGCTGGCGCCGCAGTCGCAGCGCGGCAGCTACTTTGCGATGAACCAGTTCATCACTTTCTGCGCGGTGCCGGTGGTGGCGTTTCTCGGCTGGCTGCTGGTGCCGCACCAGATCGCCGGGCTGGACGGCTGGCGCTGGGTGGCGATCATCGGTGCGATCGGCGCGATTCCGATCTGGCTGATCCGCCTGGGTCTGCCCGAGTCGCCGCGCTGGCTGGAGCGCAAGGGCCGCGTCGAGGAGGCCGACGCCATCCTGCGCCGCATCGAGGCCAAGGTGCAGGCCGAAACCGGGCAGCCGCTGCCCGAGCCGCGCACGGTCAGCGGCGAGGCGCAGGCGGTGAAGGGACGCTGGGTCGAGATCTGGCAAGGGGTATATCGCAACCGCACCATCATGCTGATCATCTTCAACATCCTGCAGACCGTGGGCTATTACGGCTTTGCCTCGTGGGCGCCGACCTACCTGATCGCCAAAGGCATCGACATACCGAAGTCGCTGCTCTACACCTTCATCATCGCCTTCGCGTACCCGATTTCCTCGCTGATCGGCACCACCTTCGGCGACCGCTTCGAGCGCAAGTGGCTGATCGTCGTTCCCGCGCTGGGTGTGGCGGGCTTTGGGCTGCTGTTCGCCAACTCGATGGCGGCGCTGGCGATCATCCTGTTCGGCATTGCGCTGACCTTCTGCAACAACATCATGAGCTATGCCTTCCACGCCTATCAGGCCGAGCTGTATCCCACGCGCATCCGCGCCCAGGCCATCGGCTTCGTGTATTCATTCAGCCGCATCAGCGCGGTGATCACCGGATTCATCATCGCCCACCTGCTCAAGACCTCGGGCGACATCGGGGTGTTCATTTTCATCGCCGCAGCGATGATCGGCGTGGCGCTGGTGATCGGCATCATGGGGCCGCGCGTCACCGGGCGGCGGCTGGAGGAAGTGGCGCGTTGAGCGGGTGCATGAAGGGGGCTTCTGCGGGGCGGCATGCGGCATGCGGCAGCGGCGGCCGATGGTCAGCGCGCGGTCATGCGCGCCGGCTATGCTCGCCCCGGTTTATCTGACGGACTGAACGCGATGAACATCCGCCGCCTGCTGCTCGACGTGGACAAGGCCATCGGCCAGCCCAGCCTGCTCGACATCGCTCGTGCGCTCGACGCGGTGCCAGGCATCGCGGGGGTGAACATCACCGTGACCTCGATCGACATCGAAACGGTCGGCATGGAAGTCACCATCGAGGGCGAGAACCTCGACTACCCCCAGGTGCAGCAGGCGATCGAGTCGACCGGCGCGGTGGTGCACAGCATCGACCAGCTCGCCTGCGGCGATCGGCTGGTCGAGCGCGCGCAGCGGGTGCGCAGCTGAAGGCAATGGTCGAGCGCGAACCGCGCGCGCCGCGCCGGGGATGGACACGGCTGCTGGATTGGCTGACCGCCTGGCCGCAGCGGCTGGGGCGACAGACCCAGTTTTTCATCGTCACCGGCCTGGCCGACGGCATGCTCACCGGCCTGACGCTGACCGCCGCGGCGATGCTGCATGCGCAGAGCATCGGCCCGCTGGCGGCGCTGCGGGTGGCGCTGGCGGCCGCCTTGCCCACTTTGCTGGTGTCGGGCGCGGCCGATTACGCGCGGCGGCTGGGCGAGCTGCGCGACAGCGAGCGGCAGTTGAACGTGGTGCGCCACGGCCAGGTGGTGCACAGCGCGCTGGGGCGCAAAGCGGCACGCGCCGCAGCCGGCTCGGCGCTGACCGCCGGGGCCTGTTCGCTGCTGGGCGCCGCCGCGCCGCTGGCGCTGGCGATGCTGTTTCCGCGTCCCGCATGGCTGGGGCTGGCGCTGTCGTGGGCCGCGCTGGCGCTGCTGGGCGCGGGTATCGGCCGCAGTGTGGAATCGCCGCCGCTGCCGTGGGCGGCGGGACTGCTGCTGCTGGGGCTGTTGCTGTCGGCGGTGGGCGTCATGCTGCGCGTGGCATGATTGCCGCGCCGCGCGAGCTGCGCGGCATTTCCCTCATCAACTGCCTGACCCTGCCATGACCGCATCGCGTTCCTTCCGTGTCGTTCCCGCCGGCGCCGCCCTGCAGTGGTGGGCCGAAGGCTGGCGGGCGTTCGTGCGCGCGCCGCTGCCGTGGATTGGGCTGGCGGTGGCGCTGATGGTCATCCTCTGGCTGCTGGGCAAGCTGCCGCTGGGCGGGCTGCTGTCGCAATGGGTGTCGCTGCCGCTGATGGCGCTGGGCGCGGTGTTCGCCACCGTGCTGCGGCAACGCTGGGCGCGGGCGCGCGACATCACCCCGCCGGGCATGCCGGTGGAGCCGGACAAGACCGGCGCGCTGGCTCAGTCCACCCGCAACTGGCGCGAGCAGATCGGCCCGCTGCTGCTGGCCTCGCTGCTGGTGCTGGTGCTCGGCGGGCTGTTTGCCGCGGTGTTCGTGATCGCGCTGGGCGCGGTGTTCGGCGTGGGCGTGGCGACGATGAGCGCGTTCAGCCACGCGCTCACCCCCGGCGAGAGCCTGCAGGCGCTGGGCGCGGCGGCCGGCGCGCTGCTGACCCTGGCGCTGCTGGTGCTGCTCGCCCTCTACCTGCTCAATATCGCGTTCTGGTTTGTCAACACCCTGGTGGTGCTCGGCGGCGCTGGCGCTTGGGAGGCCATCGTGCTGTCGTTTCGCGCCGGGTTTGCCAACATCCTGCCGATCACCCTGTTCACCATCATTCTGCTGCCGCTGGCGATTGCGGCAATGATTCCGGCCGGGCTCGGGCTGCTGGTGCTGCTGCCGGTGCTCTCCGGTGCGTCGGCGGCCTCTTACCATCAGGTCTTCGGCGCCGCGGGTGGCGCCGCCTCTGCCGCGCCCGGCGGGCCGGCGCTGCCGCAATGAACGTCCTCGACTATCTGCGTCAACACATCCGCACCGTGCCCGACTGGCCGCAGCCGGGGGTGCAGTTCCGCGATATCACCCCGCTGCTGCAGAACCCGCGGGTGTTCCGGGTGCTGATCGACCAGTTCGTGCACCGCTACATGGCGCCCGATCTGCGGCCGGACGTGGTCGCGGGCATCGACGCGCGCGGCTTCATCCTCGGCGCGGTCATCGCTTACGAACTCGGCGTGGGCTTTGTGCCGATCCGCAAAAAAGGCAAGCTGCCGTATGCGACGGTGGCCGAGGAATACGAGCTCGAATACGGCAGCGCGACGGTGGAAATGCACACCGACGCGGTGGGCCCGGGCGATACCGTACTGCTGATCGACGACCTGATCGCCACCGGCGGCACGATGATGGCCGGCAAGCGGCTGATCGAAAAGCTGGGCGGCGTGGTCGTCGAAGGCGCGGCCATCGTCGACCTGCCCGAACTCGGCGGCAGCAAACTGCTGCGCGACGGCGGGCTGTCGCTGTTCACCCTGGTCGACTTTGCCGGGCATTGAACAAGGCGCAGTCGCAAGTCTTTCGCCCGTTTTTCGCCCGCCGCAGCCTGCGCATGAACCCGTCTCGCCGTCGCTGCCTGGCCGCGCTGCCGGCGCTGGCGCTGCTGCCGGTGGCGGCCCGGGCGCAGAACGGCCCGCCGCAGCCGCAGGTGTCGCTGCGGTCGATCGACGCGGTGCGCATCGCCGGCCCCGAGGCCACCCTCGATCTGACGCTACGGGTGGTCAACACCGGGGCGCTGGCGCTGCCGCTGCATAAGCTGCGCTTCACCCTGTCGCTGTCGGGCATCGACATCGGCCAGGGCGAGAGCACCGAGCCGGTGGACATCCCGGCCGGCGGCGCCGCCAACATCCCGGTGCGGCTGGTGGTGCAGGGGCCGACCCTGGTGCAGGTGCTGCTGACCCTGCCCGGCAACGACACCCTGCCCTATCGCATCGCCGGAACCGCCGAAATCGGGCTGACCATGCTGCAGATCCCGTTCAGTCAGGACGGGGTGGTGCGGCTGCCGGTGCAGTAACGTCCTCTTGCTGCGGCCAGCGCAGCAGCACCTTGTAGCGTCCCTGCCCCAGCAGCGACTGCACCAGCGCAAACCCGCGCACCGGCCAGTCGATCGGCTCGACCTGCGGCGGCGGCTCGGCGCCTTCGGCGCGTCGCGCCAGAGTGACGTGCGGCGAAAACGCCCGCGCGTCGAACGGCACCTCGCGGCGGCGCGCCTGCTCGGCCAGCGCGTCGTGCAGGCGCAGCAGCTCGGTTGGCGGTCGCGTCGGCGCGAGATGGGCGATGCCGCTGCCCGGCCACACCCGCGCCGCGTCCAGCCGCAACGCGAAGTCCCGCCAGTGCGCGGCCACCGCATCGCCGCAGGCGGCCACGGCCGGCAACGCGTCGCTAGGCACCCCGTCCATGAACAGCAGGGTCAGGTGCAGCTTGTCCGGCGCGGTGGGTCGTGCGGGCGGCGGCCATCGCCAGGCAGATTGCTGCGCGACGATGTCGCGCCGCCGTGTCGCGTCGGGCCACAGCGCGAAAAACAGCCGCAAAGTCGAAGAAGGGGATTTCATCGCAACCGACACTCTGCGGGGACTTTGCCCGCGCGCCACGCGCGCGCCACCAGCTTGCATTATGGTGCGCCGATGCCCGCCCGCTTCCGCCCGCACTCACCCGCCAGCCCGGCCGCCCCAGCGTGCCCGCAGCGCCGCCGGCTCGCACTGGGCGCGATCGCCGCGCTGGCGCTGCCGGCTGCTCGCGCCGTTGCGCAGTCCGCCCCGCTGCCGCCGCTGCCGAAGTTCACCCAGCCGGTCGATGCCGACTCGCCGCTGGTCGGCCGCATCGTCGGCGCTGGCCGCGAACTGCTGACCCCGGCGCAGCTGCTGCAGCGCTGCGCCGCAGCCG
>CAYMDM010000031.1:0-29577 GCA_964389235.1 uncultured Burkholderiaceae bacterium
AGCGCCCGCTGCTTCGACCGCGGCGCCGGCCAGTGCCGCCGCCCCACCGGCGCCCACGGGTTCGCAGGCCGCGTCCAGCCCGGCGGCTGCGTTGCTGGGCGCGGCCTCGCAGCCCAGGCCGGCAGTTGCCGCGGGCTTCGTTCCGCCCGCAGCCGCGGCCTCAGCAGCGGCGCCGCAGCGCATCGCCCCGCTGCATTCGCGTCATGCTGCCTATCTGCTCAACCTGCCGCCGGGGCGCAGCGAAGTGCTGCTGCGGCTGAGCCAGCTTGGCGCGATCACCCCGGTGATCACGGTGTGGAACCCCACCGACTTTCAGCGCTACAGCCTGGACGACTCGCTGCTGCAAGGGCTGTTTTTCGGGCTGCTGCTGGCGCTGGTGATCTACAACGCCTTCCTCTATCTCAGCACCCGCGACAAGGTGCACCTGGCCTTCATCCTCTGGCAGGGCGCGACCATGCTTTACATGCTGGTCGAGACCGGGTTGGGCCAGCAGCAGCTGTGGCCGCGCGACGGCTCGATCAACGACATCGGCGCCATCGGTGGACTGATGCTCATGGGCGCCGGCGGGCTCTATTTCATGCGCACCTATCTGCTGCTGCAGCAGGCGGCGCCTCGGATCGATCTGGCGCTGCAAGTGCTGCAATGGCTGTCGATCGCGGTGGCCGTGGTGCAACTGCTGCCGCACAGCGAGTGGCTGGTGGTGCCGGCCGAGGTCATCGTCGCGATCAGTCTGCTGCTGGTCGCGCTGGCCGCAGCGCTGCGCTGGGCGCAGCGCTTCCTGCCGGCGATGATTCTGCTGCTCAGCCTGCTGCCGCTGCTGGCCGTCGGGCTGGCCAATGTCGCGCGGGTGCTCGGCCTGCTGCCGGAAAACTTCTGGACTAGCGACGCGCTGCAGTGGGTGATGGCGCTGCTGGCGCTGGCGATGACCTACGGGCTTTCGGTACGCGTGGCGCAATTGCGCGAACGCGCCCAACGGCTGCAGTCGCAACTGTTCACCGACCCGCTGACCGGGCTGCTCAACCGCAACGGTCTGTACCAGCGCGGGCAGCGGCTGATCGAGCGCAGCCATGACATCCGCGCCATCGCCGCGGTGCTGTGGATCGACCTCGACGGACTCAAGCGCATCAACGACCACTTCGGCCACGCCGCCGGCGACGCGCTGATCCTCGCCACCGCGCAGCGCCTGCCCGAAGTGTTCGGCCCGGATGCGGCCTGCGCCCGGCTGGGCGGCGACGAATTCGCCGCGGTGCTGCCCAATCTGCCTTCTGCACGCCTGGCCGAAGACCTGGCGCGGCTGGCGTTGGAGCGGCTGCGCGAGCCCGTCACCATTGCCGAGCAGCCGCTGCAATCCTCAGCCAGCATCGGCATCGCCCTTTATCCGCAGCATGGGCAGCGCATCGAAGACCTGCTGCGCCGCGCCGACGTGGCGATGTACCGCGCCAAGTCGGCCGGCCGCGACACCTTTGTGGTGTGGGAGCCGGAAATGGACGGCGACACCCAGGCCTCGCTGTTCATGACCACGCAGATGCCCTGAGCCCGCGGCGCCACACGGCGCACGCCAGCGCTACAGTGCCGGGCCGCCCCGCCTCTGCCCTGCTCATCGATGCTCGCCTACCGACACGCTTTCCACGCCGGCAACCCCGGCGACGTGCTCAAGCACCTGGTGCTGGTGCAACTGCTGCGCCACCTTAACCAGAAGGACAAACCGTATTGGGTGATCGACACCCACGGCGGTGCCGGGCGGTACGACCTGCGCGACCCGCAGGCGCGAAAAAACGGCGAATTCGCCCGCGGCGCGGCGCTGCTGTGGGGACGGCAGGACGTGCCTGCAGCCGTCGCCGACTACCTCGACCAACTGCGGGCCGACAACCCGGACGGTCTGCTGCATAACTACCCCGGCTCGCCGCGCATCGCGCAGCGGCTGCTGCGCCCCGGCGACCGGCTGTGGGCGTTCGAGCTGCACCCCACCGACTTCGCCGCGCTGCAAGCCTTGCTTTCCGGCGCCGCCGCGGTGCGGGTGCAACGCGAGGACGGCTTTGCCGCGCTCAGGCGCCTGCTGCCGCCGCAGCCGCGGCGGGCGCTGGTGCTGATCGACCCGTCGTACGAACTCAAGACCGACTACGCCGCGCTGCGCGCCACGCTGGCCGAGGCGCTCGGCCGCTTTGCCACCGGTATGTACGCGGTGTGGTACCCGCTGCTGCAGCGGCGCGAATCGCAGCAACTGCCGCAGCAACTGCGGCGCATCGCCGGCGATGCGCCCTGGCTGGACGTGCGACTGCAGGTGCGCGGCCCGTCTGCCGACGGCTTCGGCCTGCTGGGCAGCGGCATGTTCGTCATCCATCCCCCATGGACCCTGCACGCCACGCTGCGCCAGACCCTGCCCTGGCTGTGCACCGCGCTGGCGCAGGACGACCACGCACAGTTCCTGCTCGAACAGCAGGCCGACTGAATCGGTCAACAAGAGCCCCAACTTCGCCGCCAGAATTGACGCCGATTGGCGTCGGTCGTACGGCGCAGATGTCAAAACCGCTGCACATTGCTTGCGCCGCTTGCCGATTGCGGCGACCATAAGGGCGAGGGCCGTGCGTGGGCAGACGTTCGCGCACCGCCTGCAACCCGCAAACCTAAAGACTGGAGGCTCCGATGGCTGCTCACTTCGACCTGCACAAAACCGAAAAGGGTCAGTTCGCTTTCGCGCTCAAGACCGATGACGGCGGCACCCTGCTGCGCAGCGAAACCTACGAGTCCAAGGCCTCGGCCGAAAGCGGCATCGCCTCGGTGCGCAAAAACGCCATCCTGCCTGAGCGTTACGAAAAACTCACCGCCAGCGACGGGCGCCACTACTTCAACCTCAAGGCCGCGAACCATCAGGTGATCGGCACCAGCCCAATGTTCGGCGAGGCCGCCAAACGCGACGCCGCGATCGCCACCACCCAGTCCGACGCCGAGCGCGCGCCGCTGCGCGAGAGCTGAACGCCCGACCGGCGGAAATCGCCGCTGCTTCTGGCCAGAGCCGGCCCCGGTCGAGGACAGGCCGCTCGCTGCCGCTGCTACTTCTCCCGTGGGCCTGCTGAAGTCGCGCGCCGCCCGGCGCGCGGCAATTTTTTGGTTTTCAGCCGTTCCGCGACCCTTGCTTGAGCCAGACCAAACGACCTGACGCACCCCGCCGATAGACTGCGGCGCAGTTGGCAACAGGGAGTTTGTTCGATGCGCAAGGTTCGCTACGCCATTGTCGGCGCCGGCACCGCGGGGCTGACCGCGCTGGCGCAGATCCGCAAACACACCGACGACTTTGTCATCGTCAACGCCGGCGCATACGGTACCACCTGCGCCCGCGTGGGCTGCATGCCGTCCAAGGCGCTGATCCAGGCTGCCGACGACTTTCATCGCCGCACGGTGTTCGACCGACTCGGCATCCGCGGCGGGGACGCGCTGCAGGTCGATCTGCCCGCTGTGCTGCAGCGGGTACGCGACTACCGCGACGCCCGCGTCGCCGGGGTGCTCGGCGCCACGCAAAGCCTGAGCCCGCAGCAGAACCTCGCCGGCCGCGCGCGGCTGGACGGCCCGCAGCGCCTCGTCGTCACCCGCCCCGACGGCAGCGAAGAGACCATCGCCTGCGAGCAGGTGCTGATCGCCACCGGCAGCCGCCCAGTGGTTCCCGCCGCCTGGCAGGCATTCGGCCCGCGCGTCCTCACCACCGACACTCTGTTCGAACAGCCCGATCTGCCGCGGCGTCTGGCCGTGGTCGGCCTCGGGGTGATCGGCATCGAGCTCGGTCAGGCACTGGCGCGGCTGGGACTGCAGGTGCAGGGGTTCGAGCTGCGCGACAGCATCGGCCCGCTGACCGACCCGGCGATGCAGCAGGAGGCGCGCGCCCGGCTGGGCGAGGATCTGCCGCTGCATCTGGGTCAGGCGGTCGAGCTGCATGCGACCGAAACCGGCGCGCTGCGCGTGCAGGCCGGCGACACGGCGGTGGAGGTCGATGCAGTGATCGCCGCGATGGGCCGCCGTCCCAATGTCGACGGCCTCGGGCTGGACACCCTGGGCGTGCCCCTGAATGCCCGCGGCCTGCCGCCGTTCGACCGCCACACCCTGCAGATCGCCGACCTCCCGGTGTATTTCAGCGGCGACGTCAACGGCGAGCTGCAGATCCTGCACGAAGCCTCGGACGAAGGTTTCATTGCCGCCTACAACATGCTGCACGGGCGCGCGCCGTTCCGCCGCCGCGTGCCGCTGGCCATCGCCTTCACCGATCCGCAGATCGCCGTGGTCGGCGCGAGCTGGGCCGAGTTGCAGGGCCGCGCGTTTGCCACCGGCAGCTTTCACTTTACGCAGCAGGCGCGGGCGATGGCGATGCTGCGCGCTGCCGGCTTGCTGCATGTCTACGCCGAGCCGGGCAGCGGGAGGCTGCTGGGCGCGGAAATGATCGTCCCCGGCGCCGAGCATCTGGGCCACCTGCTGGCGCTGGCGATCCAGCGCGAAATGACCGTTGCCGAACTGCTTACCCTGCCGTTCTATCACCCGGTGCTCGAAGAAGGGCTGCGCGCGGCGCTGCGGGTGCTGGCGCGCGCGGTGTACGGCGAGGCGCCACTGGAAATGGCGCGGCTGTGAGCGCCGGACAATCTGCCGTGGATGTCGATGTCGCGATCGTCGGCGCCGGCCCAGCCGGGCTCAGCCTGGCTTGCGCGCTGGCCGGCAGCGGGCTGCGGCTGGCGTTGATCGACCCGCAAAGCCGCGCCGATCTCGCCGCCCCGCGCGAAGACGGCCGCGAAATCGCCCTCAGCCCGCGCAGCCTGCGGCTGTTGCGCGAATTCGGCCTCTGGCCGCATGTGCCGCAGGCGGAGGTCTACCCGCTACAAGCGGCCGAGGTGTTCGACCGCGACGACCCGAGGCCGCTGCGCATCGCCACGCTGCGCGGGCAGTCCGCGCTGGGCGCATTGGTGTCCAACCACCACATCCGCCGCGCGGCATGGCAGGCCGCGAGCATGTTGCCTGGGGTACAGGTGATCGACCGGCACCGCGTGGCAGCGGTGTCCGTGCAGGCTGACCGCGTGACCGTGCAGTGCCGGCCAGTCGATGCGGACGCGCCTGGGCAGACGTTGCATGCGCGGCTGCTGGTCGCCGCCGACAGTCGGTTTTCCAACACCCGGCGGCTGCTGGGCATCGCCGCCGATGCCCACGACTTCGGCAAGACCATGCTGGTCTGCCGCATCGCGCACAGCCGAGCGCATCACCACACCGCGTGGGAGTGGTTCGGGCGCGCGCAGACCCTGGCGGTGCTGCCGCTGGCCGAGGGCACGAGTTCCATCGTCCTCACCCTGCCACCCGAGGAAATGGAGGCGGTGCTCGCGCTGGACGCCGACGCGTTCGCGCGGGACATCGCCCGCCGGTTGCAGCATCGCCTCGGCGAGATGCGCCGCATCGCCGCGCCGCACGTCTACCCGCTGGTCGGGGTGTATGCGCGGCGCTTCGCCGGCACACGCCATGCGCTGATCGGCGACGCCGCCGTCGGCATGCATCCGGTCACCGCGCATGGTTTCAATTTCGGGCTGCACGGGGTGGCGCTGCTGGCCGAGCAGCTGCGCGCGGCACAGTCCCGCGGCGCGGACATCGGCGCCGAGGCACCGTTGCAGCGTTATGCCACCGCGCACCGCCGTGCGACCCGGCCGCTGTATCTGGCCACCCAGGCCATCGCCACCCTCTACACCGACGACCATGCACCGGCGCGCGCCCTGCGCACGCTCGCGCTCGACGCCGCGCGGCGCGTGCCGCTGTTTCGGCTGGGCATCGCCGCGGTGCTGAGCGAATCCGGGCTGACGCTGCCCCGCTTGCCGCATCTTCCGCACCTGCCGCGACCGCTGCGCGGCTTCTGACCTTCGTCGCGGCAACGCGCCAGGGCCTCACTCGCACCGCGCCGCCAGCCATCGCGTGGCGCGCTCGCGCGCACAATGTCGCTTTGCATCCAGAAAGTCTTGCCATGTCCTCGCCCGAAACCCCCACCTTTGCCGAACTCGGCCTGCCTGCCGCGCTGCTGCAGGCGCTGAAGGATGTGGGGTACGAAACCCCGTCGCCGATCCAGGCCGCCACCATCCCGCCGCTGCTGGCTGGGCACGACGTGCTCGGGCAGGCGCAGACCGGCACCGGCAAGACCGCGGCGTTTGCGCTGCCCATCCTCGCGCGCATCGATTGCGACTCGCCTCACACCCAGGCGCTGGTGCTGACCCCTACGCGCGAACTAGCGATTCAGGTCGCTGAAGCCTTTGCCCGCTACGCCGCGCATCTGCCTGGATTTCACGTGCTGCCGATCTACGGCGGGCAGAGCTACACCCCGCAACTGGCGGCGCTGCGGCGGGGCGCGCAGGTGGTGGTGGGCACGCCGGGACGGGTGATCGATCACCTGCAACGCGGCACCCTCAAGCTCGACCGCCTCGCCCATCTGGTGCTCGACGAAGCCGACGAAATGCTGCGCATGGGCTTCATCGACGATGTCGAAACCGTGCTGCAGCAGACGCCGCCGACCCGCCAGGTCGCGCTGTTTTCGGCCACCATGCCGGCGGACATCCGCCGGATCGCCCAGACCTATCTCCGCGAGCCGCATGAGATCACCATCCGCGCGGCGACCACCACCGCCCCGCAGGTCACGCAGCGCATGTGGATGGTCAGCGGGCTGCACAAGCTCGACGCGCTGACCCGCATCCTCGAAGTCGAGCCGTTCGAGGCGATGATCATCTTCGCCCGCACCAAGCAGGCCACCGAGGAACTCGCGGAAAAACTCGCCGCGCGGGGCTTTGCCGCCGCCGCGCTCAACGGTGACGTGCCGCAGCCGCTGCGCGAGCGCATGGTGCAGCGGCTCAAGGACGGGCAGCTCGACATCCTCGTGGCCACCGATGTGGCTGCGCGCGGGCTGGACGTCGAACGCATCAGCCACGTCGTCAACTACGACATCCCCACCGACACCGAGAGCTACGTGCACCGCATCGGCCGCACCGGCCGCGCCGGACGCAGCGGCCAGGCCATCCTGTTCGTCACCCCGCGCGAGCGCCATCTGCTGCGCGCCATCGAGCGCGCCACCCGCCAGCCGATCACCCCGATGCAACTGCCGACGGTCGATGCCGTCAACGACAGCCGCATCAACCGCTTCATGCAGCGCATCAGCGCCGCGCGCGAGCAGGAGGGGCTTGACGAATACCAGCGCCTGGTCGAACGCTACGAGCAGGAGTACGACGTGCCGGCGATCGAAATCGCCGCCGCGCTGGCGCGGCTGGTGCAGGGCGATAAACCGCTGCTGCTCGACAGCCGGCAGGAGCGCGCGGCCGCGGCGCCTCCCGCCGCTCACTCGCACAGTGAAGCCGAGCGCGCGTCCCGGCCGCGGGCGGCAGCGCGCGCCCGAAGCACACACGAGCCAGAACCGTTCGACGCGCCGCCTCGCGCCGCAGCCAAGGTGCGCGCACGCAGCCTGGACGAATTCACCGAGCAACTGATGCGCCCACCCGAAGCCGAGGCGAGCGAAGCCGCGACAACCGCTGCGCCGCGTCACCGCCGCGACGCTGAGCCCGCGGCGCGCGCAATGCGCAGTGAACACGCCACCCCTCGCGCCGCACGCTCGGCCGACCCCGGATTGCGTTTCGACACTTACCGCGTCGAGGTCGGGCGCGAGCATGGCGTCGAAGTGCGCAATCTGGTCGGCGCCATCGCCAACGAGGCCGGGCTGGACAATCAGCACATCGGCAATATCGCGATACGCGCCGACCACAGCCTGGTCGATCTACCCGAAGGCATGCCCAAGGACGTGTTCCGCACCCTGCAGAACACCTGGGTGTGCGGCCGCAAATTGCAGATAAGCCGGGTCGAGTTCGGCGCACACTCCGCGCGCAACGATCGCAGCGAAAAGCCCGCCCCGCGCGCCGGCTCGCGGCCCGCTCCGCGCAGCCCAGCCCGAAGCGGCGCAAAGACCGCAGCCACTCGCAGCGGCGGCAGCAAGCCGCGCAGGTGAACCCACGGAATGGCTAGCGACTTGCTCCCTCAGCCCGGCCTCAGAGATCGTCGCCTCCGGCCGTGCATGGCCGGACGGATCGTTTCCCCCGCTAGCCACCCCGCATGCTGAACGGCCTCTGGCTTGGCTTTTTTCTGCTCGCCGCCGGGTCGGCGCTGGCGCGCTGGCTGCTCGGCGGCGACGCCGCGGTGTTCGGCGCGATGGTCGACAGCCTGTTCGCAATGGCCAAGCTGTCGGTCGAGGTGATGATCGTGCTGTTCGGCACCCTCACCCTGTGGCTTGGGCTGCTCAACGTGGCCGAGCGCGCCGGGCTGGTCGAACGGCTGGCGCGCTGGCTGTCGCCGCTATTCGCGCGGCTGATGCCCGAGGTGCCGCGCGGCCATCCGGCCGTCGGGCTGATCACCCTGAACTTCGCGGCCAATATGCTCGGGCTGGACAACGCGGCCACCCCGATCGGGCTCCGGGCGATGCGCGCGCTGCAGGAACTCAACCCCAGCCGCGACACCGCGAGCAATGCGCAGATTCTGTTCCTGGTGCTCAACGCCTCGTCGCTGACCCTGCTGCCGGTGACCATTTTCATGTACCGCGCGCAGCAGGGTGCGCCCGACCCGACGCTGGTGTTCCTGCCGATTCTGCTGGCGACCACCGCCTCCACCGCCACCGGGCTGCTCAGCGTGGCCGTGATGCAGCGCCTGCGGCTGTGGGATCCGGTGGTGCTGGCCTGGCTGGGCGGGGCCGCGCTGCTGCTGGGCGCGCTGCTAGCGTTTCTCGCCACGCTCAGCGCAGCCGCGCTGGCGCAGGTGTCGTCGCTCGCCGGCAACCTGCTGTTGCTGACGGTGATCGTCACCTTCCTCGTCGCCGGCGCGCTGCGCAAGGTGCCGGTGTATGAAGCCTTCATCGACGGCGCCAAAGGCGGTTTCACCGTGGCGCGCGATCTGCTGCCGTATCTGGTGGCGATGCTGTGCGCGGTCGGCCTGCTGCGAGCCTCGGGCGCACTGGGCTACGCGCTCGAAGCGATACGCTGGGCGGTGGAAGGCATCGGGCTCGATCCGCGTTTTGTCGATGCGCTGCCGACTGCGCTGGTCAAGCCGTTTTCGGGCAGCGCCGCGCGCGCGATGCTGATCGAGACCATGCAGCACTACGGGGTGGACAGTTTCCCGGCGCTGGTTGCAGCGACGATGCAAGGCAGCACCGAAACCACCTTTTACGTGGTCGCGGTGTATTTCGGCGCGGTGGGCATCCGCCGCGTTCGTCACACCGTCGGCTGCGCGCTGCTGGCCGATCTGGCCGGGGTGATCGCGTCGATCGCGGTGTGCACCTGGTTTTTCGCCTGAACGCCCCTGCGCGGCGGGCAAACAAAACGCCCCGCGGCGCGGGGCGTTTCGTTGCGCAGACTCCGAGGGGAATCAGAGCTTGCGCGTGGCCATGAAACGATCGAACTCGTTTTCGGCGATGCGGAACCACAGAATGTCTTCGTTGCGGAACTTCGCCCAGTCGGTGTAGACCTTCTTCCAGTTGGCGTTGCTCGCCGACAGTTCCGAGTACAGGTCGTTGGCCGCCTTGTAAGCCGCCTCCATCACGTCGCGCGGGAAGCCCTGCAGCTTGGTGCCGTTGGCCACGAGCTGCTTGAGCGCCGGCGGGTTCTTGGCGTCGTACATCGCCTGCATGTTGACGTGAGCATGCGAGGCGGCGATTTCGACCACGGCCTTGTACTCGGCCGGCAGCGCATTCCACGCCTTTTCGTTGACGAACAGGTCGAGCTGCGGGCCGCCTTCCCACCAGCCGGGGTAGAGGTAGTTTTTCGCGACCTTGTAGAAGCCGAGCTTGAGGTCGTCATACGGCCCGATCCACTCGGCCGCGTCGATGGTGCCTTTTTCCAGCGCCGGGTAGATGTCGCCACCCGGGATGTTCTGCGGCACCACGCCGATGCGCTCGATCACCTTGCCGGCGAAGCCGCCGATGCGCATTTTCACGCCCTTCATGTCGGCCAGGTTCTTGATCGGCTTGCGGAACCAGCCGCCCATCTGCGCCCCGGTGTTGCCCATCGGGAAGCTGATGATGTTGTATTGCGCGTAGAACTCGCGCATGAGCTTCAGGCCGTTGCCCTGATACATCCATGCAGACATCTGGCGCGAGTTCATGCCGAACGGCACGGCGCAGCCCAGCGCGAAGGTCGGATCCTTGCCGAAGAAGTAGTACGGGGCGGTGTGGCAGCACTCGACGGTGCCCTGCTGCACGGCGTCGACCACGCCGAACGCCGGCACCAGCTCGCCGGCGGCGTGAATGCTGATTTCGAACTTGCCGTTGGTCGCTTCCTTGACCTTCTGCGAAAACACGGTGGCCGCGCCGAAAATGGTGTCGAGCGAGTTGGGGAAGCTCGACGCCAGGCGCCAGCGCACGGCCTGCTGCGCCATCACCGCAGGCGCCGCGCCCGCGGCCAGGATGCCGGCCAGGCCAGCGTGTTTGACGAATGAACGACGTTCCATGGAACCTCCAGGTCTCCGTTTGAAAGATGTTTGTGGTCAGTGCAACAAGGGGTTTGCGACTGGCAAATTAGATGACAGTCTGTATCGAATTGTATTGATGCGAGACGGTGTGGCGACAAAAAAACCCGCGGTTGCGGGTTTGTCCTAGGCGGTCGATCGGGGCCGCGTGCGTCCGTTTACGCACCGGCCCGCACACTCTGCGCAAGGGAAAGCGGCGCAGCGCCAAGTTTGCCGCAGATTGTTGCAGCGGCGGGCAAAGCTGTTTTGCCCGGCGCGCAGCAGGCGGGTCTGCGACAGCCGCGGAGGTTCGGGTGAACGGAGATCGGACGCAGGCTGCGCTCAGCCCGCGCCGCCGACCGTCATGCGGTCGATCAGCACCGAGCCGGTGGTCTTGCTGCCCGAGGTGTGGGTGTCGGCGCCGACCGCGACCACGCCGCGCAGCATGTCGCGCAGATTGCCGGCGATGGTGATTTCGTGCAACGGATAGCGAATCTTTCCGCCCTCGACCCAGAAACCCATCGCCCCGCGCGAATAGTCGCCGGTCACATAGTTGATGCCGTGGCCGATGAGCTCGATCACGAACAGGCCGGTGTCGAGCTTGCGCAGCATCGCTGGCAAGTCATCGCCGGGCGCGGTCAAGCGGCTGCGCAGTTCCAGGTTGTGCGCGCCGCCGGCGTTGCCGGTGCTCTGCATGCCGAGCTTGCGTGCCGAGTAAGTCGACAGCAGATAGCCCTGCACCACCCCGCCCTGAACCAGATGCCGGGGCTGCACCTTCACGCCCTCGCCATCGAACGGCACACTGCCTCGGGCCTTGGGAATCGTCGGGTCTTCGATCAGGTCGATGTGGTCGGCCCACACCGGCTGCCCAAGGCTGTCGACCAGAAACGACGCCTTGCGGTACAACGCCGCGCCACTGATGGCGTGGGTGAAGCTGCCGATCAGTCCGGCGGCCAGCGGCGCCTCGAACAGCACCGGGCATTGCCGGGTGCTGATCCGCCGCGCCTTCAGCCGCGACAGCGCGCGCTCGGCAGCGTAGCGACCGAGCTTTTCCGGCGCGGTGAGGTCAGCCGCGTCGACCTTGGACGACCACCAGTAATCGCGCTGCATGTCGTCGCCGCCGCCGGCGATCGGCGCGCAGGAAAGGCTGTGCGAAGACGAGGCGTAGCCATCGCAGAAACCGCGGGTGTTGGCGAGCAGAAAGTGGCCGACATTGGTCGACACGCTCGCCCCCTCGCTGTTGCGGATGCGCTTGTCCACTGCAAACGCGGCTCGCTCGGCGCGCAGCGCCATGCGCGCGGCCTGCTCGGCGCTGATATCCCAGGGATGAAACAGATCGAGCGCGGCCACGTCGGCACGCTGCCTGGCCAGCAGCTCGGGCTCGGGCAGGCCAGCGCAGTCGTCCTCCGCGGTGTAGCGGGCGATGTCGAACGCGGCCTGCGCGGTGCGTTCGATCGCCTCGGGCGAAAAGTCGGAGGTGCTGGCGTGGCCGCGCCGCTGGCCGTCGTAAACGGTGATCGACAGCCCTTTGTCGCGGTTGTTCTCGACGTTTTCGAGCTGGCCGTTGCGCACACTCACCGACAACCCCTGTCCCTCCGACACCTCGGCTTGCGCGTCGCTGGCGCCGGCCTTGCGCGCGGCGTCCAGCGCGTGGTTGACGATGCGTTCGAAATCCGAGCGGGAATAGGCAAAACGGCCCACGATGGCTGATCCTGGTTGGTGGAAAAGAGTTGGGGGAGCGGTCGGGTGCAAGGGCCTGCGAGACAGGCGCAGCCGATAATACGGTGCATGACGCCTCCCTACTTTTCGCGCGGCCAAGCCAGCACCGACCCGGCCGATGCGTCGGCTGATGACGCCGACGCGCTGCGCCCGAGCAAGACCCGGCGCAAAAAGGACATGCACGCGCTGCAGGAGCTGGGCGAAGCGCTGGTCGCGCTGCCCGCGCCGGTGGTGCGTGCCGCCGAGACCCTGCCGGAAAACCTGCGCGAAGCCGTGCTCGAATGTCAGCGCATCCGCGACTTCGAGGGCCGGCGCCGGCAGATGCAATACGTTGGCAAGCTGATGCGATCGGCCGACGCGCAGGCGGTGCGCGCAGTGATCGCCGAGGCCACGCAGGACGACCGCGCCGCAGTCGCCCGGCTGCACGCGATCGAGCGCTGGCGCGACCTGCTGCTGGCCGACGACACCGCGCTGACCGGCTTTGTGCAGCGTCATCCGCAGGCCGATGTGCAGCAGTTGCGCCAGCTCATCCGCAGCGCGCGCAGCGAAGCGGCGGCAGGCAAGCCGCCGCGCAGCAGCCGCGCGCTGTTTCAGAGCATCAAGGCCGCGCTGGCGGCCAGCGGTGCTGCCGGTGCGAGCGACGAGCCCTTGCCCCGGCTGGACTGACCTTCCCTCTCGACCTTCGACCCGACCATGAGCACCTCGGACAGCACTCTCGAATCCGTGACCATCGGCATCGTCTCCATCAGCGACCGCGCCAGCGCCGGCGTGTACCGCGACGAGGGCCTGCCCGCGCTGCACGACTGGCTCGGCCGCGCCATCCGCAACCCGGTGCAATGGGTGCAGCGGCTAATTCCCGACGAGCGCGAGCGCATCGCCGCGACCCTGCGCGAGCTATGCGATGAAGCCGGCTGCCATCTGGTGCTGACCACCGGTGGCACCGGCCCGGCGCCGCGCGACGTCACCCCCGAGGCGACGCTGGACGTGGCCGAGCGCGAGCTGCCGGGGTTCGGCGAGCAGATGCGTCGCATCAGCCTGAACTTCGTGCCGACGGCAATCCTTTCGCGCCAGACCGCGGTGGTGCGCGGCCGCAGCCTGATCATCAATCTGCCGGGGCAGCCCAAGTCGATCGCGCAGACCCTGGAAGGGCTGCGCGATGAAAGCGGCAAAGTGGTCGTGGCCGGGCTGTTCGCCGCGGTGCCGTATTGCGTCGACCTGATCGGCGGGCCTTACATCGAAACCGACGCCGAGGTGTGCGCGGCGTTCCGTCCCAAGTCGGCGCAGCGGCCGCCGGCGAAGTAAGCGGGTGACAACCCGCGCGGCGCGCTGTCGATGCGGACGGGTGGAGCTTCAGTCGTCGGCCACGCTGACGCGGTTGCGTCCGTCGCGCTTGGCCTGCAGCAGCGCCTGATCGGCCGCGCGCAGCAGGGCCAGCGGGCCGTGACCGGGCATCGGCCCGATGGCCACTCCCGCGCTGACCGTCAGCGGCGGCCACTCACCGTCCAGCGCCGCCACTTTCTCGCGGATGCGCTCGGCGATCGCCACCGCCGCCGCCTGCTCGACCCCGGGGCAGAGCATCAGGAATTCCTCCCCGCCCACCCGCGCGACCAGATCGCCGGCGCGCGACTGCGCGCGCAGCACCCGCGCCACCGCCAGCAGCGCGCGGTCGCCGACGTCGTGGCCGTGATGGTCGTTGATTCGCTTGAAGTGGTCGAGGTCGAACATCAGGCAGGCCAGCCGCTGCCCGCCGGCTTCGGCGCGGTCGTGTGCGGCCTGCAGATAGGCGTCCAGCGCGCGGCGGTTGGCCAGCCCCGTGAGTTCGTCGGTGCCGGCGGCGCGCAGCAGCTCGGCGTTGCGGCGTTCGAGTTCGTGCTGCGCCTGCAGGCTGTGGCGATGCTCGGCCTGGGTCGCGGCCAGCACTCGGGTCGCGCGCGCCCCGGTCTCGACCTTGGCCAGCAGCATCTGCGCGAGCACCGGCACCGCCAGCACGTCGTTGGCGCCGCAGCCCAGCGCCTCGATGATGTGGGCCTGGTCGAAGCTGCGCGACAGCACCAGCAGGTACAGCCGCGGCCCCTGCCTGCCGCGCAGGTCGCGGCACAGCGCGGCGCTGTCCTCGGGCGAGAAGGTGTCCCAGTCGAACACCACCACCCGCGGCGCATAGCTGGCCATCTGCTGCTGCGCCAGCGCCGGGCGGTCGGCGTCGAGCACGGCATGGCCGGCGCCGACCAGCGCGGCGCGCAGATCGGCGCGCACCGCGGCGTCGGCGGAAACGACCAGCACATGCTCGGCCAGCGGATCGTCGAGCACCGGCGGGGCGGCCAGCGCCTGCCGTAGCCGGTCGCATTCGGACTGCACCTCGGCCTGGGTCAGCGGCAGGTCGAACAGCGCGGTCATGCCCAGCAGGTCGGCCGCGGCGGCATCGAGCAGGGCGTGCAGGTCGGCCTCGGCCAGATGCAGATGTGCGGCCACCCGCCGCGCCTGCTCGGCGTTGGGCGCGGCGCTCTGGCCCTCGGGCAGCAGTTGCAGGCCGCGGCACAGCCGCACGCAAAGCCGCAACTGGGCCGAGCGGTCGGCCGCGGCGGACGGCGACGCATCGGCATCGAACTCGCCGTGCCGCACCGCCTCGGCCAGCACCGGCGGAAAGCCCCAGGCGCGCAGCAGCGCGGCGCTGGCGTCGGTCTGGTCGAAACCGAAGCGGGCGCGCTGCGCCAGCAGCCGCGCCTCCAGGCTCGCGGCCGGGCCGGGCAGACCGTCGAGGTCGAGGGTGACGGCCATCGCCAGCAGCCCGATGTCGGCCAGCAGCCCGAGGCTGAACGCCTCGGCCGCGGGCATGCGCCCGAGCCGCGCCGCCAGGTGCTGGAACACCAGCCCGCGCTGGATCGCCTCGACCCAGAAGCGGCGCAGATCCATCCCGCCGGCGCGCCCGCTGCCGTTCCTCTGAATCAGCGAAATCGCCACGGCGATGCGCGCCAGCCCGCTGGTGCCGACCCGCATGACCGCTTCTTCCACCGCCACCGCGGGGCGCAGCCCGGAAAAAATCGCCGAGTTGGCGAGCTGGATCAGCCGCGCGGTCAGCGCCGGGTCGCGGCGGACGAGGGCGGCGAGTTCTCGCAGCCCGACATCACGGCGGTCGAGCGCGCGCATCAGTTCCAGCGCAACGGCACTGGGCGACGGCAAAGCGTTCGGCGAATCCGAAAGCGTTTGCAGAACCGCGTCGTCCTGCACGGGCTGGGCTGACATGTTTCAGAAGTGTTAAACCGTGACCTTCTGTCTTACGACGCAGCCGCAGCAAAGTTGAGTGAATTTCTTCGGATTTCTCGGCGGGGGGCGCCGGCCGCCCCGCCAAGGGCAGAAATTTGGGCGCGTTCAGCGGTTGACCGCGGCCATCCCCGCTTCGGGATAGCGCGCCCCGACGGCCGCGCCGGGCGGCACGGCCTGGTGGATGCGGATCAGGTCGGCGGTGCTGAGCCTGACCCGCAACGCCCCGATGTTCTCTTCCAGATAGCGGCGGCGCTTGGTGCCGGGAATCGGCACCACGTCCTCACCTTGCGCCAGCAGCCAGGCCAGCGCGAACTGCGCCGGGGTGCAGCCCTTGGCCTCGGCCATCTGCCGCACGGTTTCGGCCAGCCGCAGATTGCGCTGGAAGGTCTCGGGCTGGAAACGGGGCGAACGCCGCCGCCAGTCGTCGGCCGGCAGGTCGTCGAGCGAGCGCAGTTCGCCGGTGAGAAAGCCGCGGCCCAGCGGGCTGTAGGCAACGAAGGCGACGTCGAGCTCGCGGCAGGTGTCGAGCACCTCGCCTTCGGGGTCGCGCGTCCATAGCGAATACTCGGACTGCAGCGCGGTGATCGGATGCACCGCATGTGCGCGCCGCAGCGTGGCCGGCGCCGCTTCGGACAGGCCGAGGTAACGCACCTTGCCGGCGCGCACCAGATTGGCCATCGCGCCCACCGTGTCCTCGATCGGCACCTGCGGGTCGACGCGGTGCAGGTAGTACAGATCGATAGTGTCGACCTTCAGCCGCCGCAGGCTGGCCTCGCAGGCGCTGCGCACATAGTCGGGCCGGCCGTTGACGCCGAGGAACTCGCCTTTGGGCCCGCGCTGGTTGCCGAATTTGGTGGCGAGGAACACCTCGTCGCGCCGGCCGGCGATGGCCCGGCCCACCAGCTCCTCGTTGCGACCGACGCCGTACATATCGGCGGTGTCGAGGAAATTCAGCCCCAGGTCGAGGGCGCGCTGAATGGTGGCGACCGACTCGCCCTCGTCAGAGTGTCCATAAAACTCCGACATGCCCATGCAGCCCAGCCCCAGGGCCGACACCTCGGGGCCGGCGCTGCCCAGTCGTCGATACAGCATGTGGATGTGCCTCCTCCGTTGGCTGTGCAAAGACCCAGCCGGCAGATCCGGCGACTCGCTGCAAAGCCTATCGGTCTGAGCGGTGCGATGCTGTTACGGTCGGTAAGGGGCGTAAGCCGGATGAAATATCGCTGCCGGTCTCATGCGCCCCCGTGGGCATCGGCGCGGTGGCGATTCCTTGAACGAACCCGCCACCGCCTCGCCTGCCCTTTTCAGTCTTGCTCACTTCAGCCCCGACCGGCGCGCTGCGCCGCGCGGCTGGTCAGGATGCCTCGTGCCTCGGCCGGGTCGTGGCCGGCGAACACCGCCAGTGCGAGGATGACGAGGCTGAGGATGACCACCAGCCCCATGCCGGTGTAGAAGCCGATATCCCCGGTGCCGCCGACGATGGCGTGTGGCCCGAAGTGGGTGATCGCCCACATGCCGACGAAATACGGCAGCAGCCACCACGCATAGCGCCAGCCGAGTTCGCCCAGCTTGCCGGCTACCGCCTGCGCGATCACGTAGAGGATGAAAATCACCCCGATCGCGCCGAACAGAAAGTCGTCGGTACTGCGGCCCGACCAGTAGATGATCAGGTTGGACACGATGAATGCCAGCGGCGCAATCAGCCCGGCGGCGCGCAGGGTGAACGGCCGCGGATACTGCTCGGGCGGCAGGGTGCGGCGCAAGGTCATCAACGCAATCGGGCCGACGCCATAGGCCAGCACCGTCGCCGAGGAAATGAATGTGACGATCTTCTGCCATGACGGAAACGGCAGAAAGAACAGCAGCCCGACAATCCAGGTGATCCACAGCCCGACGGCCGGCACGCCTTTCTTGTTCAGTTTGGCCAGCGCGTCAAACGCCAGTCCTTCCTTGCCCGCGGCGTAGATCGCACGCGAGCAGCCGCCGCCGTAGATCAGCCCGGTGCCTGCGGGCGACACCACCGCGTCAATATACAGCAGCACCGCCAGCCAGCTCAGCCCGGCCAGCATCGCCAGCCCAGCAAACGGCCCGGCCGACCCGGTGAAGCTCAGCTTGGCCCAGCCCTCGGCCAGGCTGGCCGGAGTGACCGCGCCGATGAACGCCACTTCCAGCCCGACGAACAGAATCGCCGCGATCACCACCGAGCCGATGATGGCGATCGGCAGATCGCGCTGCGGGTTGCTCGACTCACCCGAAAGCTCGATCGACTGGCGAAAGCCCAGGTAGCTGAACACGATGCCCGACGCGGCGACCGCGCCGACAACGCCCTGGAACCCCATCGGCGCAAAGCCGTGCGAAGTGAAGTTCGAGCCGTGGAACGCGACGGCGAGCAGCACCACCACGGTCAGCACCGGCACCACCAGCTTCCACACCATTATGGTGTTGCCGATGCGCAGCATGAACCGCACGCCCATCGCGTTGATCCACACGAACAGCCCGAGGATGATCACACTGATGATGAAGCCCTCGGGGGTGAGCAGCCCGCTTTTGTGATGCACCATCCCGGGCAGATAGTTGTTCGCGTAAGTGACGATGGCCAGCACCTCCGCCGGCGCCACCGTCACATAGCCAAGAAACACCACCCAGCTCATCACTGCGGCGAACAGCTTGCCGTGGCTGAGTTTGGGAAAGGTGATGACCGCGCCCATCGACGGAAAAGCCGTGGTCAGCTCGGCGTTCACAAAGGCCAGCAGCAGGATTGCCACGGCACCGATCAGCCACGACAGAACGCTCGCCGGCCCGGCCTGTTGCGCGGCGTTGAGCGGCGCGAATAGCCAGCCCGAGCCGACGATCGCGGTCAGGCTGGCGAACAGCAGACTCCACAGCCCGGCATGTTTGCGAATCCCCCCGCTGGCGGCGGGGGGCGTCTGGGGTAGCGCTTCGGAAGGCAGGCTGGCCATGGTGTCTCCTTGGAATGTCGGGAGCGCGCCGGGCGTCGTTGTGCGTCGCCGGCGGCTCGGGTTGTGAACGGATGTTCCGCGTTTTTAGACCCAACGCCCGGCCAGACCCAGTCAGCAGACGTAACACTGTCGTCACAGATGCGACCCTCGATCTCCGGGATTTCCCGAACGGTCATGCATGCTCTCGACGACTTCATCGCTCCCGCCGGGCGGTCTCGAAAGCCGCTTGCACCCCGGCCAGCAGGCAAGCCCGCGAGGCCGATCCCCCTGCCGCAAAACCGCCGCAGCGACAATGTCGGCTTTGCTCCCACCGCGCCGATGCCCCGCCCGAACCGCCCTCCCCGCCTGCTTGCCGTGGCCTACGGCGGCGGGCACATTCAGATGGTGCTGCCGGTGCTGCGCGCGCTGCGCGAGCAGCGGCCCGGCCTGCACATCGACCTGCTGGCGCTGACCACCGCGGCCAAAGTCGCGCGCGCCGCAGGCGAGTCGCCGCTGGGCTATCGCGAGCTGCTGCCGCTGTTCTCCGCTGCCGAGCAACAGCGCGCGCTGGAAATGGGGCAGACGCTGCTCGCCGGCAACACCCACCCCGACGTCGCGCCCGACGAATCGCTGGCCTACCTGGGCCTGAACGCCTGGGCGCTGGAGCAGCAGCTCGGAGTGGACGCTGCGCAGGCCGCGCTGCAACAAAGTGGCCGGCAGGCGTTCTACCCGCTGGCCGTGATGCGCCGGCTGATCGACCACCTGCGCCCGGATCTGGTGCTGGCGACCAACTCGCCGCGCAGCGAGCAGGCGGCGCTGGACGCCGCCAGCGACGCCGGCTTGCCGACCGTGGCGCTGCTCGATCTGTTCGCGCTGCCCGGCGATGCGTTCGCCGCGCGCAAGTGGCGGCCGACGCTGACCTGCGTGCTCAGCCCCGCGGTGCGCGACAACCTGGTCGCCGCCGGCTGGGACGCGCGAGCGATTGCCGTCACCGGCAACCCGGCGTTTGACGACCTGCTCGCCCCGGCGGCGCGCGCTTCCTTGCAGACCGCCCTGGCCGAAAGCCTCGCGCGGCACGCCCGGGAGTTGACCGCCGCGGAACAGGGGTTTGCCGAGAAAAGCCGTCAACAATGGGCCACGTTGCAACAGACATTGAGCGAAAGCCTCGAAACTCTGGCCGCGGCTCAGGAAGTCCTCGTGCGCCGCGTGGAAGTGCTCGAACGGGCGACGGACGCCACGGCACAGGTGGCCCGCATGGAGGAAACCTTGAACCGCAATCTGGCCTCGTTGGCAGGCGCGCAGCATTTCGAGGAAACGGTCATGAGCCTTGCCGCCGCGATCCACCTGCTGACCGCCCGGCTGGCCGAACCCCCGGCCGGGCCCATCGTCCGGCTGGAATCCTCGCGTCGGGCTAGTCAGGCCGCATGAGCACCCCCGCATTCTCCCAGCACCGCAGCCGCAGCCGAAAGAGCCCGACGATTTCGCTCTTTCCGTTCCTCGCGGTGCTCATCTGCACGATGGGGGCGCTGGTGCCGCTGTTGCTGGCCATGGCGCGCCAGGCCCGGCTCCAAGCCCTTCACGAGGCGACCGTGAAGGCCGCCCAATGCCAGGTCGACGCCCAATCCCAACGCGAGCTGACCGAGTGGCGGATCGGCGAGTTGAAGACGGCCCGCAGCCAGGCGGAAGAACGTTTGACGCAGGCCCGGCTTGTCCTGGGACACGTCGAAAACCATGCCCGAAGGCTGCGCCAGCAGGGCGATCAGCTTCAGGCAACCCTTCGGGGCATGGACCACTCAAGCGAGCAAGGCACCCAGGATCGAACGGAGCTGGAAGCACAATGGCGGCAAATCCAGGAAGAGATTGCCGAGGCTGAAAAGCAGCTCGCCGCCGCCCAGCAGGCGGCCGCGGCCCGGCCTCGCTCCTACGCGATCATCCCCTACCAGGGACCGAACGGCACCTATCGCCCGCCCCTTTATATCGAATGCCGCGCCGACGCCATCGTCTTACAGCCCGAGGGAATCGCGCTGCGTGAAACCGATTTCGAGGAGCCGATCGAGGCCGACAATCCGCTGGATCAGGCCTTGCGTGCGGCGCGGGAGGCGTTGCTGGCGCAGAAGCAGATCCGAGGGGATGGATCGGATGAACCTTATCCCTTACTGCTCGTGCGGCCCAACGGCATTCCCGCCTACTACGTGGCCCGAGCCGCCTTGGCCTCGTGGAAATCCTCGATGGGGTACGAACTGGTGGGCGAGGACTGGGAGTTGGCGTTTCCGCAATCGAACCCGGAGGTGGATCGCGCGATGCGTGCCGTGGTCGCCGAGGCCCGCGAACAACGCCGCCGCCGTGCCGTGCTGACGGCAATGCTGGCCAACAGCACTTCCCCCGGCGCGTGGAGCGTGGCCATGGGCGGCGGTCCGGTCGCAGGGCAGGGTAGCGGCGTGGCGATTGCGAACGGGAGCCCGTCGGACGCCGCGCAACCGGCGGGCCAAGCGACGGCCTTTGCCCCGGAACGATTCCGAAGCGCGGACTCCCAGCCGTCTCGCGACGCGCGCGGCGGAACCGTCGCCGGGGAACCGACGGGCGTTTCGGGGTTGGGCAGTGCTGGTTCGGGGGCCTCGGATTCGTCCGGCCAGTCGCTGACCTCCCAATTCGGCGGCGGTGAATCCGACCGTGGCCCGGCCAGCGCTGTCGCTGAAAACGTGTCCCAGCCCGGTCGATCCGTGAACGCGCGCGGCCTTGCCGCCGAGGGCGCCATGGCCAGCGCGGTCTTCGGCAACGCGAAGGCGGCTTCGCGGGAGTCTCGTGTGAGTTACCGGGCGGCGCCTGGAGGCGGTTTGATCCGCGAGATCGATCCCGACACGTCCTCCTCGGCAGCCCTGCTTCGTCGTGGCGCGGTCAAGTCGTCCGCCGGCGCGAAGGGGGACGCACGCTCGGCGGTCGAAGGCCGGCGGATCGCGTCAAGCGATCAAGGGTCGCCGGCGGGCACCGCGTCGCAGGCCGGCGGCGCCCCAGCGATTGCGATGCGGCCGGGCGAGTGGCTTCCGCAGGAAAACCCGCCACCCGAGGCCAAGCAAAATCCAAGTGAGCGATCCGATCCCCACGATGCCAAGACCAAACGCCTGGCGGAAAGCCGCGGCGAGAATTGGGGGCTGCCGAACGCGGCGCGGGGATCGGTGGGCGTCACGCGGCCCATCCGCGTGCGATGCACCTCCAATCGCCTGGAAATCGTTCCAGACGACCCCAAGGCCGAACGCAAGTTCGTCGCCCTAGGCGAACGCGTCGAAGACACGATCGACGATTTCGTGTCCGCGGTGTGGGAATACATGAACACTTGGGGAATCGCCGGCCGGGGGATGTACTGGCGCCCGATCCTCCGCATCGAGGTCACGCCCGACGCCGAATTCCGCTTCGACGAGCTGAAAACCTTGCTGGACAACAGCGGCCTGATTGTGGAACGAAAGAGTTAGCAACGCATCACGCGACCGTCCCAGACCGGGTGGCCGTCCTCGGGAGGCGGTGCCCGTCGCGGGATCGGCCACCAAGCTTCCTTGCCTATGCCTCGCGTCGTTTTCCAGGAAACCGAGCCAGTCAACGCCGATTCCTTCTTGGACATCGTGGCGAGCGTGGTGTGCATCATGCTCATCATGGTCGTCATGGTGGGAATGCGGATTCGCAACACGCCGGTCGATCCGTTGGCGGCGACGCCCGAGGCCGCCGCGGCCCAGGCCGCCCTGGAAGCCGCCCTGGCCGAGGAACGCTCGCTCCGCGGCGAGGTGGCCAAAATCTTGGAAGAGATCCAGGCCCTGGAGCAAGAGACCGCGGCCCGGGCCCTTCAACGCGACGTGTTGGCCACCGGCGTGGCCGCGTTGGAACAGGAACTGAGCCAGCGACGCTCCGAGATGGACGCGCAGACGCAGGCCCGCTTCGACACGGCCAGGCGGCTGGCCGAAGCCCGGCGTCAACTCGACGAGCTTCGCGAACGGCAACGCCGCGTGGAGACGAGCCGGCCCGAGGCCGTGGTCGTCGAGAGCTATCCCACGCCGCTTGGTCGGACCGTGGACGACGAAGAACTTCACTTCCATCTGCGGCAAGGCCGGGTGGCCTACGTTCCGATCGAAAAGCTCGTCCGCCTGGCTCGCGACGACGCACGCCGCAAGGCCGATCGGCTCTTGGAACGCGACGGCCTGCCGGAATTCACCGAGACGGTCGGACCCGAGGGCGGGTTTCGCTTTCGCTACACGGTCCAGCGGCACGACACGATCGAAGAGCAGCCAGGGGGCGGGGCGATCCGCCATATCGGCCTGAGGCTGACGCAATGGACGGTGATTCCGGTCGGAGGGCAGGTCGGCGAGACGGTGGAAGAAGCCTTGGCGGCGGATTCGGCCTTTCGCCGCGCGCTGGTCCAGCGAAAGTCCGACAAGACGACGATCACGATCTGGGTCTACGCCGACAGCTTCGACGCGTTCCGGCGGCTGCGCAAGGAACTCCATCAACTCGGACTCGGCGTGGCCGCTCGGCCTCTGCCCGAGGGCGTGATGATCGCCGGTTCGCCGCAAGGCTCGAAGTCCATGGCCCAGTGATCAGCGCAGAAGCCACGCCCCGATCGCCTCGGCCAGGGTTTTGGAAAACGCCGCGGTGTAGTGCACCTGGTCGACGTAGAGGGGCCCCGGCTGGTCTTTTTGCAAGTCGGCCAGCCAAAGGAAATTGCTGCCGAGACGCCCGTCGCCGCGCCGCGCCGCCATCCAGGCGTAGCCAGGCGGGGCGTAGCGAAGCGGGAGACTGAGGTTTTTCGGCAAGAACGGGTGGCGACTCAAGTCGTATTGATAGGTTGGCACCGGCTGCCACACGAACGTGCATGAGACGCCGTAGGCGGCCGCCACGGCCTCGATCATCCGTTTGTTGTTCAGGTACCTTTCGCAGACTGCCTCGACCGTGGCGGGATCGATCGCCGCTTCGTCCGCATCGCCGGAACCCGCTTCGGCCCCCTCGGAAACCATGCCCAGTCGATTCCGCACGCCGGCGACAAATCGGGCCAGGGCCGTCCGGGCGACCCAGCGCTGCGACCAGTCGTTGGTCGTCTGCGAGACGAACTCGCGGAGCGTCTGCGTCCAAGCGGGTTCGCCGTTGAGCTGGGCGAACTCATTGAGCCCGTCGACGAAAATCGCCCGGTCGTGGCGACGGCCGGCCAGCAGGAGTTGCTCCCATAACGCCCGTTCTTGGGCCGAGAAAAACGCCCCCTGGCCGAAATTATAGACGCTCACCTTGCGGCCAAGCCGCTCGCGAAGGTAGCGTTGCAAGTGCGAGCTGATCGTATCCTCGTCCCGCACGCCGTAGCCGAACAGCGTCGAACCGCCGAACATGAAGATCCGCAGATCATCGTCGGCGGGCGGCCACGGCCCCTGGTCGGCGCTCAGGCGGAAGCCAGCCTCGTGGACGTTGACATATTTTCCGGAAAACGGTCCCTCGCGGAACTGGACGAACGGGTCGTACACGATGCGCCGTTGCCAGGTCTCCGCCATGAGTTCGCGGATCTCCTCCAGGCCCATTCCCGGGTAGACGCTGCGCAGCCGATCGTGGTAGGCCGCAGCGCCCGGGGTCATCTCGGGAAAGAAGGCGTCCTTGACGCGAAACGCGAGGCTCAAAACCGCGTTCAACGCGACCAGCAACAGCAGCGTGGTGCAGCCAAGCACGGCGGCCGTCCGGTAGGCCGCCATCGCACTGCGGAAAAGGCGAATGGGTCGGGCAGAGCGGAGTGGGGCTTCGGGAGGGTGGGACATAAGGCGTTGCGAAAAAACCTCGGGCCGACGGAAACGGCGCCGTCGCCGCTCATGAATACAGCACGTGCTGTCGCAGGAACGACTCCACGGTTCGGTAGAAATGCTCGATCGTTTCCGTCTTGCGCCAGCCGTGGCCTTCGCCCTCGTACACGTGGTACACGTGCGGCGTCCGATTGCGCTGGAGGGCCTCGACGATCATGTCGGACTGCTGGCGGGGAACGACGCGGTCGATGTCGCCCTGAAAAATCGCCATCGGACGCTTGATGTGGTGGGCGTGATACAAAGGGGATCGCTCGCGGTAGATTTTGGAAGCCGCCGGCAGGGGGCCCAGCAGGGAGTCGAGATAGCGGGCCTCGAACTTGTGGGTTTCGGCGGCGAGGTGGAACTGGTTGGCCACTCCGTAAAGGCAAATCCCCGCGGCGAAGGCTTCAGGCATTCGCGTCATGGCCTGGAGCACGGTGAAACCGCCGGCGCTGCCACCCATGATCACGGTCCGCTCGGCATCGACGCGGCCCGCCTCGGCCAGATGGCGTGCCCCGGCGACGGCGTCCTCGACGTCGCACACGCCCCAGTTGCCCCGCAGCTTGAGCATGTACTCCCGCCCATAGCCGGTGCTCCCGCGATAATTCACCAGCAGCACGCCGTAGCCTCGCGTGGCGAAAAACTGGGCCTGCGCGTTCCAGCCGGCGCGGTACTGCGAGGTCGGCCCGCCGTGAATCATCACCACCAGCGGCGGCTTGCCTTCGCTGACGAACCGGTCGCTTGCCGGAGCGTAGAAGAGCCCGTGCGCCGGTTCGCCGTCCGAGGATCGCCAAGACAGGGCCTCGCATCGGGCCAAGGCGGCCTCCGGCGTCAATTCGGCCGACGCCCTCGCGACGATCCGGGTGCGGTCTCGGGCGAAGTCGCGTTCGAGGATCCGCGGCGGGACGGTCGCCCCGCTGGCCACCATGACGACGCGATCGCCCTTGGGACACGCGGTGATCTGGGCGATGTCGCCATAGGCGGCCAGTTCTTCCACTTCCGCCGCCCGACCCGTCGCCAAGTCCAGCCGCTCCAATTGCACCACGCCGCGCTGGTTGCGTGCGGCGGTGACGAACCGGCCGTCGGCACTGACGGCATAGGTCCTCATGCCTTGAACCCAAGCCGGAACGGCGTACTCGGCCCCTGCGGCCGTGAGCCATTGGCGCTGGCCCGAAACCAGGTCGTGCAGCGCGATCCGCCCCCAGCCCGTTTCGTCGGAAACGTAGAGCAGATGTCGGCCGTCGTGGGTGAATTCGGGCTGGAAGACGGCCACGTCGGGACCGCCGGCGAGCTGGCGGGGCTCCTCGAGGGTCGGAAGCCCCGCGTCCGACCCTCGGACCGCCGCAACCATCAGCGTGGTTCCGTCCCAAGGCATGTTCGGATGGTCCCAAGCGATCCAGGCCAGGCTCCGACCGTCGGGACTCCAGCGAGGCTGCATGTAGAAATCGCGTCCCTCGGCAAGCGTCTGGGGCCATTTCCGCCCAGCGGCATCGACCACGGCGATCCGGTCCACCTCGTCGTCATCCTGATGAACGTAGGCGACCCAGCGGCCGTCGGGCGAAACGACGGGCGAGGCGGCCTTGTCGAAGGGGGGCGTGATGGGGCGGGCGGGCCCGCCGCCGAGCGACTGCCGGTAGATCCGCCCGCTCTTGTGAACGACAAAATACACGAAGCCCCCGTGCACGGTGAAATCGCCGCCCCCGTAGCCGACCTCCGCGCGAACGTCCCATTCCGGCGTCAAGTCGCGCGGCGCATCCTCGGCCGACGGCTCGGCCACGAGCACGCCGCGCCCGGATCGCCCTTCCAGCCAGACGAGCGTTTCGCCATCCGAATCCCAGCAGGCGGCGTCCAGACGCCGGTCCTCGGCCAGACTTCGCGGGGTGATCGGGCTCGACCACCACCCATAGGGACGCTGCACCTTTTCCATTTCGTCCTCGATCGCTTGGCTGCTTCCATCCCGTGGTTTCGATCCTTTCACTTTAACGGCCCCGAGCCGGGGAATCAAACGCCGCGCCGCTTTGCGCGCAGACGCGGCACGCAAGGCCAGCGGTTCGCGGCGATCGCCATGCGCCGTTGCGTTTGTCCATCCGCCTTGCCATAATTGAAACTTCTTCCGACTTCGCCTCGGCGGAACATTTCCGCAAGCCTTGGCCACCTGAGAGAAACCGAGGCGTAGCGCGAGGGAGAAACGGGCCGATTTCCTTCCGAGATTACCGCAGAGGGCCGCAGCGAGAAGCCTATGTCGACTCCCACCCGAACCCAAGCCGCCACGCAGAACGAAAACCAAGGCATGTTCGTCCTGGAAGACGGACGCAACGTGACATTCACGTTCATTCTGGTCAGTTCGCTCTTCCTGCTTTGGGGCTTTTGCAATGGCATGATCGACGTGATGGACAAGCACTTTCAGGAAGAACTGAAGCTGAGCTTGTCGCAGTCGGCCTGGGTCCAGTTCGCGCACTGGATGGGCTATTTTTTGATGTCGATTCCCGCCGGTTGGCTGGCGACGCGCCTGGGCTACAAGGGAGGCATCATCGCCGGACTGCTGCTCGTGGCCGTGGGCGGGTTCTGGTTCATCCCCGCCTCGAACATCGCGCAGTTCTGGGCGTTTTTGCTGGGCGTGTGCGTGGTGGCGTCGGGGCTGACGTTTCTGGAGACGGTGGCCAACCCCTATACGACCGTGCTCGGGCCTCCACGCTACGCGGCGGCTCGCATCAACACGGCCCAATCGTGCAACGGGGTGGGCTGGATTTTTGGTCCGATCGCGGGCAGCCTGTTCTTCTACGGCACGGACGAAGCCGGCCGGAGCACCGGCTCGCAGACGTTGTGGATTCCCTACGCCGGCGTGGCGGTCGCCGTGCTCCTTCTGGCCGTGATCTTCTTTTTCGCCCCCGTTCCCGACATCCGCCCCAAGGACGACTACGAGCTGGACGCAAACCACGGCAACGCCGACGCGGCGGCCCCAACCGTGCGTCACGTGAATCGGGGATTGTCCTACGCGTTGTTGCTGGGCAATGTGGCCGCGCTGTTGGGCGTGTTCGTTTTCATCCTCTGGCTGACGTTCGACTCGTTGCATCTTGGCCCGCGGCTCGTCGGGCTGGCTTCGGCCCTCCCGCACCCGTCCAGCCTCGTGGTGAGCGAACAGAACTCGATCATCGTGGTGCTGGCGGCCGGCGCCGCCCTTGCGTTGGCGATTGCCGCCGTCGGGCTGGTTGGGATCGTGAAGCGTCTGACGCACCATAGCATCTGGTCGCACGAGCACTTCACCGGCGCGACGCTGGCCCAGTTCTTCTACGTCGCGGCCCAATGCGGCATTTTCGCCTTCTTCATCAACTACATGACGAGCGAACCGCCCACGTTGCCGGCTTCGTGGTTGAAGGAGGGAAGCAAGTGGATCGAAATCCGCACGGCCTTCGGCACCGCGGACTTCAAGGACGTGCCGGCCTTGGCTCGGAAACTGGCCGAGCCCGCGGATCCCTTGTCCAGGTTCCTCGCCGACAACTTGTCCGATGCAACCCGGCAAACTTTGGTGCGTCTGAATGAAGGGCGTGCCAGCTTGACCGCGGCGCGCATCGCCTTGGCCCAAGACCTCAACAGCCTGATCGCGAAGCAAAGCCTCTACGATCCGGAGCGATTCAGCCACGTCGCGCTGAGCGAAAAGACCAAAGCGGCGCTGGCCGGGGACAAGGGACGCAGCGAGCCGAGGCTCAACCGCCTGCTTCTGGCCGACGCGTATCCGCAGGAGTTGGCCTTTCACGACGGCGTCGTCGGCCTGACGAATCAATTCGCGGCCACGCTCGCATCGGTCGGTTTCTTCTGCTTCTTGCTGGGGCGGGTCAGCGGGGCGGCCCTGTTGCGCAAGGTTTCCGCCCACAAGATGCTGGGCCTCTACAGCGTGATCAACGCCGTGCTGTGCCTTGTGGTCTTCCTCAAATGGGGATGGCTGTCGGTCGCCGCCGTGTTCTCGTGCTATTTCTTCATGTCGATCACCTTCCCGACGATCTTCGCGCTGGGCATCTATGGCCTCGGCGCCCGGGCCAAACAAGCCTCGGCGTTTATCGTCATGGGCATCGTGGGCGGCGCGCTGTTGCCCAAGATCATGGGAGCCGTGGCCGACCATTCCAATATGTCGCGCGGCTTCATCGTGCCGCTGATTTGTTTCGTGTTCATCGCCGTCTACGCTTATGCCTGGCCCAAGCTCAGCCGCGTCGAATCGCTGCACGGCGTAGGCGCCTCGGGCGGGCACTAGCCGACGTTTCCGGGATCAGGCCATCGAAAGGAATTGCACCATGCCGAGACTCGTTGGAGTTGCGTTGTTCGTTTGGATGGGTTGCGTCTGGGCGCAGGCGGCGGACTTTTACGTTGCCCCCGACGGCAACGACGCCTGGTCCGGCAGCCTGGCGGCGCCGAACGCCGCCAAGACGGACGGCCCTTTCGCCACCCTGGAGCGGGCGAGGGATGCCGTGCGCAAACTCAAGGCGGCGGGCCGCGCCGAGCCGGTCACGGTCTACCTTCGCGGCGGACTCTACGCCCTCCCGCGGACCTTGAAGCTGGAAGCCCAGGACTCGGGCACGGCCGACGCCCCGGTCGTGTATCGCGCATATCAGGATGAAAAGCCAATCCTCATCGGCGGTCGGGAGATCACTGGCTTTGCTCCGCATCGTGGGTCGATCCTCAAGGCCGATCTGGCCGCGATCGGACTCAAGGGAATCTACTTCCGCCAATTGATCTTCGGCGGACGACGCCAGCACCTGGCGCGGTGGCCGAATTACGATCCGCAGAATCCCTACGGCGGGGGCTGGGCTTATGTCGATGGGAAGCTGGTTTCGATGTACCAGGACATTCCGGGAGAAAACCGCCACACCTTGATCTACAAGGCGGCGGACGAACGCCCCTGGAGCCGACCGACCGACGGCGAGGTGTTCGTCTTCCCGCGTTACAACTGGTGGAACAACATCCTGCCGATCAAGGCCATCGACCGCCCAAAACGGCAGATTACGCTCGCGGCCGATGCCTCGTATCCGATCCGGCCAGGCGACCGTTACTACGTGCGCAATCTCATGGAAGAACTCGACGCTCCGGGCGAATGGTACCTGGACCGCGAGACCTGGACGCTCTACTTCTGGCCGCCGGGCGGGTTGGACAAGAAAACGGTGTATGCCCCCACCATGCGGACGATCCTCGAAATCGGCCCGAAAACGTCGCACGTGACGTTCCGCGGACTGACCTTCGAGTGCTGCGAGGGGACGGCCATCCTGCTGCGCGACACCGAGGGCTGCACGATCGCCGGATGCACGATCCGCAACGTCGGCGACTACCACGGCTCGGGCGTGGCGATCGACGGCGGGCATCGGAACGGCGTGGTGGGCTGCGACATCTTCGAGATC
>CAYMDM010000032.1:0-28946 GCA_964389235.1 uncultured Burkholderiaceae bacterium
ATGCCGTCGATCACGGCGAGGCTGGCCCCGCCCTCGCCCGTCCACACCGCTGCCGGCTGCGGCTCGGCGACTTCGTCTGCCGGCAGCGCTAGCGTCCACGGCCCGCGGCGCAGCCAGCGGGTGCGCAGCCACAGCGGCTCGGCGTCGTCGTGCTGCGGCTCGTGCGCTGTTGGGGCGTGCGGGGCTTGCGGCGCCGCGGTCGCCGACGCAGGCGCGCGATCGCGCGTTTGCACACCCGGTTCCCCGCTCGATTGCGGCGGCGCAGCCGGCTCGGAAAACACGGTGTGCGCAGCCTTGGCCAGCACATCGCCCGACGCGACCTGCGCACCAGGCCCGACCGGCCAGCCGGTAGCCGGCTCAGTCGTCTCGCGCGCGCCGACGGCGGTTTCGGAGGGCTGAACCTGCGCCGATGGCGCCGGTGCCGGGGATGGCTGCTGGCTTGTTGGGGGCGCGGTGCCCGTCGGTTGGGTGCCGACCGCTCGCGTCCCGGACGGGACTGCCCCGAGCGTGGCGTCTGGCGAGGACTCGGCCGTCGCACCGACCGCATCCACCTGATCCGACGTATCTCCCTTACCCAGCCCCAGCGTCTGCCGCATCATCGCCACGACGGCCTGGGCCTGCGGCCAAGGCTGCGGCTCGCCGTTGCCCGCCTGCGGCAAGCGCTCGAGCAACTCGGCTTCGGCGCGGCGGCACGCGGCGGCCAGTTCGCTCAGGCGCAGGAACTCCGCGCCGATGCGGATGCCGCGCAGCGCCTCGCCGGCAGCGGCCAACGCCTGCAGGGAGTCTTCACGATCGGCGCGCGGCCGCAGCCCGTCGACGAACTGGGCGAGGAACGCCTGCGCGTCGATGCGAAATGCCGCCCACAGCTCGGCCGCGCCCGCGTCGCGCAGGCGGGCGGGTCGCGGCGGGGCGACGGACATCACGCCTTCTCCGGGCAACCGCGCACCCGGCCTCAGAGCGCCACGGTGGCTTGCTGGCGAACCTGGTTGCGGCCCTCGCGCTTGGCTTGGTAGAGCGCGGCGTCGGCGTTGCGCAGACTCTGCACCACGGGCTGCGCGGCCTGCAGCTCGGCCACTCCGGCGGAAAACTGCACCGGCAGGGCAAGCGCCTCGCCGGCCGCCAGCGGCGCGGCGGACAGACGGGCTCGGATGCGGTCGATCACCCGCGCGGCCTGCGCCGCGTCGGCACCCGGCAGGATGAGCACGAATTCCTCGCCGCCGTAGCGATATACCCCGTCGTAAGGACGCAGGCTGGCGCGCAGCAGCCGCGCAAATTCAGCCAGCACGCGGTCGCCGACCAGATGGCCGTGGCGGTCGTTGATCTGCTTGAAATGGTCGAGGTCGACCACCGCCAGCGCACAGGGCCGGCCGCTGCGGGCATGCAGCGCATGCTCGGCGACCAGCCGTTGCTGCAAAGCAGCACGACCGGGCAGACCGGTCAGTGCATCGTTGCCGGCACGGTGCGCGGCCAGCAGCACTTCGAGATCGCTGAACCCCTGCAACACCGCCAGCGCCGCCTCGATCAGCCGATCCCAGGCCGCAAGCGCGGCCACCCCGCCACGCGGCGTCTGGCTCAGTTCGGCGACCTGTGCCGCAAGGCCTTGCAGGCGCGATTGCAGCGCGTCAGCCCCCGGCTGCAGCACCGCGGCCAGATCGCCCCCCTCGCGCGCGGCGTCGATCTGGCTGCCGATGGCCTGCAGCGGCAGCGCCGCAACCACGCCCGGATGCCGCTGGAATGCGCTTTGCCGCAGGCAGCGCTGCAGCCAGCCGCTGTAGAGCTGCCGCCCCTGCCGGATCGCCGTCTGTGCGGCGAGCACCGGGCCTTGCGCATCGAGCGCCTCGGGCAACGGCGGCGGCTCACGCCGCGGGTGCGGCGCGACCGTAGCGCGAGAAGACGGGGTATTCACCACGGCAAGGGCGGGCATGTCGGCTCTCCTTCAATCGTCCAGGCTGGGAAAGCAAACCCGATGCCAGTGCTGCCATCTGAATTTATGGTGGTTCATACCGGACCGTGCCTTACGAATACCGAGATTTTTAGCCTCAAGAAACATTTACTCCAGAATCGCCCGATGATCATCAGCTGCGTCGGTTTATCGACGCAGCAACTAACGCAGCTGCACCACCACTTCTCCTTGGGCGTTGACCACCCCGGTGACCACCCGGCCGGACTGCACATTGCGCACCAGCACCGGCTGTCCGACCCGGCCGTCGGCCATCGCCTGTCCCAACGCGACCAGTCGCACCCCGGGGCCGATCGCAACCAGATCGACCGACTGCCCCGACCGCACCAACTGCGGCCCGGTAAGCATGCCCTGCACGATGGGCTGGCCCGCCGCAACGCTGAACCGCAACACTTGCCCGACGACCAGGCTACTGTCAGCCTCCGCCCCCGGCGGCAGACTGCTGCGGCTGCGCTCGACCGCGCTCAGATCGTCGGCGGTCAGGGTGTGACCGGCCTCCAGCGCACGCCGCGCCACCAGCACCGTCTGCGGCAAATCCACCCGCACCGGCACATACAGCACCCAGGCGCTGGGCGCCGCGCAGCGCACCTCCACGGTCTGCGCGCCATACGGGTCAGGCGTGCCGAAATAGCGGGTTCGCAGCGCCTCGCAGCGCGGAAAGCGCAGCCCAGGCGCCGGCCCCTGCACGTCGATGCGCGCCCGCGCGGCGTCGCCCGGAAGCTGCGCGCGCACGAAACCCTCGACCGCTCCGCGGATGGACTCGGCCGGCTCGGTCGCCGAAGGCGCCGGCGACGCCTGCGCCACCCCCGCGCCGAGCAGCGCCATCGCTGCCAGCGCACGCACCAGCGCCCGTCTGACCGCACGCTGGCGTCGCAGCCAATTCGCCGAACACGACAGGCGGTCGAGGAAGGATGAGGAGAGCGAAGGTTGGTTCATCGCGAACATCGGCTCGGTGCGCCGGGACACAGGGGTGAACAAGGGGAGGCAGCGCTCAGTCACGCACCGACGGCGTTGCCCTGCCCGCGGCACCGTCGCACCCCGGGGCGCCGGCCCGCTTGAGCGAGGCAATCTCCATACCAACCCCGTCGCGGCCCAGCCGGTGCTCGGCAACGACCTGAGCCGACGTTCGTCGTCCCCACTGCTCGCCCGGTGCGGCGGCAAGCCGATAACCGCGCGGCGGGCCGATCGGCGCGCGCAGCGGCAAGACTTTGCCGCTGATTTGCCGCCTGGCAGCGCTTGCCGCACCTGCCGGCAAAGGCCGCCGCGCCCTGACCGCAGCAAATGCGGGTGCTCGGCTCCCGACCGTGGGCGCCGCATGCACCCCCAGCGGCTGGCACGGAAACTGCAGTTTCAACGCCGCAAACTGCTGCCTCGACCCTGCCATGCTCTCCGCCCTCGACCGCGAATTCGCCCCGCTGCAGACCGCACTGACCCTGCGGGCGCAGCGCCAGCAACTGCTGGCGGCGAACATCGCCAACGCCGACACGCCGAACTACAAGGCCGTCGATCTGGACTTCGCCGCTGCCTATCGCGCCGCGCTGTCGGGCAAGGGCGGCGCGCTGGCACTGCGCACCGAGCAAGAGCGGCAGATCGGCAACGCCGCAGCGCTGCAGCCGGGCGCGGGTTTCGTCGCCTTTGAAGCGGGCAACGCAGTGCGGCTGGACGGCAATTCGGTAGACATGAACCGCGACCAGTCGGCGTTCCAGAAAAACAGCATTCAGTATGAAGCCGATCTGACTTTTCTCACCAGCCGCATCCGGCTGCTGAGCACGGCCATCAGCGGCTGAACCGCACCAGATTGAGGAACCCGCCATGTCGCTGTTCAACGCCCTGGATGTAGCCAACTCGGCGCTCAACGCGCAGAGCTACCGGCTCAACGTCGTCGCCAGCAACCTCGCCAACGCCGACTCGGCGGTCAGCTCCAACGGCCAGCCGTACCGCGCGCGCGAGGTGGTGTTCGCGGCGCAGCCGCTATCCGGCGCTGGCGTGCCCGCCGGGGTCAACGGCGTGACCGTGGCCGCGGTGGTGGAAAAACCCGGGCCGCTGAAACTGGTCTACGAGCCGGGCAACCCGCTGGCGAACAAGGACGGCTACGTGGCCTATCCCAACGTCAACCCGGTCGATGAAATGGTCAACATGATCTCCGCTTCGCGTGCCTACCAGGCCGACGTGAACGTGATGAATACCACCAAGAATCTGCTGTTGAAAACCCTGACCCTGGGGCAGTGACCGCCCCCGATGACCCGACTTACCCAGGACGACTGCGATGAGCACCTCACCGATCGGCAGCAACGCCTTTCTCAACTCGCTGAGTTCCAGCAGCAGCGGCAGCTCGGGCTCGGCCAGCAAGGGGCTGAGCGGGCTGGCCGATGTCAACACCTTCTACAACCTGCTGGTCACTCAGCTGACCAACCAGGACCCGCTCAACCCGCTGAGCAACCAGGATCTGTCGGCGCAGCTGGCGCAGTTCAGCACCGCCAGCGGGGTGCAGTCGCTGCAGGCGTCGATGGCGGCGCTGACCGCGCAACTGGCGCAGACCCAGGGGCTGCAGGCGGCCAATCTGGTCGGGCAGACGGTGATTTTCAACAGCAACAGCGTGACCCTGCCAGCCAGCGGCAGCGCCGCCGGCGGCTTCACCCTGGCCAGCGCGGCGCAGAACGTGCAGGTCGCGGTGCTCAACAGCGCCGGGCAGACCGTCCAGACCCTGAATCTCGGCGCGCTGCCCGCCGGGGTGCAGACCTTCACCTGGAACGGCGCGACCAGCGGCGGCAAGCCTGCCACGCCCGGCAGCTACACCTTCAACGTCAGCGCCACCGACGGCTCGGGCCAGCCGGTGGCCGCGGTGCCGTTCGGCGCCGGCAAGGTGCAGTCGGTGCTGCTGGGCGGCAGCAACGGCCCAGCGCTGCAGATCGAGGGCCAGGGCGCCTCGGTTCCGCTGTCGGGCATCCAGGGCGTGATGTAAGCGCCGGCCTCTGCACGCACCGCCGCCCGCACCCTTAGCCGTTCACCTTCGCACCGTCGATTGCCACACCGGGGGAATCCATGAGCACGTTCCAGACTGCGTTGTCCGGCCTGAAGGCCGCGTCCACCGACCTGCAGGTCATGGGCAACAACATCGCCAACGCTAACACCGTCGGCTTCAAGAGTTCCAACGCCCAGTTTGCCGACTCCTACGCCGCGGCAATCGCCGGCACCTCGCCGCAGTACGGTCAGGTCGGCATCGGCACCACGGTCGCGACCGTCGCGCAGCAGTTTTCGCAGGGCAATATCCAGTCCACCGACAACCCGCTGGACGTGGCGATCAACGGCAGCGGCTTTTTCCAGTTCAACTACAACGGCGCGACGGTCTACGGCCGCAACGGCCAGTTCCAGCTCGACAAAAACGGCTACATCGTCGATGCCGCGGGCGGCCAGCTCATCGGCACCCCGGCGGTCAGCGGGGTGCTGACCGGCGGCTCGGGGCCGCTGCAGATCAACGCCACCACCCTCGCTCCGCAGGCCACGACCAGCGGCACCCTGGCGCTGAACCTCAACGCCGCGGCCACGCCGATCCCCAGCGGCACGACGTTCAACGCGAACGACCCGACCACCTACAACTTCTCGACCACGACCACGGTTTACGACAGCCTGGGCACCTCGCATCTGCTGACCACCTATTACGTGCTGCCGTCGGGCAGTACCAGCGGCGGGCAAACCTGGCAAGTCCACTATTCGGTTGATGGGACAACCGCCGCGAGCGGGGGGGTGTACGTCAGTCCTCCGCCCCCGCTGAGCTTGCAGTTCACTGACACGGGTGCGGTAAGCGGCTCTGCGTCTCTGGTGATTTCGGGGTTCACCTGGGCCGACGGTGCGTCGGGTTCGACCATTGCGCTGAATTTCGCCGGCTCGACCAATTACAACGCGCCTTCGGTGGTCAATGCCGTCACCACCGATGGCTCCTCGGTCGGCCAGCTCAGCAATCTGTCGATCGACCCCGGCGGCATCATCTACGGCCGTTACACCAATGGACGATCGGCCATCCTCGGCCAGATCAATCTGACCAATTTCACGGCGCCGCAGGGATTGCAGCGGTTGGGCAACAACTATTTCGTGCCCACCTACGCCTCGGGGCAGCCGCTGACCGGTCAGCCCGGCGCCGGCGGACTCGGGGTGCTGCAGGCCAGCGCGGTCGAACAGTCCAACGTCGATCTGTCGTCGCAACTGGTCAATCTGATCGTCGCGCAGCAGGCGTACCAGGCCAACGCGCAGACCATCAAGACGGAAAACCAGGTGGTCCAGACTTTGCTGAGCCTGTAAGCCCGCGACGTCCTTCCGCCGCGCGACCCGAGCCCCTGAATCATGGACACCCTGTGGATTGCCGCCACCGGCGCCCGCGCCGTGCTGCACCAGCAGACGGTCACGGCCAACAACCTGGCCAACGCCAACACCGTCGGCTACCGCGCCGAGCAGGCGCAGTTCCGCGCCTTGCCGGTGTACGGCAACGCGCTGCCGAGCGCGGCGTACACCGCGGTGCAGGGCAACCGCGCCAGTCTGCGCGAAGGCCCGCTCAACCACACCGGCCGGGCGCTGGACGTGGCGATCAAAGGGCCCGGGTGGATTGCCGTGCAGGCGCCCAACGGCGACACCGCCTACACCCGCAACGGCGACCTGCAGATCTCCGCAGGCGGCATCCTCACCACCAGCGACGGCCACCCGGTGCTGGGTCAGACCGGGGCGCCGCTGTCGCTGCCGCCGATGCAGTCGGTGCAGATCGGCGCCGACGGCACGGTATCGGGCGTGCCGCGCGGCGGGCAGGCCGACGCGCCGGTGGTGATCGGCCGCATGCTGCTGGTCAACCCGCCGGCGGCGCAGCTGCAGCGCGGCGCCGACGGGCTGTTTCGCGACACCGCAGGCCCGGCGCAACCCGACGCCACGGTGCAGCTGGCCATCGGCGCGCTCGAAGGCAGCAACGTCAACCCGGTGGACGCGATGATCCAGATGATCGCCAACACCCGCGCGTTCGAAATGCAAACCAAGCTGATGCAGACCGTCGATCAGAACCATCAGGCCGCGGCGCAACTGCTGGTCGTGTCCTGAGCGCCGTTCCTCCCCCCGCAAACATCTCTCCCCGCCCCGCCATGATTCGCTCTCTCTACGTCGCCAAGACCGGCCTGCAGGCCGAGCAGACCCGCATGGACGTGATCGCCAACAACCTGGCCAACGTCAACACCAGCGGGTTCAAGGGCTCTCGCGCGGTGTTCCAGGATCTGCTCTACCAGAACCTCACCCAGCCAGGCGCACAGTCGTCCCAGACCACTCAATATCCCAGCGGGCTGCAGCTGGGCACCGGGGTTGCGCCGATCGCCACCGAGCGGCTGATGACCCAGGGCAACCTCACCCAGACCGGCAACGCGCTGGACATCGCGGTGGACGGGCAAGGCTTTTTCCAGGTGCTGCAACCCGGCGGAACCATCGCCTACACGCGCGACGGCACCTTCCAGCTCAACAACCAGGGGCAGCTCGTCACGGCCAGCGGCTATCTGGTGCAGCCCACCATCACCATCCCCGGCAGCGCGCAGACCATCACCATCGGCAACGACGGCACGGTGTCCGTGACCCTGCCGGGTCAGGCCGCGCCGCAGCAGGTCGGCACCCTGCAGCTGGCGAGCTTCGTCAATCCCACCGGGCTGCAGAGCATCGGCGACAACCTCTATCTGCAGACCGGCTCCAGCGGCGCCCCCAACACCGGCCAGCCCACCCTCAACGGTCTGGGCTCGGTGCGGCAGGGGTACCTGGAGTCGTCCAACGTCAACGTGGTGTCCGAGCTGGTGGACATGATCTCCACCCAGCGCGCCTATGAAATCAACAGCAAGGCGGTGCAGGCGTCCGACCAGATGCTGCAGTACGTCAACAACAATCTGTGAGCCCAGCCGTGAACCGCCTGTTGCGCCGATTCGCCCTGCTGCTGGCCGCGGCCGCCGCGCTGCCGCTGGGCGCCTGCGCGCTGCCGCAGCCGCACATGAGCGACACCCCGCTCAAGCCGCTGCCGATTCCGGTCGAGCCGGCTCCGGTCGACGCCCGCGCGAGCAACGGCGCGATCTGGCAGCCGGGCACCAACGTCGCGCTGTTCGAGGACAGCCGCGCCCACCGCGTCGGCGACCTGATCACCGTGCTGATCCAGGAGAACGCCAACGCGACCAAGAGCACCAACACCACGCTGAACAAGTCCGACACCATCAGCGCCGGGCTCGCGAGCTTTTTCGGCAAGCCGTTCACCGTCGGCGGCTATTCGCCGTCGATGGGGCTGAACTCGTCGACCAAGTTCGGCGGCAACGGCGCCACCGCGCAGAGCAACACCTTCAACACCACGCTGGAGGCGACGGTGACCCGGGTCATGCCCAACGGCAATCTGGAAATCGTCGGCCAGAAGGAAGTGATGCTCAACGGCGGGCACGAATACATCCGCGTCGCCGGGGTGGTGCGCGGCGCCGACGTGTCGCCGCAGAACACCGTGCTCAGCACCCAGATCGCCAACGCCCGCGTCGAATACAGCGGCAGCGGCGATGTGTACGCCGCCGCCAAGATGCCCTGGCTGGCCAGCTTTTTCCTCTCGCTGTGGCCGTTCTGATGCACCGCGCCCGCCGCAACATGACTCCTTCTCTGCTTTCGCTGCTGCGCCGGCTGCTGCTGGCGCTTGTCGCCGCCACCGGCCTTTTCGCAGGGGGCGCGCAGGCTGCGGCGATCCGCGACCTCACCAGCGTGCAAGGCGTGCGCGACAACCAGCTCGTCGGCTACGGGCTGGTCGTCGGCCTGTCGGGCACCGGCGACCAGGCGACGCAGGTGCCGTTCACCACCCAGTCAATGCTGTCGATGTTCCAGCGCCTGGGCATCAACCTGCCGCCGAACATCGCCAGCAATCTGCAGCCCAAGGACGTCGCCGCGGTGATGATCACCGCCAATCTGCCGCCGTTCGCGCTGCCGGGGCAGCGCATCAACGTCACGGTCTCCGCGGTCGGCAACGCCTCCAGCCTCGCCGGTGGCACGCTGCTGATGAGCCCGCTCAAGGGCGCCGACGGGCAGACCTACGCCGTCGCCCAGGGCAATATCGTGGTCAGCGGCTTTGGCGCGTCCAGCGGCGGCAGCAGCACCCAGACCAACTTCCTCACCGCCGGAACGATTGCCGGCGGCGCGACGGTGGAGCGCGCGGTGCCCACCGCGTTCAACGAGCAGGGCCCGCTGCTGCTCGCGCTCAACACCCCGAGCTTCGCCACTGCCAGCCGCGTGGCCGATGCGATCAACCGCTCTTTCGGCGCCGGCACCGCGACCGCGCTCAACGCCGGGGTAGTGCAGGTATCAGCCCCTTACGCCGCGGGCGACCGCACCGCGTTTCTCGGCCGGGTCGAAAGCCTGGAAGTCACCCCCGAAGCGCCGCCAGCCAAGGTGGTGATCGACGCGCGCAGCGGCACCGTGGTGCTCGGGCAGAACGTGACCATCGGCGCCTGTGCCGTCGCGCACGGCAATCTGTCGGTGACCATCGACACCAAATACGAAGTCAGCCAGCCCAATCCGCTGGGCGCGGGGCAGACCGCGGTGGTGCCGCAGACCACCGCCAAGGCCAAGCAGGAGCAGGCCAAGCTGCTGATGTTCAACCCCGGCGTCACGCTGGAATCGGTGGTGCGCGCGCTCAACGCCGTCGGCGCCACGCCCAACGACCTGATCGCCATCCTGCAGGCGATGAAGGCCGCCGGCGCGCTGCACGCCCAGCTCGACGTGATCTGACCATGGCCGGCCCCGCTTTGATTCCATCGCCCGCGCCGCCTGGCGCGCAGGCCGCAGCCAACAGCCTGTCGTTCCAGGGGCTGAACCAGTTGCGCGCTGCGGCGAACGCCGACCCGCGCAGCCCGGCGGCGATCAAGGCCGTCGCGCAGCAGTTCGAGGCGCTGCTGCTGCAGCAGATGCTGCAGGCGATGAGCGCGACCTCGTTCGGCCCCGACATGCTGGGCGACACCGCCGGCCCGATGTACCAGTCGCTGTTCAACCAGCAGATTGCCAGCAGCGTCAGCCAGGGCCGCGGCATCGGGCTGGCCAGTTTCATCGCCCGCGAACTGGCGACCCGCTATGGGGCAACCGGTAACGCCAGCGCCCCGGCCGCTACCTCGCCCTCACCCGGCGCTTCGTCCGGCGCTTCGCCCGCAGCCCTGCTCACCACCGGCTCCGCCGCAGCGGCTTTCGCCGCCCCGCCGCGCACCGCGCTGGCCGCGCCGCAGCAAGCGACCGGCGCGCCGCTTGCGACGCCGCTTGCGACGCCTCTTGCTGCTACGCCCGCCCCTGCGTCAACCGCGGTTGCAGGCAGCGCCGCTCCGGCCTCCGCCGCGGCGGACACCGACGCCGTTGCGCAGGCGCGGCAATTCATCGCCGGCATCCTGCCTGACGCGCAGCGGGTCGCACGCCAGCTCGGGGTAACGCCGCTGGCCATCCTCGCCCAGGCGGCGCTGGAAACCGGCTGGGGCCGCAACACCCCCGGCAACAACCTGTTCGGCATCAAGGCCGGTGCGGGCTGGGACGGCGGCAGCGTCGGCGCGCTGACCCGCGAATTCATCGGCGGCGCGTGGAACACCGCGCAGGCCGCGTTCCGCGCCTACGCCTCGGTGGCCGACAGCCTGAGCAATTACGCCGCGCTGCTCTCGGGCCCGCGCTACCGAGCGGCGCTAGGGCATGGGGACGACGTCGCCGGCTTCGCCAGCGCGCTGCAGCGCAGCGGCTACGCCACCGACCCGCAGTACGCGAACAAACTGCTCGCCGTGGCGCACGGCAGCACCATGCGGCAGGCGCTGGCCTCGCTGGGCGTGGGGTCAAGTTTCGCCACGCCGTGACGTTGACCCAGGCAGAACCCTTGCGCCGAAAGCCCCACGATGAACCCCGCCGACCTCGATGAACGCCAGCTCGTGCGCGCGCTGACCGACGTGCTGCAGCAGCAGCGGCAGACCCTGGCCGCAGGCGGCCCCGAGGGCGCCGCGGTCGTCGGCCCGATCTGGCAGCCGCTGATAGACGCCCTGGATCGCTACGCCGAGCAGCGCCGCGCCGGCCAGGCCGCAGGCGATGGCGCGAGCGCGGCCACCGCTGCGGAGGTCGGCGCGCTGCGCGACGAAGCGCAGGCGCTGCAGCACACCCTGACGGTGTGGACGGCCGCGCTGCAGCAGGCGCTCGGCCAGAGCGCGCGCCAACACGCGGCGACCACTTACGGCCCGGGCACCGCCGCGCTGTCCAGCGGGCCGCGGCCGCGGCTGGGGAGAGGCTGACATGTCGGGCATCAGCGGTCTGGTGGGCAATGCGCTGACCGGCCTGAAAGCCGCGCAGGCGGCGCTGCAGGTCACAGGCAACAACATTTCCAATGTCAACACCCCGGGCTACAGCCGCGAGCAGGCCGTCCAGAGCAGCCTCACCCCGACGCTGATCGGCGGCAACTACCTGGGCAACGGCACGCAGATCGACGCCGTCACCCGCAGCTACAACGCCTACCTGCAATCGCAGGTGTGGAGCACCACCGCGGCGGCCAGCGGCGCCAGCACCTACGACACCCAGATGCAGGCGCTGGTCAACCTCGTCGCCGGCACCAACTCCGGGCTGAGCAGCGCGATCAATCAGTTTTTCAGCAGCGGGGTCGCGCAGGTCGCGGCCAACCCGGCGGACATGCCGTCGCGCCAGAGCCTGATCAACCAGTCGCAAAGCCTGGCGCAGAGCTTCCAGAGCGCGGCGGCGCAACTGCAGTCGGCCGCCAGCGGGGTCAACCAGCAGATCGGGCAAAGCATCAGTGTCATCAACAGCCTGACCCAGCAGCTCGCCCAGCTCAACGTGCAGATCAACAATCTGTCGGGCAGCGGCGCGCAGCCCAACAGCCTGCTCGATCAGCGCGACCAGTTGCTCACCCAGCTCTCCGCCCAGGTCGGGGTGACGGTGCTGCAGGATGGCACCCAGGTCAACGTCTATGCCGGCAACGGCCAGGTGCTGGTCGCCGGTAGCCAGTCTTTTGCGCTGCAGGCCGTGCCCAACGCCTACGACCCGCAGCAGACCGAAGTGGCTTACGCCAGCAATGGCGCGGTGCTGTCCAACCTGCTGGCCGGCGGGGCGCTCGGCGGCCTGCTGCAGTTCCGCAGCCAGGTGCTGCAGCCGGCGCAGAACGCGCTGGGCCAGCTCGCGCTGGGCATCGCCCAGCAGTTCAACAACCAGCAGGCGCAAGGACTGGATTTGAATGGCCAGTTCGGCGCGCCGCTGTTTCAGGCCGGCGGGGTGCAGGTGCTGGCCAATTCCGCCAACACCGGGTCGGCCTCGGTCAGCGGCAGCATCACCAACGTCGGCCAGCTCACCACCGCTGATTACCAGCTCGCCTACGACGGCACGGCCTGGACGGTGACCAATCTATCCACCGGCCAGCCGCTCAGCGGCGCCAGCGTCAGCAGCAGCGGTGGGGTCACGACCCTGGGGTTCGACGGGGTGCAGGTGCAGGTCAGCGGCGCCGCTGCGGGAAACCGCTTCGAGGTGCTGCCCACCCGCTACGCCGCGCTGAACCTGCAAAGCGTGCTCAGCGACCCGGCGCGTATCGCCGCCGCGGCGCCGTATGTCAGCAGCGCCGGCAGCGTGCAGTCCGGCAGCCTGGTCAACAGTAATCTGGGGAACCTGACGCTGTCGGCCGGGCAATACACCGCGGGCAGCGGCCGCGTGCTCGTTGCTGGCGTCACCATGCCGCAGGCGCTGCAGATCACCCTCACCAGCGGCGGTACCAACAGTGGCAGCGCGACGTTCAATGTCACCAAGCCCGGCAGCGCCACCGTTCTGGCCAGCGGCAGCGTGAGCCTGGGTGGCAGCGGCACGACGATTTCGATTCCCTACCCCGGCAACCCGCCCGGCGGCTACTGGTCCGTGACCCTGGCCGGAACCACTGCGGTAAGCGGCGATACGTTCACCTTGAGCGCGGGCGGCGCCGGCAACGGCGGCAACGCCACCGCGATGGCTGCGCTGCAGACGGCCAAGACCCTCAATGGCGGCACCGCGTCGCTCGAAGACGCCTTCGGCCAGCTCGTCAGCCGGGTTGCGAGCCAAGGCAGCCAGTCGCAGAGCGCGGTCGCTGCCACCGCGGCGGCTGCAGCGCAGGCCAGCGCGGCGCAACAGTCGGTGTCTGGCGTGAACCTGGACGAAGAGGCGGCCAGCCTGATCCAGTATCAGCAGGCGTATCAGGCGGCCGCCAAGGCCATCCAGATCGGCAACAGCCTGTTTGCCTCGCTGCTGCAGGCCGTGCAGTAACCGCGGAGAACCCCGATGCGTGTGAGCACCCCGCAGTTCTACGCCAACAGCCTGGCTGGCATGACGGCGCAGACCCAGACCCTCAACACCCTGAACCAGCAACTCGCCACCGGCAACGCGCTGGTCAACCCATCGGACGCGCCGGTAGCCGCGGCGCAGAACGTCGCCCTCACCGGGCAGATCAACCGCCTGGGCGGCTATGCGCAAAACGCGCAGAACGCGCAAAACAGCCTGCAGCTCGAAACCAGCACCCTGCAGAGCGTGACCACCCTGCTCGGCCAGGTGCGGCAGCTCGCACTGCAGATGAACAACGCCACGGTCAACAGCCAGGATCTGCGCAACGCCTCCGACGCGATGCAGGGCTATCTGCAGCAACTCGTGCAATACGCCAACACCCAGGACGGACAGGGCAACTACCTGTTTGCCGGCAGCAAGAGCAATGTGCAGCCCTTCACCCTGCAGGCTGACGGCACCGTGAGCTACGCCGGCGATGGCGGTCAGAACCGCCTGGCGCTCGGCCCCAGCCTGAGCACAGCGATCGGCGACGCCGGCGACGCCCTGTTCATGAACACCCGCGCCGGCAACGGTACCTTCACCGTCAACGCCGCCTCCAGCAATACCGGCGCCGCCACCGCGGGGCCGGGCACCGTGGCCAACGCCTCGCTCGCGCAGCAGACCTTGTGGGTCGACGGCACGCAATACCAGATCGGCTTCAGCGCCGGCAGCACCCCCGGCGCGCTGACCTACACCGTGTCCAGCGGCAGCGGGGGCGGCCCGTTCACCGCCGTATCGAGCGGCACATATACACCGGGCATCAGCATCGGTCTGCCGCCGGGCGGCGCCCCGGCGATCAATGTGCCGATCAACGGCACCCCGGCTGCGGGCGACACCTTCACCGTCGCCGCGGCCGGCCCGCAGAGCCTGTTCGCAACCTTTGCGCAATTGCAGCAGGCGTTCAGCCAGACCGCGCAGACCCCGGGCAGCAACGCACAGCGCGCACAAGCCATCAGCAACGCGCTGGCCAGCCTCGACCAGAGCCAGACCACGCTGCTGTCGACGCAGTCAGCGGTTGGCAGCCGGCTGCAGCAGATCCAGGCCGTCCAGGCGCAGAACGCCAGCGTCACCCTGCAACTGCAGACCCAGCAGGCCAGCCTCACTCAGATCGACTACGCTGCCGTCATCACCCAGTTCCAGCAGACCTACACCGCGCTGCAGGCCGCGCAAAAGTCGTTCGCGCAACTGGCGGGGATGAATCTGTTCCAGTATCTCTGACACCTTTTTGCGGCAACCGTCGAGGACAACGATTGAGAGCGTCTAAACCCTACCGCTTCGATCCATCGCTTGATCGACAACAGCTGCTCACCCGCTCGACACTCAAAAACCTCGGCAACCAAGCCGCCGATCTCTGCACCCTTCGCTTCGACTCGCTGCTGATCGAGGGCGAGGCCCGGCCACACGTCGATCTTTACTTCTACCTGCCAAGCGTCCGTCGGCTCGTTCTGGCGTTGGCCCTGCCCGTGGACGTTTCCGCCGGCCAGCTGATCTGGCCGACGTGCTTTTCGGACTGGCCCGAGGCCGTGCTGACCGCCGCGACCAGCCGGGTGCTGGAGCAGTGGAACGAGCGCCCCAGAATCGGACAGGTCTATTCCACGCCTGCTCTGCAAACATCGCTTGGAACGTCGACGGATCAACTGCTCGACGGACGCTCGATCCCCGGGTTCGAGAACTACTGGACGACGTCACAGGTCATCCAACGTTACCGGTGGGTCGAGAGCCTGATCACCAGCGGTCGCGTGCTGGAGGTCGCCACCGGCCCGGGCTTTGGCGCCGCCTGGCTGCTCGAGCGCCGCCCCAGCGTCACGCAATACCTGGGTGTTGACCTCGACACCACTGCAATCGAGTTCGCCCGCCGCTTGTATCCATCCGATCGCGCTCGCTTTGTCGCGCAGCCGCTGGAGCAGCTGCCCGAGTCCGGGTTCGACTGGATTCTGTCCCTGGAAACCATCGAGCACACCGCCGACCCTGAGGAGTTCCTGCTGGCGCTCAAGGCCAAGCTTGCGCCAGGTGGTCGGATGCTGGTGTCTCTGCCGTGCGAGCGCTGGCATGGGTTTCACTTGAACCGGCATCACTGGAGCGCGTGGAACCACCAGCGCATCGAGACGTTTTTCCGGCCCCACTTCGCGCGGATCAGCTACTGGCGACAGGGACGCCCCTCTTTCAAAGAAAGCGCCCTCGACGAGTCGGGTGAGATCACTCCGCTGCAATCTGTCGATCCCGATTCGGATGAGGATTACCTGATGCTGCTGGAGGAACCGCGCGAGGCCCCACGCCGCCCGCGCGTGGTCGTGCAGCGTCGGTATGCGCGGGGTGACGTGTTGCAAATCACCCCTATCGTGCGTGCCGTGCGGGAAAAATTCCCCGATCACACCCTGGTCGCCTTCACCGATATCAACGAAGTCTTCGCCGGCAACCCGCATGTCGATCTGCTGATGGCGACCTCCTCGGGCTTTCGCCCGCGGGCTGACGACCACATCATCGACCTCGACACGGCCTACGAACGCAGGCCGCGGCAACACATCCTCTCTGCCTACGCCGAGGCGGCGGGGATCGACCTGCCCAACCCAGCGCTTGAACTCCACCTCGACCGAAGGGATTACCTCACCGTCGCGCAGCACATCTCGGCAGCCGGTGAACCCTGGCGCCAGGTTCGGCGACTGGTCGCGATCCACATGGGAGCGACGCCCGATCGCTCGTGGCCGGCGACGCATTGGCAGACCTTGCTGGCGTCGGTTGCAGCCGATCCCAGTGTCGGCGTGCTCGCCCTCGGGGCGGGGGCGGATTTTCAACCGCCTACCTCGCCGCGGGTCATCAACCTGGTCAACCGCCTCGATCTGCGCGAAACCGCAGCAGCCATCGCGATAGCCGATGTGCTGATCGGCCCGGACTCGGCCTTGCTGCACATCGCCGCAGCGGTCGGCACACCGGGGATCGGCCTCTACGGCATGGCGGACCCCGCGCTCCGGGTGCCCTTTGGAGCGGTGCAGACCGCAATCCGTTCGCCGGTGGACTGCGCGGGCTGTCTGCACGACCTACCGGCGCCGAACACCAACCCCCGCTGCAAGTTCGGTCGCTCGTTCTGCATGGAAGCCATCACCCCGGCGCGGTTGATCGTCGCCCTCGACGAGCGGCTGCGCAGCACCCTTCCCGACCGATGGCGCGAGCGGTTGCGTCTGGGCGGTGGCCGCCTGAGCGACGCCGCGAGCCCGCGCGGACCGGATCACCGCGATATCGACCCGCCCCAATCGGCCAGGCAGGACGAACAAGCCAACGACCAGGCGCAGCAAGTGTCCGCAACGTCTGCACCGCCTGCTGGCGCCACACCTGAACCTTCGGTGCCCGCTGCGAGCGCCGCCGCCCCGGCCCCGCCTCCGGCCGCTTTGCCCTGGCTCCCCGCCGTCCGCTGGTGCCCGCACGAAAAGCAGTGGGCGGAAGAAACTCTGGCGCGCTGGGCGCAGGAGGATGCAGGCCTTCCGGCGGTGGCGCTGGCGCTGCTGCCACATGCGCAGTTGCCGGTGGAAGGCACTTTGCAGAGCCTGCAGTCGCAATGGCTGGAAGGGCAGTTGCTGCGCGTCGAGCCGCAGGCCGACGCGGCGCAGCTGCTGCGCGTGGCCAACGCCGCGCTGCGCAACGGCGGCGCCGGCTGGGTCGGGCTGATCGACACGGGCGATCAGCTCGCTCCAGACGCGCTGTTCCGCCTGGCACATGCGATCCGCCAGAACCCGCAATGGCAGATCGTCTACACCGACGAGGACAACATCACCCCGGACGGCCAGCACGGCAACGTGCACTGCAAGCCGGATTTCAATCTCGACTATCTGCGCAGCCTGCCCTACACCGGTGGGCTGATGCTGGTGCGGCGCGATCTGTTCGAGGCGCTGGACGGTTTCGACCCCGCCGCCGAGGGTGCCGAAGACTATGACCTGATGCTGCGCGCGTGGGAGCATCTGCAGCGCACTGGCGCTGGCGAAGCCGCGATTGGCCATGTGCCGGAGGTGCTGTACCACCGCCTGCTCGGCTCTGGGCATTCGGCCAAGGACGTGCCGGGCATTCTCGCCGCCGGACAAGCCGCTTTGCAGCGGCATTTCCAGCGGCTGGGCATTGCCGCGCAGGTGCAGCCCGGGCCATTCGCCCCGGCCTTTCGCGTGCGCTGGCCGCTGCCGGAAGCCCGGCCGATGGTGTCCATCATCATTCCGACGCGCGACCAGTTGCCGCTGCTGCAGCGCTGCGTCGAGAGCGTGATCGAAAAGACCCGCTACCCCAGCTACGAAATCCTGATTGTCGACAACGACAGCCAGACCGAGGCTGCGCGCGGCTACCTCGCCGCGCTCGAAGCCAAGGAGGCCGAGCTCGGCGGCCGGCTGCGGGTGCTGCATGCCCCTGGGCCGTTCAATTTTTCGGCGATGAACAACGCCGCAGCGCGCGCCGCCCGCGGCGAATACCTGCTGCTGCTCAACAACGACACCGCGGCGCTGCACGAGGACTGGCTCGACGAAATGATGGGCCACGCGGTGCGGCCGGACGTGGGCATCGTCGGCGCCAAGCTGCTGTACCCGGACGGCAAAATCCAGCATGCCGGAGTGATTCTCGGCGTCAAGGGCCCGGCCGAGCACGCCTTCATCGGCCGCCCGCCTGAAGACCGCGGCTACTACGGCCGCGCCCAGCTCACGCAGAACCTCTCGGCCGTCACCGGCGCCTGCCTGCTGATCCGCAAAAGCGTGTTTGAGCAGGTTGGCGGGCTCGACGAGCAGGCGTTCAAGGTGTCGTACAACGACATCGACCTGTGTCTGAAGGTGCGCGAGGCGGGCCTTCGCATCGTGTTCACGCCTTTCGCCCTGCTGCTGCACGAGGGCTCGGCCAGCCAGAAGGGGCAGGTCGAGACGGCGCCCGACCCGGACAAGCTCGCCCGCTTCGCCGCCGAGAAACTCGGCATGTATCAGCGCTGGCTGCCGCGGCTGCCGTTCGACCCGGCCTACAACCGCCACCTCAGCCTGGCCAGCACCGAGTTTCTGCTCGAAGACGAGCCGCCGCTGTCGTGGGATCCGGCGTGGCGGCCGCGGCCGCGCATCCTCGCCCACCCCGCCGACCGCGAGGGCTGCGGCGAGTACCGCATCATCGCGCCGATGCGCGCGCTGCTGCGTGCCGGCCGAGTGCAGGGGCGCGAGACCATGCGGCTGTACGACGTCCCGGAAATGGCGCGCATGGAGCCTGACGCGCTGGTGGTACAGCGGCAGATGGAGTGGCATCAGATCGAGGCGCTGGAGCGCAACGCCCGCTTCAGCCGCGCGTTCCGGGTGTTCGAAATCGACGACCTGATCACCAACCTGCCGGTGCGCAGCGTGCACAAGGCGCAGATCCATAAAGACATTGCCAAGCGCTTTCGCAAGGCCGCCGGGCTGTGCCACCGGCTGGTGGTCGCCACCGAGCCGCTGGCGCACGCCTACGCCGGGTTCAGCGACGAGGTGGTGGTGCAGCCCAACTACATCGAGGCCGCGCGCTGGGCGCATCTGCAGCCGCCGCGCGCCGAACGAAGCCGGCCGCGCGTGGGATGGGCGGGCGGCGTCGGCCATTCCGGCGATCTGGAACTCATCGTCGACGTGGTCAAAGACACGGCGGCTGACATCGACTGGGTGTTTTTCGGCCTGTGTCCCGAGTCGCTCAAAGGTGTGGTCAAGGAATTCCACCCGGGCGTGCCGCTCGACCAGTACCCGGCCAAACTGGCCGCGCTGGACCTTGATCTGGCCGTCGCCCCGCTGGAGCTCAACGCCTTCAACGAGGCCAAGAGCCACCTGCGGCTGCTGGAATACGGCATCCTCGGCTACCCGGTGATCTGCACCGACATCGTGCCGTATCAGGGCGATTTTCCGGTCACGCGGGTGGCCAACCGCTACCGCGACTGGACGCGGGCCATCCGCGAGGCGCTGTCCGACCGCGCGGCGCTGCAGGCGCAGGGGCAGGCGCTGCGGCAGAAGGTGCTGTCCGACTGGGTGCTGGAAGATCATCTGGACGACTGGCTAAAGCGGTGGACGCAATGAGCCGTTGAAGCGATCTGAGACGGTGCATCCCGTTTGCGCCGCCCGACGCCAGGCACCTACCGTTCACTCTCCACCCACCGCGCCCATGGACACTGTTGCTCTCGACCCCTCCGTTGCCGACAGCGGCATGATCGGCCAGGCTCACATCGCCCGGCAGCCCATCGTCGACCGCAAGCAGCAACTCGTCGCCTACGAGCTGTTCGCGCGCGAGAGCGCCGCCGCCACTGCCGCGCCGGCGCACCATTCGGCCGAAACCGACAGCGTGCTGCTGTTCAACGCGCTGTCGAACATCGGCTCGGAAAACCTGTTCGGCGAAAAGCTCGCCTTCATCAACTGCGTGCTCGAAGACCTCGGCGCCGAGCACCTGGACATCGTGTTCCCCGACCGCATCGTGCTCGAAGTGCCGCGGGTGCCGGGCGACGCGGCCGACGAAATCGCCGGTTTCGCCAAGCAGCTCGCCCATCTGCGCGAGCGGGGATTCAAGCTGGCTGCCGGGCCGTTCGCCGCGGCTTCGCCGTATGCGCCGTGGCTGCCGCTGCTGTCCTACATCAAGGCCGACGTGCAGTCGCTGCCGGCCGGGGTCGCGCCGATTCTGTTCCGCAAGGCCGAGGCGCACCGCAACCTCAAGCTGGTCGCCGAACGGGTCGAGACCCCCGAGCAGTTCAAGAACTATCTCGACGCCGGGTTCCACTACTTTCAGGGCTACTACTTCGCCCGGCCGCAGACCATCAGCGCCAAGGTGATCAACCCCGCGCACGCCAATGTGCTGCAGCTGATGAATCTGGTGTCGCGCCAGGCCGAGGTGCCCGAGATCGACGAGGTGCTCAAGCGCGACCCGGCGCTGGCGTTCAAGCTGCTGCGCTACATCAACTCCTCGGGCTTCGGACTGATGAGCGAAGTGACGTCGTTCCGTCACGCCGTGGTCATCCTCGGCTACAAGAAGCTGTTTCGCTGGCTGGCGCTGCTGCTGGCCACCATCCCCGGCGGCAGCGCGTCGCCGGCGGTGGCGCGCACCGCGATCACCCGCGCCCGCATGATGGAACTACTGGCGCAGAACATGCTGTCCGATGAGGACTGCGACAACGCCTTTGTCGTCGGCATTTTTTCGATGCTCGACGTGATGCTGGGTGTGCCGATGGACAAGGCGCTGGCCGAGATTCCGCTGTCGGAGCCGATCACCCAGGCGCTGCTGCACGAACGCGGCACCTTCGGCCCCTACCTGCAGATCGCCCGCGCGGTGGAAAATCGCGACTTCGACCAGCTCGACCTGCTCGCCTCGGCACTGGGGGTCAATAGCTGGCGCATCAGTTCCACCCATCTGGCCGCGCTGGCCTGGGTGGAGAGTCTGGGCATCTGAGTTGGCAAACTGAAGCGATATGCGCGAAGTCAGCGGCAAGCTGTTCCGCGACGAGTTCCAGATGGACTCGGCGCAGAAAGTCGAGCACCTTCTGCAGCGGCTGATCGACAAGCGCGAGCCGGTTGCCGTGCTGCCGCACGACCGCGCCGAGGAATTCGGCTCGATGGTGCTGGCGATCAACCGCGCCAAGGGCTGGCTGGTGATCGACGAAATGACTCCCGCTCTGGGCAATCGCCGGCTCGCCGAAGGTGGGCCGTTCCTGGTCATCGCCCGTTGCGACGGGGTGTTCGTCGGCTTCCAGAGCCGGCTGCGCGAGGCGATCGACTGGGAGGGATACGGCGCGCTGCGCATTGCCTACCCCGAAACCACCTACTACTTGCAACGGCGCAACTATTTCCGCGTCACCGTCGCGCCGGGCGACGTCAGCTCGGTCGAGCTGCAGCGGCGCGGTGCGCGGGCGGTGCACGCCCAGTGTCACGACATCAGTCTGCGCGGCATGCGGCTGCTGATGGCCGCGCCGACCGACTATGCGCTGCACGAAGGCGAGTTCATTCCGATGGTGCGGTTCAACCTCGACGGCCATGAACTGGCGACCGAGGCCGAGGTGCGTTTCGTCGGCAACGTGCGCAACACCAAGACCCGCGACCAGACCCGGCAGGTCGGGCTGGAGTTTCTCAACGTCAGTCCCGGCTTCGAGCAGCGGGTGCAGCTCTACGTGCAGCGGCGCGACCGAGAACTGCTGCGCGATCAGCGGCGCTGACACGGTCTCGGCGTTCTTCGCGCCGGCACAACGCGGCGATCAGGCCGCTGGCACTGCCTGCAGCACCACCAGCCGCTGCAGCAGCGCGATGGTCGGCGCCGGTGCTGCTTCGGCGCGAAACATGCCGTCGCCCTCCACCGCCGACTCGTCGACGATGCGCTGCAAAAACGTCGCGCTGGCCGGATGCAGCAGCAGCGGGGCCAGCCGGTGCGGTCGCAGCGGCTCGCCGGCCCGCTCGGGCAGCAGCACCATCACCCACTCCAGCGACCCGCTCGGCGCCGACGCCGCAGCGGCATAACGCAGCCCGAAGCTGGCCGCCGGCGCGAGCAGAAAAGACACCTGCGCATCGTCGAGCGACTGCAGCCACACGAAAGGCTGCTGACCATCGACCGCCAGCAGCACGAACTGCCGTAGTTCCTCGAACCCCAGCAGCGGGGTCTGCGCAGTCCACACTTGGCTGCCGAGCACGGTCAGCGCTCCGAAGCGGGTCTGCGCAGCGCGCAGCAGCGGGCGGTCCGCGCCCACGGACACGTTCGTTGCCGGCGGCGGATTCATGTCCCCTCCTGCCCCTCACCGGGTGCGGACGCGGGCTCGGATTTCGCCGCAGCCGGCTGCAGCCAGCTCTGCAGCGACAGCTGGGTCACCGGCATGCGCGCCTGCTGGTTGGCCGCGCGCACCTGGGCGTAGAGTTCCTCACGCAGCACCCGCATGTCCAGCGGCCCCTCGATGCCCAGCCGCACCTTGCCGCTGCTGGACTGCAGCACCACCAGGCGAATGTCATCGCCGATGCGCAGCGCCTCTCCGGGGCGGCGGGTGAGGATCAGCATGGCGCCGGCGAACGATCGAGGTCGCCGCGTTCAGGCACGGCCGAGGGCGCGGGCGTTGCCGCCGGCCGGTGCCGACTGGCCCTGCGGGCCGTACACCGCGGCGGCGTCCGCAGCGCCACGCAGCACCTGCAGCGCCCCTTCGGTGTGGCGCAGCAGCGCGGCGATCATCGCGCCGTTGCGCTGATTGTCGGCAGCGACTTGCCGGGCGAGTTCCCGCACATCGGCCGGGTCGTCCGCTGTTGCTTCGCCACCGGGCTGCAAGGACTGCAGCGCCTGGAACAACTCGGTCTTGCGCGCGGCCAGTTCGGGCAGGGCCAGCGCGTCGGCGCGCAGCAGCGCCGCGTGTTCGGTCTGCAGCAGGTCGCGCAGCACGGTCAGAACCTCGCGCCGGGCTGTCTCTGCGGCGGACTCAAAGGATGGAGCACGGTTCGCCGTCATGGGCATCGGGCATCAGCAGCGGACGGCGTGGACTGGGCTGGCGGGGTGGTGGGTGCCGTCCGCCACGTGGCGGGCGTTGCCGACGCGATCAGCGCCCCTCGCCCGGGTTGGTGGCGCCGAGCAGCTCGCGGGTGCTTTGCACCAGCCCCTTGGCGATGCGCTGGGGATCGACCGCGTAGGTGCCGTTTTCGACTGCGGCGCGCAGCTCGGCAATGCGGGCGTCGCTGGCCGGCGGGGTCATCCCCTGGGTGCTCGCCGTCTGCAGCAGCCGCGCGGTCGCGGAAATGGACACCTGCTCGCCACCGGGTCCACCTGGCGCGGGCGCGGCGGCCGACGCGGCTGCGCCAGACTGCCGCGACGTGTCCACGCTGCCGCTGGCCAGCGCGGCGGCAGCGGATGAAGGAATCGGGTTGGTGTTGATCATGGTGCTGATCTCCTGTTTCCAGCACTTACGGCACGCCGCGATGTGACTTGAGGGCTTGCGTGAAATTTTTGGCAGAAACGCCGCGCACCTTCGTCACGCAAGGATTGTGCCCGATTTTTCTTCAGGCGCGACAATGCGCTCGATCTCACTGCGAAGCTCCGACCATGCAATCCCTCTGCGTCTACTGCGGCTCCCGCAACGGTTCCGATCCTGTTTTTGCCGACGCCGCCGGCGCGGTCGGCGCCGATATCGCCCGCCGCGGCTGGACGCTGGTCTATGGCGGCGGCAGCGTCGGGCTGATGCGGGTGGTGGCCGATGCGATGCTGGCGGCGGGCGGCCGCGCGGTCGGGGTGATTCCGCATCTGCTGATGGAGCGCGAGGTCGGCCACCGCGCGCTGAGCGCCTTGCATGTGGTGGACAACATGCATCAGCGCAAGCAGAAAATGGCCGATCTGGCCGACGGCTTTGTCGCGCTGCCCGGGGGTATCGGCACGCTGGAAGAACTGTTCGAGGTGTGGACCTGGGCCCAGCTCGGCTATCACCGTAAGCCCGTCGGCCTGCTCAACACCGCCGGGTACTACGACCCGCTGCTGGCGTTTCTGGACCACATGCAGCGTCAGGAATTCGTCGCCCCGGCGACGCGCAACCTGCTGCTGGTGGACAGCGACCCGGTCGCGCTGCTCGACCGCATGGCCGCGTGCGCCGCCGACGCCGACCCGCGCTGGGCGGCAATGCGCGCGCAGGTGTGACCGCCACCGGGCGCACCCGCGGCGGGCGGCGCGGCGATCAGATCGCCACGTCCCCGGTTTCGCCGGTGCGGATGCGCACAACCTGCTCGATTGCGGTGACGAAAATCTTGCCGTCGCCGATCTTGCCGGTGCGCGCGGCCTTGACGATGGCCTCGATCGCCGACTCGGTCTGGTCTTCGCGCACCACGGCCTCGACCTTCACCTTGGGCAGAAAGTCCACGACGTACTCGGCGCCGCGATACAGCTCGGTGTGACCCTTTTGCCGGCCGAATCCCTTGACTTCGGTGACGGTCAGCCCGGTCACGCCGACCTCGGCCAGCGCTTCGCGCACTTCGTCGAGTTTGAACGGCTTGATGATGGCGGTGATCAGCTTCATGCGCGGGCTCCTCAGGGTCGATTGATGCGAAATTTAACCATTGCCGCGCTCATTTGGGCCGCGGCTGCGCCAATTCCCGGAAGCGCGAGGTGATCGGATAGCGCCAGTCGCGGCCAAAACCGCGGTGGGTGATGCGCACCCCGGGCGGCGCCTGGCGGCGTTTGTATTCGGCGGTCTTGAGCAGGTCGATCACCCGCTGCACCTGCTGCGGCGCGTAGCCGGCAGCCAGGATGCGCTCCACCGGCTCGTCTTCCTCCATGTAGCGATGCAGGATGCCGTCGAGCACGTCGTAGGGCGGCAGGCTGTCCTGGTCGAGCTGGTTGGGGCGCAGTTCGGCGGTCGGCGGGCGGCTGATGATGCGCGACGGGATGATCTCGGCCTGCCCGTGCATCGCCGCCTGCGCATTGCGCCAGCGCGCCAGCTCCCACACCAGGGTCTTGGTCACGTCCTTGATCACGGCGAAGCCCCCGGCCATGTCGCCGTAAAGCGTGGCGTAGCCCATCGCCATTTCGCTCTTGTTGCCGGTGGTCAGCACGATGCGCCCGGAGTTGTTCGAAAGCGCCATCAGCAGGGTGCCGCGGATGCGCGCCTGCAGGTTTTCCAGCGTGGTATCGCCCTCGCGCGGCTGCAGGTGCAGCTGCAGGCTGGAGCGCAGCGCCTCGAACGCCGGGTCGATCGGAATCACGTCGTACTGCACCTTGAGCCGCTGCGCCATCGCCGCGGCATCGTCCAGCGACATCTGCGAGGTGTAGGGCGAAGGCATCATCACCGCGCGCACCCGCTCGGCGCCGAGCGCATCGACCGCGATCGCCAGCACCAGCGCCGAATCCACCCCGCCCGACAGCCCGATGATCGCGCCGGGAAAACCGTTCTTGCCCAGGTAGTCCTGCACCCCCAGGGTCAGCGCGCCGTAGACCTCGGCATGGTCGGTGCGCAGCGGCGCCACCGACCCCGGCGCAGGCGTGCCGGTGGCGTCGATGTCCACCGCGAGCACGCATTCGCTGAACTGCGGCGCCCGCGCCGACAGCGCGCCAAAGCGCCCGAGCACGAACGACGCGCCGTCGAAAACGATTTCGTCCTGCCCGCCGACCATGTGCGCGAACACCAGCGCCATATCGTTTTCGGTGCAGCGCGCACGCATGATTTTTTCGCGGTCGGCGGTTTTGCCGCGGTGATACGGCGAGGCGTTGAGCACCAGCAGCACCTGCGCACCTGCTACCTTGGCCTGCTGCGGCGCGCGCGGCAGCCAGGCGTCTTCGCAGATGTTCACCCCGAAGCGCACCCCGCCGGCCTCGAACACCAGCGGCGCGTCACCGGGAGCGAAGTACCGCCGCTCGTCGAACACCTGATAGTTCGGCAATTCCTGTTTGCGGTAGGTGGCCTCGACCCGACCGGCGCGCAGCAACGATGCGGCATTGGCCGCGATCGGGTGCTGGGTGGAATGCGCGCGCGGCGCGTCCACCCCGGATAGCGGCAACGGGTGGCCGACCACCAGCGCGAAGTCCGGCAGCGCCGCCAGGTCTTGCGCGAGCTGCTCCAATGCGCGCTGGCAGGCGTGCAGAAACGCCGGGCGTAGCAGCAGGTCTTCCGGCGGGTAGCCCGACAGCGCCAGCTCGGGCGTGACCGCCAGCCGCGCCCCGTCGGCATACGCCTGCCGACACATCTCGAGAATGCGGGCGGCGTTGCCCGCGAGGTCGCCCACCGTCGGGTTGAGCTGCAAAATCGCCAGTCGCAAGGTCATGGCCGCGGATTTTCGCACCGAGTTGCTCGAAGGCGTCGGCGCCGTCGCCGCCGCGCAGTGGGACGCGCTGGCCGACGCGACCCCCGGCAGCACGTTGTTTCAGCGCCATGCGTTCCTCGCCGCGCTGGAGCAGACCGGCGCGGTCGGCCCCGGCACCGGCTGGCAGCCGCTGGTGCTGGCGCTGCATGATGGCGCCGGGGCGCTTGCCGCCGTCTGCGCTGCCTTCGTCAAAACGCATTCGTACGGCGAATATGTGTTCGACTGGGCGTGGGCGCAGGCGTATCACGACCACGGTCTGCGCTACTACCCCAAGCTGCTGCTGGCCGCGCCGTTCACCCCGGTCACCGGGGCCAAGCTGCTCGGCCGCGACGCCCTGGCGCGCCGCGCGCTGCTGGCCGCTCTGCAGGATGTGGCGCAGCGCAGCGGTGTGAGCTCGCTGCACGCGCTGTTTCTCGACCCGCAGGAGGCCGCCTGGTGCGCCGAACTGGGCTGGATGTCGCGCACCACCTTGCAGTTTCACTGGCGTAACCCACCGGCCGAGGGCAGCCCGGCATGGACGAGCTTCGACGACTTCCTCGCCAGCCTGCGCCACGACAAACGCAAAAAAATCCGGCAGGAGCTGCGGCAGGTTGCCGACGCGGGCGTGCGGCTGCGCGCGGTGCACGGCGGCGACATCACCGCCGCCGACTGGGATCTGTTCGCCGCCTGCTACGCCGACACCTACGCCGCCCACGCCAGCACGCCGTACCTGAGCGCCGCGTTTTTCCACCGCCTCGGCCGCGACTTGCCCGGGCACTGCCTGCTGTTCATCGCCGAGCGCGATGGGGTGGACTTTGCCGCCTCGCTGCTGCAGCTCGACCCGGCGCGGCGCGTGGCCTACGGCCGCTACTGGGGCGCGCTGCAGCCAGTGCCGGCGCTGCACTTCGCCGCCTGCTACTACGCGCCGATCCAGTGGTGCATCGAACACGGCTACGCGGTGTTCGAAGGCGGCGCGCAGGGCGAGCACAAGGTCGCCCGCGGCCTGCAGCCGGTGCAGACCACCTCGGCACACTGGCTCGCGCACCCGGCGTTCGCCCGCGCGGTGGACGATTATCTGCAGCGCGAATCCGCCGCACTGCAGGCGCGCGGCGACATGCTGCGCGAGCACCTGCCGTTTCGCCGCGAGGTGGCTTGAGGCGCTGGCGAGCGGCCACGCCAGCCGCGCCGGGCGCGCAAGCCGCTTCAGGCGGGCAGCGAAAGCTGGCGTCTGACGTAGGCCAGCAGCCCCTCGCTGCCCTGCTCGACCAAATCGAGTACCTGCTCAAAGCCGTCGCCGCCGCCGTAATACGGGTCGGGCACCGCAACGGCAGGCGCCTGCGGCGCGAAGTTGAGAAAAAGCTGGCAGCGCGGCATGAACTGCGGCGGGCAGCGGCGGTAAAGCTCGGCCAGGTTGTCCTGGTCCATCGCCAGCAGCAGGTCGAAGCGGGCGAAATCCGCATCGTCCACCATGCGGGCGCGCAGATGCGACAGGTCATAACCGCGCTGCTGCGCGTGGCGCTGGCTGCGGCGGTCGGGCGGCTCGCCGATGTGGTAAGCGTGGGTGCCGGCCGAGTCGATGTACACGCGGTCACTCAGCCCGGCCTGCGCCACCTTGCGGCGGAACACGCCCTCGGCGGTCGGCGAGCGGCAGATATTTCCCATGCAGACGAACAGAACAGCGAAGTCGTATTCGGTTTTCATGCCGTTGAGTTTGCCAGAACGGGGTGAAGGTTCCGCAGCCTCCTGTCCCAGGCGCGTCGCTCAGGCATCGAGCCGCAGGATGCGGCCGTTGCTCGAATCGGTGAGCAGATAAAGCGCGCCATCGGGGCCCATGCGCACATCGCGGATGCGCTCGCCCAGATCGGTGAGCAGCGCCTCGCGCGCGACCACGCGGTCACCGTCGAGCTGCAGCCGCCACAGCGCCTGCCCGGCCAGCGCGCCGACGAAGGCGTCGCCTCGCCACGCCGGAATGCGGCTGCCGGTGTAGAAGGCCATGCCGCTGGGGGCGATCGAGGTCGGCACCCAGTAGGTCAGCGGCGGCTCCATGCCGGGCGCGCTGGTCGCCCCGCCCACCGGGGTGCAGTTGCCCACCGGCGCGCCGTATTCGCAGCCATAGGACACCTTGGGCCAGCCGTAATTGCGCCCGGCGCGGGCGATGTTCACCTCGTCCCCGCCCTGCGGGCCGTGCTCGTTGCACCACAGCTCGCCGGTGGTCGGGTGCAGCGCCGCGCCTTGCACATTGCGGTGGCCGTAGCTCCAGATTTCGGGCAAAGCGCCGGCCACGCCGACGAAGGGGTTGTCCGCCGGCACCGAGCCATCGGCGCGGATGCGAACGATCTTGCCCAGGTGGTTGTCCAGGGTCTGCGCCGCGTCGCGCTGGCTCTGGCGGTCGCCCAGGGTGATGAACAGCGTGCCGTCGCGGGCGAACACCAGCCGGCAGCCAAAGTGCCCGGTGCTGTCGATTTTCGGAGTCTGGCGAAAAATCACCTGCACCTGATCCAGCCGGGTGGCGTCGCTGGATAGCACCCCGCGCGCCACCGCAGTGCCGTTCTTCCCGGCGTCGCTGCCGGTGCCCGGCTCGGCGTAGCTCAGATACACCCGGCGGTTCTGCGCGAATGCGGGGTCGAGCGCAACGTCGAGCAAGCCGCCCTGCCCGCGCGCGTCCACCACCGGCACGCCGGCCAGCGGTGCTGAAAGCGCCCCGCCGGCGCCCACCACCCGCAGCCGCCCCGGCCGCTCGGTGACCAGCAGCCGGCCGTCGGGCAGGAACGCCAGCCCCCAGGGGTTGACCAGACCGCTGGCCACCGTGGCGATTTTCACCGTCACCTGCCCGCTGCCCGGACGCGACGGCACCGGCGACGGCGCCGGGGTGTCGCCCCACGCAACCACCGCCACGCCCCCGCCGCCGCAGGCGCTGACCGCGCCGA
>CAYMDM010000033.1:0-28852 GCA_964389235.1 uncultured Burkholderiaceae bacterium
CCGATACAGAATCGGCTGAATATCGCACCGAGCAGCTCGTCGGCGCTGAACTCTCCGGTGATCGCCATCAGCGACTGATGCGCCAGCCGCAGTTCCTCGGCCAGCAGGTCCAGCGGCGCCTGCGCGTCGCGGGCGATCAGCTCGGCCGCCTGCTGCAAGTGCTCCGCGGTCTGCGCCAGCGCCTGCACATGCCGCTGACGGGCGATGAACACCCCTTCGCCGCTTGGCTGCACCCCGGCCTGCGCCAGCAGCGCCGCGCGCAGGGCATCGAGCCCGTCGCCGGTCGCCGCCGACAGCCATAGCATTGGCGCGGGCGCCATCCCCCAGTCGTTCCAGGCAGCGGCCAGCCGTGCCCGCGTCGCCTGCGCATCGACCGCATCGGCCTTGTTGCCCGCATGCAGCACCGGCACGGCCGAGGGCAGCGCCTGTGCGATGTCGCGTTCGGCGGCGTCGTAGTCGGGCTGGCCGATGCGGGTGAGGTCGTGCAGGAACAGCACCACGTCGGCAGCGGCGATCGCCTGCCAGCTGCGCTGCACCCCGATGCGCTCGACCTCGTCACCGGTGTCGCGCAGCCCGGCGGTGTCGATGATGTGCAGCGGCACCCCGTCGATCTGGATGGTTTCGCGCAGCCGGTCGCGGGTGGTGCCGGCAATCGGGGTGACGATGGCCAGCTCGGCTCCGGCCAACGCATTGAGCAGCGAGCTCTTGCCGACATTGGGCTGCCCGGCCAGCACCACCTGCAGGCCGTCGCGCAGCAAGGCGCCCTGCCGCGCCTGCGCCTGCAGCGCCTGCAGCCGGTCGCGCAGCGCGGCGATGCGCTGCGCCGCCTGCGCCTGGCGCAGAAAGTCGATGTCTTCCTCGGGAAAGTCCAGCGTGGCTTCGACCAGCATGCGCAGCTCGACCAGTTGCGCGGCCAGCGCCTGCACTGCCTGCGACAACGCCCCTTCGAGCGCCCGCGCGGCCGAGCGGGCGGCCGCCTCGGTGCTGGCGTCGATCAGGTCGGCCACGCTCTCGGCCTGCGCCAGATCGAGCTTGCCGTTGAGAAACGCGCGGCGGGTGAATTCCCCCGGCTCGGCCAGCCGCAACCTCTGCGCCGCGCCAGCTTCCAGCACCCGTGCCAGCAGCAGTTGCAGCACCACCGGGCCGCCGTGGATCTGCAGCTCCAGCACGTCCTCGCCGGTGTAGGAACGCGGTGCGGCGAAGTACAGCGCAATGCCGTGGTCGATCACCTCGCCGCGGCCGTCGCGCAGCGGCAAGTAGGTGGCGTGACGCGGCGCGAGCACGCGGCCGCAGACGGCCCGCGCCAGCTCGGTCAGATCGCGGCCCGACACCCGCACGATGCCCACCGCACCCCGGCCCGGCGCGGTACTGATCGCAGCAATCGGGTCGGCGTCCTGCCCGAGGCGGTTCATGCGCGGTCAGCCGGCAACCGGCGCGATGCCGGCCGCGGCGGAATCACTTGCTCTTGGCAGCGGGCGCGGGTGCGTCACCCAACGTGGCCACACCCATTTTTTTGTTGATGAACCACTGCTGCGCAATCGACGTGGTGTTGTTGGTCAGCCAGTACAGCACCAGCCCTGCCGGGAAAAAGAAGAACATGACCGAGAACGCGGCGGGCATGATCCACATCAGCCGCGCCTGCATCGGGTCCGGCGGAGTCGGGTTGAGCTTGACCTGCAGGAACGAAGTCGCAGTCATCACGGCGGGCAGGATGTAGTACGGGTCCTTGGCCGACAGGTCGTGGATCCACAGAATCCACGGCGCGCCGCGCAGCTCCACGCTGGACAGCAGCACCCAGTAGAGCGCGATGAACACCGGAATCTGGATGACGATGGGCAAGCACCCGCCCAGCGGGTTGATCTTTTCCTTGCGGTAGAGCTCGACCATCGCCTGGTTCATCTTCGCCTGATCGCCCTTGAACTGCTCGCGCAGCGCGTTGATCTTCGGCGCCACCGCCTTCATGCGCGCCATGCTCTTGTAGCTCGCGGCGGTGAGCGGGAAAAACGCCAGCTTGATCAGCAGGGTCAGCACCACGATGGCCCAGCCCCAGTTGTGCACCAGCTTGTGGATCTGCTCGAGCAGCCAGAACAGCGGCTTGGCGATGATGGTCACCCAGCCGTAGTCCTTCACCAGTTCCAGCCCCGGCGCCAGCGCGCCCAGGGTGCTCTCGAGCTGCGGGCCGACGAACAGCTTGCTGTCGACCGTCAGGCTCTTGCCCGGCGCGATCTGCGGCAGCGGCTGAATCACCCCCACCGCATACAGGTTCTCCGCCAGCTTGCGGGTGTAGAAATCGCGTGGGCCGCTCTGCGGCTCGGGCACCCAGGCCGAGACGAAGTAATGCTGGATCATCGCCACCCAGCCGCTGTCGCCCTTCTGCGTGGTCGGGGTGGTGTGCAGATCCTTGAACTCGAATTTCTGGAACTTGTTCTGCTGGTCGTAGATCGCCGGGCCCACGTAGGTGTGATAGAAGTGCGATTCGTCGCCCGGCGGGGTGTTGCCGTCGCGCACCAGCTGCAGGTAGAGCTGCGGCGCCACCGGCTGGCTGCCGGTGTTGACCAGGGTGTTCTGCACGTTCACCACATAGCTGTCGCGGGTGAAGGTATAGGTGCGTTCCAGCCGGATGCCGCCGATGTCCGGCGACTGCAGCTTGACCTGCAGCGTCTGCGCAGTGCCCAGATCGGTCGGCCCGGGCAGCACTGTCATTTCAGTTTCGTGGTTCGGGAAGTTGCCCCCGGTCAGCCCCGATTGCGCTTCGTATTTGTTGTCCTTGGTGTCGTCGAACAGCACGACGTTTTTATCGGGCTCGGTACGGCTGTGATACTTGAGCAGCCGGGCGTAGACCAGATTGCCGCCGCGGCTGGAAATTTTCACTTCCATCAGATCGGTGCGGATGGTCGTGAGCTGCGCGGCAGGGGCCGACGCCACGGCCATCGGGGCAGCCGCCGGGGTCGCCGCACCGCCGGCCGCCGGCAGCGCTGCCGCGGAGGGCGTGGCCTGCGGCACCGCGCTGGCCGCGGCGCTGGCGACCTTGGCCGGGCGCGCCGGCGGGGTGCCGAACAGATCGGTCTGGCCGTTGTAACGCAGCCAGGCGTTGTACAGAAAAATCAACGACAGCAGAAAGATCACCCAGAGAACCGATCGACGCAAATCCATACGCAAATCCTGTGAGAGCCTGTGCGGGCGAGGCCGAGGCGTGGGAGTGTTCGGAGGAGCCCGCGTTCAGTGCCGTGCCGTGTCGTGCAGCGTCGGCAAAGCCGCTGCCGTCGGGTCGGGCCGGGCGAGGGGGGACGGCGCGCTATTGTGCATGGGGTCGATGTCGCTGCCGGCTGCGTCCCCTGGCATCGCGGGCTTATCGGTGGCCTCGGCTGGCGGGCGATGCCGCCACGGAGCGAAATGAAACAGCACCGGCACCGGATCGTGTCCGCCCTCGCACCACGGATGGCAGCGCAGAATGCGCGCCGCGCCAAGATAGCTCCCGCCAAGCGAGCCGTGGCGGCGCAGCGCCTCGATGGTGTAGCTGGAGCAGGTCGGCTCGAAGCGGCATTGCCCGCCGACCCAGGGGCTGAACAGCAGGCGATACGCCTTGACCAACGCAATCAGCGCATGGCGCATCGCTACCTCACTCGGTGCTGTCCGGACGGTCTTGCCCGACCGTTGCTGAGAGCGCCTGCGGAGCCAAAACCACCGCGCGTCGCTCCCAGGCTCGCAGCAGACCTTGAAGTTGCTGCCGCACGTATTGCCGCAAAGCCGGAGACGCGGCACTGCGAAAGTCTGCCGGCAGCCTGCACGTCAGCCGCAGCATCAGCACAGGCGACTGCACCTGCGCGCCGGTCGGAAAGTCCCACTCGCGCAAAACCTGGCGCATCGCGCGTTTGATCAGGTTGCGACGCACCGCCGGCTTGCACCATTTTTTGGGAATGACCAGTCCAAGCCCCAGCGCCGGCTCCGATGATGCGGCTGCCAGCGCCGCTTCGCGATCCACCGCGAGCCAGCCACGGTAATGCAGACGGAATTCCGCCGACTGAACCGACGGCGCGGCAAAGCTCGCGGCAAACGAATCCGGCCGCCGCAGCTTGCGAACCGGCCGACGCATCGACACCGCGGCGGCGACCGCCGAGGACTCAGACGGCCAGACGCTTGCGGCCCTTGGCGCGACGAGCGTTGATCACCGCGCGGCCACCCTTGGTGCGCATGCGCACCAGAAAGCCGTGGGTGCGTTGGCGGCGGGTCTTGGAAGGTTGGTAGGTGCGTTTCATGTCGCTGGCCCTGAAAAGCGCGGGGACAAAACCCGAACGCGCAATTTTGAAAAAGCCTTGAATTCCAGCAAAAACAAGGCGTTGTGTCAAGGAAGTCCGCGCTTGAGGCAGGCCATTACCGAACTCCGGCTGCCGGACTGCGGGTGATCGGGGGCTGTGGATAACTGCCGGCACTGGGTTACCATCGACGTCTGCCTGCCCTTTCGGTATGCGTCATCCCAGCGTACCCTTCGGGGCGACAAGTCATTGATTCAAATAGTTTTTATTCGGCGTGCGGTTGGCGATGGGGTCTGCGCAGCAGACCCGCACCGCGCCCCGCACCAGCCAAGCTCGATCCGGTATGACCACAGAACAATCCTGGCAGCAGTGCTGCGCCCGGCTAGCGACGCTGATCCCCGAACAACAGTTCGCGGCATGGATCAAGCCGCTGAGCGCCCCGACCTGGAGTGCCGATGGCGCCACCGCCGTGCTGGCCGTCCCCAACCGCTTCAAACTGGACTGGCTGCGCTCGCAATACGGCGCACGCATTGCCGAGACCCTCGCCGAGATGCTCGGCCACCCGGTGCAGGTCGAGTTTCAGATCCACAAGGCCGCTTCCCGCGGCGCGGTTCAGCATCCGCATGGCGGCAGCGCCTCGGCGGCGGGGGCGCGACCTGCCGATCCGTCGCCGGGGTTGGACGCAGACGCTCCCGCAGCCGATGAGGCATCGGAACCGTCGCCCGAGCAGGATGCCGATGCGCTGGAGCGTTCGCGGCTGAACCCGATGCTCAGTTTCGATACCCTGGTCACCGGCAAGGCTAACCAGCTCGCGCGGGCCGCCGCGCTGCAGGTAGCCGAAAACCCGGGCAAGTCGTACTCGCCGTTGTTCATCTACGGCGGTGTCGGTCTGGGCAAGACCCACCTGATGCAGGCGGTGGGCAACGCCCTGCTCGCCCGCCAGCCCGGCGCTCGCATCCGTTATCTGCAGGCCGAGCAGTTCGTCAGCGAGGTGGTGCGCGCGTATCAGCGCAAGACCTTCGAGGACTTCAAGCGCTACTACCACGCCCTCGACCTGCTGCTGATCGACGATGTGCAGTTCTTTGCCGGCAAGGAAAAAACGCAGGAGGAGTTTTTCTACGCGTTCGAAGCGCTGATCGCCAAGCGCTCGCAGATCATTCTCACCAGCGACACCTACCCGAAGGAGCTGCGCGAAATCGACCAGCGGCTGATTTCCCGCTTTGACTCCGGGCTGACGGTGGCCATCGAGCCGCCCGAGCTGGAAATGCGGGTGGCGATTCTGCTGCGCAAGGCCGATGCCGAACTGGTGAACCTGCCGGAGGACGTGGCGTTTTTTGTCGCGAAGAACGTGCGCTCCAACGTGCGCGAACTCGAAGGCGCGCTGCGCAAGATCCTCGCCTATTCGCGCTTTTCCGGGCAGGAGCTGAGCATCGGCCTGGCCAAGGAAGCGCTGAAGGACCTGCTGTCACTGCAGAACCGGCAGGTGTCGGTCGAGAACATCCAGAAAACCGTCGCCGATTTCTACAAGATCAAGGTCGCCGACATGTATTCCAAGAAGCGCCCGGCCAGCATCGCGCGGCCGCGGCAGATCGCGATGTATCTCGCCAAGGAGCTGACCCACAAGAGCCTGCCGGAAATCGGCGAGCTGTTCGGCGGACGCGACCACACCACGGTGCTGCACGCGGTGCGCAAGATCGCACAGGAGCGCACCAAGCTGCAGGAGCTCAACCAGCAGCTGCATGTGCTCGAGCAGACACTCAAGGCCTGATGGACACGATGGCCTCGGGCACTTCCTCACACTGCCGCCAGGCTCCTTCCTGCTGCCGCCGGGTGGGCATAAAGCTCTGCGCATAATGTGGACAATGTCTGAGCAAGTCCCGCCGGGGGCAACTGCGGGCGAAGTTGTTCCGTTCTGTCCTGTCGCTGCCCCAGCCTTGTCCACAGTCCTCGGTCGGGCCGCAACCCGCATCGGACAAGCCTTTTCGGGCTTATCCACAGCGGCGGAGCGCCTTTACTACCAATCCTATTCTGAAAGAGGAAAAGAACAATGAACAGATTGATCTCCCAACGTGACGATCTGCTCAAGCTGTTGAACCAGGGCGCCGGCATCGTCGAGCGGCGGCAGACGCTGCCCATCCTCGGTAATGTGCTGATCCAGCACGGCCCGCAGGCGACGGTGTTCACCACCAGCGATATGGAAGTGCAGATCCGGGTGCGGGCGGTCGAAGGCGTGCAGCGCGCACCTGCCGACGCGGCGACCACGGTGAACATGCGCAAGCTCATCGACATCCTGCGCGCGGTTCCGGCCGGCGAGGTGCGGCTGGACTGGGGCGAGGGCAAGATGACCGTGCTGGCGGGCAAGAGCCGGTTTAGCCTGCAGACCCTGCCCGCCGAAGACTTTCCGCTGGTACGCGAGGCCAGCGACTTCAGCCCGCAGCCGCTGCGGCTGCATCAGCGGGTGATCAAGCGGCTGCTGGGGCTGACCCATTTCGCGATGGCTCAGCACGACATTCGCTACTACCTCAATGGCATGCTGTGGGTTGCCGAAGGCACGCAACTGCATCTGGTGGCCACCGACGGCCATCGCCTGACCCTGGGAACCGCCACCCTGGACGCACCAACCGAACGGCGCGAAATCATCCTGCCGCGCAAGACCGTGCTTGAAATCATGCGCTTGCTCAGCGACGATGAAAACGCGCAGATGGAAGTGCTGCTGGCGAGCAACCAGGCGCGGCTGACCCTGGGCGATCTGGAATTCACCTCCAAGCTGATCGAAGGCAAGTTCCCGGACTATCAGCGGGTCGTGCCCAAGGGCCATGCGAATGTGCTGCAGGTCGAGCGAAGCACCCTACAGGCCGCGTTGCAACGCGTGGCCATCCTGACCAACGACAAGTTCAAGGGCGTGCGGCTGAACCTGCAGCCCGGGCTGCTGCGGCTGACCTCGATCAACGCCGAGCAAGAGGAGGCGCAGGAGGAAATCGATGTCGATTACGGCGGCGACACCATCGAAATCGGCTTCAACGTCGCCTACCTGATCGATGCGCTGGCCAATATGACCGGCGAGCAGGTGCGGCTGGAACTGCAGGACGGCAACAGCAGCGCGCTGATCACCATGCCTGACGAGCCGAACTTCAAATACGTGGTCATGCCCATGCGCATCTGACCGCGTTCTGCGCGGCCGGCCAGCCGAGCGTGGCCGGTCGCCCTCGGGCGCCAGCCGGCGCCTTGTTCTGTACAAAGTCCGACACCGATGACCTCCCAACGCGAACCCTCAGACGCCGATGCTGCGAGCAGCTACGGCGAATCGTCCATTCAGATCCTCGAAGGCCTGGAAGCGGTGCGCAAGCGCCCGGGCATGTACATCGGCGACACCTCCGACGGCACCGGGCTCCACCATCTGGTGTTCGAAGTGGTCGACAACTCCATCGACGAGGCGCTGGCCGGGTTCTGCGACGACATTGTCGTGACCATCCACAGCGACAACTCGATTTCGGTGATCGACAACGGCCGCGGCATTCCGGTCGGGGTCAAGATGGACGACAAGCACGAGCCCCGGCGCAGCGCCGCCGAGATCGCGCTGACCGAGCTGCACGCTGGCGGCAAGTTCAACCAGAACAGCTACAAGGTATCGGGCGGGCTGCACGGCGTCGGTGTGAGCTGCGTCAACGCGCTGTCGCAATGGCTGCGGCTGACCGTGCGGCGTGACGGCAAGGTGCATGTGCTGGAGTTCGCCCGCGGCAATCTGCTCAACCGGCAGATCGACACGGTCGACGGGGTTGAGGTCTCGCCGGTGCCGGTGGTCGGCAGCACCGACAAGCGCGGCACCGAAGTGCACTTCCTGCCCGATGTCGAAATCTTCGGTGTCGTGGACTTTCACTACGAAGTGCTGGCCAAGCGGCTGCGCGAGCTGTCCTTCCTCAACCACGGGGTTCGCATCCGTCTGGTCGACGAGCGGCAAGGCAAGGAGGAGGACTTTGCGTTTTCCGGCGGGGTGCGCGGGTTTGTCGAATACATCAACCGCGGCAAGACCGTGCTGCACCCGACCATCTTCCATGCCCAGGCGGAAAAGGCGTCCGATCTGGGCACGACCATCGGCGTCGAAGTGGCAATGCAGTGGAACGATGGCTACGCCGAAAACGTGCAGTGCTTCACCAACAACATTCCGCAGCGCGACGGCGGCACCCACCTCACCGGTCTGCGCGCGGCGATGACCCGGGTGATCAACAAATACATCGAAGACAACGAGCTGGCGAAAAAAGCCAAGGTCGAGATCAGCGGCGACGATATGCGCGAAGGCCTGACCTGCGTGCTGTCGGTCAAGGTGCCCGATCCCAAGTTCAGCAGCCAGACCAAGGACAAGCTGGTCAGCAGCGAAGTGCGCGGCCCAGTCGAAGACCTGGTGGCCAAGGCGCTGACCGACTACTTGCTGGAGAACCCGAACGACGCCAAGATCATCTGCGGCAAGATCATCGACGCCGCGCGGGCGCGCGAGGCCGCGCGCAAGGCGCGGGAAATGACCCGGCGCAAAGGCGTGATGGACGGTCTCGGCCTGCCGGGCAAGCTTGCCGACTGCCAGGAAAAAGACCCGGCGCTGTGCGAGCTGTATCTGGTCGAGGGCGATTCGGCCGGCGGCAGCGCCAAGCAGGGGCGCGACCGCAAGTTCCAGGCCATCCTGCCGCTGCGCGGCAAGATCCTCAACGTGGAAAAAGCGCGGTTCGAAAAGCTGCTGACCAGCAACGAAATCCTTACCCTGATCACCGCGATGGGCACCGGTATCGGCAAGGACGATTTCAACATCGACAAGCTGCGCTACCACCGCATCATCATCATGACCGATGCCGACGTCGACGGCGCGCACATCCGCACCCTGCTGCTGACCTTTTTCTTCCGGCAGATGCCCGAAATCGTCGAGCGCGGCCACATCTACATCGCCCAGCCGCCGCTGTACAAGGTCAAGCACGGCCGCGACGAGCAATACCTCAAGGACGCGCACGAACTCGACGCCTACCTGCTGCGCATCGCCCTCAAGGACGCCAGCATCCAGCGCGCCGACAACCCGACCCCGCTGGCCGGCGAAACGCTCGAACAACTCGCGCGCCAGCACGTGATGACCGAAGGCGTGATCGCGAGGCTGTCGGCGTTCATGGACGAGCAGGCGCTGCGCGCGATTGTCGATGGGGTGGTGATCGATCTCGACCAAGCCGCCCAAGCCAGCGCCGATGCGATGGCCGCCTATCTGGCCGGGCATACCGAACATGGCGAACCGCCGCAGGTGCAGGCCGAAATCGACCCGCGCACCGACAAGTCGCTGCTGCGCATCAGCCGCCGGCATCACGGCAACCTCAAGTCCACGGTGCTGCATGCCGACTTCGTTCATGGTGCTGACTATGCCGTGCTGCGCCAGGCTGCACAGACTTTCCACGGCCTGCTGCCCGCCGGCTCCATCGTTCGTCGCGGTGCGGGCGACAACGCCAAGGAAACCGTGGTGTCGAGCTTTCGCGAAGCCATGACCTGGCTGCTGCAACAGGCCGAAAACAGCGTCGGCCGCCAGCGCTACAAGGGGCTGGGCGAAATGAACCCCGAACAGTTGTGGGAAACCACCATGGACCCGGCGGTGCGCCGACTGCTCAAGGTACAGATCGAAGACGCGATCGAAGCCGACCGCGTGTTCACGATGCTCATGGGCGACGAAGTCGAACCGAGGCGCGATTTCATCGAAAGCAACGCCCTGCGCGCGGCCAACCTCGACGTGTGATTTTTTTTGTAGGAGGAGGCATAACCTGAGAATCAGGCAGCCATAAGTTGAGAATCCTATCGAGTCAGGTATTTAAATAGCCAATAGCCATAAGCAAAGGCGCAAATTTCCAGCCTTAAAAACTAAAGCCCGGAGCGGTAAAGCCCGGGCTTTTTTCATGTTTAAAGCTCGGAGACGAACGAAGGGCATCGCCACTGAGCGCGCGGCTACCATCCTCCGACGCTCATCCCTTCCCTGATTCGGCAACACCCCCCATGCTCACCGGCGAACTCCGCAACCAAGTCGACGCCATCTGGAACGCCTTCTGGTCAGGCGGCATTGCCAACCCCCTGGAGGTGATGGAACAAATCACCTACCTGCTGTTCATCCGCCGCATGGATGACCTTCACACCCTGGAGGAAAGCCGCGCCCTGGTGCTGAAGGTCCCGATGGAGAACCGGGTATTCCCCGAAGGCAAAGACCCGAAGGGCCGCCCGTATGACGACCTGCGCTGGTCACGCTTCAAGAACCTCGCGCCGGCCGAGATGTTCACCGTCGTCAGCGAACACGTCTTCCCGTTTCTGCGCACCCTCGGCGGCCAAGGCTCGACCTATAGCCAGCACATGAAGGACGCCCGGTTCACCATCCCGACGCCAGGTCTGCTGGACAAGGTGGTGGACATGCTCGACCGCATCCCGATGGAAGACCGGGACACCAAGGGCGATATCTACGAATACATGCTCGGCAAGATAGCCAGCGCCGGGCAGAACGGGCAGTTCCGCACCCCTAGGCACATCATCAAACTGATGGTGGCAATGACCGCACCGACGCCCAAGGACGTCATCTGCGACCCGGCCAGCGGCACCTGTGGCTTCCTGGTGGCCGCTGGGGAATACCTGCGCGAGCACCACCCCGAAGTGCTCAGCGACGCCAACGCCCGCTGGCACTTTCACCACGCCATGTTCCACGGCTACGACTTCGACAACACCATGCTGCGCATCGGAAGCATGAACATAGCGCTGCACGGCGTCGAAAACCCGGACATTCGCTACAAGGATTCGCTTGCGCAGGACCATGCGGGCGACGAGGAGAAATACAGCCTCATCCTGGCCAACCCGCCCTTCGCCGGCAGCCTGGACTACGAAAACACAGCCAAAGACCTGCAGGCCATCGTCAAGACCAAGAAGACCGAGCTGCTGTTCCTGGCCCTGTTCCTGCGGCTGCTCAAGCCCGGCGGCCGTGCCGCCGTCATCGTCCCCGACGGCGTGCTCTTCGGCAGCAGCAAGGCCCACAAGGCGCTGCGCCGCACGCTGGTGGAAGACCACAAGCTCGACGGCGTGGTGTCGCTGCCGGCAGGCGCCTTCAAGCCCTATGCGGGCGTGTCCACCGCCATCCTGCTGTTCACCAAGACCAACTCCGGCGGCACCGACGGCGTGTGGTTTTACGACATGCAGGCCGACGGCTGGAGCCTGGACGACAAGCGCCAGCCGCTGCTGGACGAGGCCAAGCTGGGCCCGACGCCGGCCTCACCGCTGACCGAGGCCGAGCACGCCAAGAACAACCTGCCCGACGTACTGGCGCGCTGGGCGCAGCGCGACGGCAGCGAGAGGGCCCGCCCGCGCACGGCACAGAGCTTCTGCGTGCCCAAGGCCGAGATTGCCGCGCAGGGCTACGACCTGAGCCTCAACCGCTACAAGGAGGTCGTGCACGCGGCGGTCGAGCACGAGCCGCCGCGGGTCATCCTGGCGAAGCTGAAAGCCTTGGAGGAGGAGATTCAGGCGGGGATGGCGGAGCTGGAGGAGATGCTCAAGTGAAATGGCCGGAGAGTTCGCTTGGAGAACTTGCCGATGTAGCGGCAGGCGGGGGCGCCCCGCAGGACCCTTCCGACTTCAGCGAATCTGGTTTCCCGTTTGTTCGTGCGGGAAGCCTAAAGACGCTTGTCACCAGCGAATCCGCGAAATTGGGCGAACATCTGACCCCAGAGGTTGCCGCGAGGCACGGGCTTAGGCTATTCCCAGCAGGTACGGTCGTCTTTGCGAAAAGCGGTATGTCGGCGTCTATAGGCTTAGTCCATCGACTTAGATGGCCCGCTTACGTAGTCAATCACTTAGCAGCGCTTACATGCAAAGAGCATCTCGATAGCGGATATCTGCATCACTACCTTAGGGCTTTTCCCCCATTTCATCTGATAAAAGACGCGGCATATCCCTCAATTCGGTTGAGCGATATCGCTGCTTGGAAAATCCCGCTGCCACCGCGTGATGAACAACGCCGCATCGCCGCCATCCTCGACAAAGCCGACGCCCTGCGCACCAAGCGCCGCGAGGCCTTGGCCCAACTCGACCGCCTCGCGCAGTCGATTTTTGTGGAGATGTTTGGGGATGCCCTACGAAGTGCAGGTCGACAGCCACTAAGCGCGTTTGTTGAGGAGTTTCGTTACGGCACTTCGAATAAATCTGGAGAAGACGGCTATCCCGCACTTCGCATACCCAATGTCGTTGGTGGCTCGCTTGACCTTACTGAACTGAAAACAGTCGCAGTTGACGACAATGAGTTCTCGCGGCTGAGACTGCGAGATGGGGACATGTTGTTTGTACGAACCAATGGCAATCAGGACTACGTGGGGCGAAGTACCGTGTTCTCTCGCAACGCGGTTGCCCTGTCGGGTTTTGATGCCGATTCGTTCATCTACGCATCGTACCTAATTCGTGCACGCCTGAAACCGCGGTCAATTCTTCCTGCCGTGCTGCAATTCTTTCTCTCCACAGAGGAGGGCCGGCGCGAACTACGTTCCCATAGCAAAACGTCCGCTGGGCAGTTCAATATCAATACAGAGGGCCTAGGCGCTCTGCCTATTCCGAATTTCCCGATGGACTTGCAAGAGTGCTTCGTTCAAAGGCTGACGGCAATCGAGCACCAGAGGTTGGCGCAGAAATCATTCGACGAAGAGCTAGACACTCTCTTCACATCGCTCCAGCACCGCGCATTCCGGGGAGAACTCTGAGCATGCAGCAACAGAACATCCCCATCGGCACCCTCGTCGACATGTACAAACGCGGCGAGCTGCGCCTGCCGGAAATCCAGCGCCACTACGTCTGGCGCGCGACCCGGGTGCGCGACCTGCTGGACTCGCTGTACCGCGGCTACCCCAGCGGCTCCATCCTGATGTGGGAGACCGACGAGCCGGTGCCCACGCGTGACTTCGCCATTGCGCAGGAGGCCACCGCCTTCGCCGGCCGCAAGCTGCTGCTGGACGGCCAGCAGCGCCTGACCTCGCTGACGGCGGTGCTGGGCGGTGAGCTGGTGCAGGTGCGCGGGCGCAAGCGCCCCATCGACATCCTGTTCAACCTCGACCACCCGGACGGCCCGCCGACTGATGACACCGAGGTCACCAGCGACGAAGACTCGCCCGTGGCGGCCGACGACGAGCTGGCCGACGACGCCGACGCCGACGACAGCGAACAGGGCCTGCAGGAGAAGCTCAACCGCCGCACCTTCGTCGTAGCCAGCAAGAACCTGGCGTCGCTGCCCAACTGGGTATCGGTTACGGAAGTCTTCCGCACGGACGACAACGGTGCCCTGCTTGAGAAAGCTGGCATCGAATCCTTGAAGGACCCCCGCTATAAGCGGTACTCGGAGCGACTTCAAAGACTTCGTGACATAAAGAAGTACACCTACGTCGTGCACGTGCTGGAACGCAGCATGAGCTATGAGGAGGTGACCGAAATCTTCGTGCGCGTCAACTCGCTGGGCGCGAAGCTGAAGTCCTCGGACCTGGCCCTGGCGCAGATGACCTCGCGCTGGCCCAACCTGCTCAAGGAGCTGGAGGCCTTCCAGGAGGAGTGCGAGAAGAGCGCCTTCACCATCGACCTGGGACACCTGGTGCGCGCCATCGTGGTGTTCGCGACGCAGCAGTGCCTCTTCCGCAGCGTCGCCAGCACGCCGGTCGAGAAGCTCAAAGAGGGCTGGGCGCAGGCGCAGGAAGGCCTGCGCTTTGCCATCAACTTCCTGCGCAGCAACGCGGGCATCGAGGACGAGTCGCTGCTGTCCTCGCCGATGTTCCTGCACGCGCTGGCGGCGCTGAGCCGCGTGAAGCACAACAAGCTCACCGCCGACGAGCAGCGGCAGCTGCTGCACTGGCTGCTGGTGGCCAACGCGCGGGGCCGCTACTCGCGCGGCTCGACCGAGACGCTGCTGAACGAAGACCTGGCCATCATCTTCCGCAGCGGCAACGTGGCGGCGCTGATGGAGCCGCTGAAGCGCCAGTTCGGCCGCCTGCACGTCGAGCCCGGCGACTTGGCGGGCCGTGGCGTGGGCAGCCCGCTGTTTTCGCTGGCCTATCTAGCGCTCAAGGCCCAGGGCGCCAAGGACTGGTACAGCGGCCTGGGGCTGTCGCTCACGCACCAGGGCAAGCTGCACTTCATCCAGTGGCACCACGTCATCCCGAAGTCGCTGCTGAAGGAGCGCGGCTACGAGCCCGGCGAAATCAACGAAATCGCCAACATGGCCTTTATCACCGGCCAGACCAACCGCCGCATCAGCAACAAGGAGGCGGTGGAGTACCTGCGCAACGTCGTCGCCAACCAGGGCGCAGCCGCGCTTCAGAGCCAGTGCGTGCCGGTGGACGAGACGTTATGGAGCACCGAGCGGTATCGTGACTTCCTTACCGTGCGGCGGCAGGCCCTGGCTGACCGCATGAACGCCTTCATCCGGGAGAAGTCCGGGACATGAGCAACTTCGCCTTCCTTCAGTCCGAATGGTCCCCGCTGTTCGAGGCCGCCACCAAGGCTGAGGGACTGGCGAACACCGATGCCCGCGCCGCCTGCTTCTATGCCCGCCGCACCCTGGAACTGGCGGTGGCGTGGATGTATGCCCACGACACCACCCTGCGCCGTCCCTACCAGGACAACCTCAGCGCTTTTCTCCACGAACCCAGCTTCAAGACCGCGGTCGGCGAGGCTTTGTTCGCCAAAGCCCGTCTCATCAAAGACCTGGGGAACCTCGCCGTCCACAGCACCCGCAAAGTAGCCGCAACCGACGCCGTCAACGCCGTCCGCGAGCTGTTTCACTTTTGCTACTGGCTGGCGCGCACCTACGGCCGCACCCGTCGCCCGGAGCCCGGGCTGAGCTTTTCCGTGCGGTTGCTGCCCGCCGGCACCGCCCTCGCTCCGCAGACTGCCGAGCAGTTGCAACGCCTGGAAAGCGAGCTGAAGGAGCGTGATGAGCAACTGAACGCGGCCCTGACCGCCAAGGCCGCCCTGTCTGAAGAGCTCAAAGCGCTCCAGGCGGCCGTCGCCGCCGCCAAACAGGCCAACGCCGCGCAGCCCGACACCCACGACTATTCCGAGGCGCAGACCCGAAAGGCCTTCATTGACGTGCTGCTCAAGGAGGCAGGCTGGAACCTCGACCCCGCGGTCAGCCACGAGGTGCAAGTGCAAGGCATGCCCAACAACGAGGGCAAGGGCTATGTGGACTATGTGCTGTGGGGGGATGACAGCAAACCCCTGGCCCTTATCGAGGCCAAGCGCACCACCCGCAACCCGCTGGAGGGCCAGCAACAGGCCAAGCTCTATGCCGATTGCCTGGAGCAGCAATACGGCCAGCGCCCGGTCATTTTTTATTCCAATGGCTACGAGCACTGGATTTGGGATGACGCGTTCTACCCGCCGCGCCCCGTGCAGGGGTTCTACACCCAGAACGAACTCGAGCTGCTGATACAGCGGCGCCACAGCCGAAAGTCCTTGGCCGATGCGGTCATCAACCCCGCCATCGTCGGGCGTCACTACCAGACCCGGGCCGTGCGCCGGGTCGGCCAGTCCTTCGAGCAGGACCACCAGCGCAAGGCCCTGGTCGTCATGGCCACCGGCGCGGGCAAGACCCGTACCGTCATCGCCCTGGTCGATGTGCTGATGCGCAGCAACTGGGTCAAGCGGGTGCTGTTTCTGGCCGACCGGGTTGCCTTGGTCAACCAGGCGGTCAAAGCCTTCAAGGACCACCTGCCCGACGCCGCGCCAGTCAACTTGGTCACGGAGAAGTCCACCGATGGCCGGGTGTACGTCTGCACCTACCCGACGATGATGGGGCTCATCGACGAGATGAGCAATGCCCAGCGCCGCTTCGGGGTGGGGTACTTCGACCTCATCATCATCGACGAAGCCCATCGCTCGGTCTACCAGAAGTACCGCGCCATCTTCGACTACTTCGACGCCTTGCTGGTCGGGCTCACCGCCACCCCCAAGGATGAAATCGACCACAACACCTACAGCCTGTTCGGGCTGGAAGACGGCGTGCCGACCGACGCCTACAGCCTCGACGAGGCGGTTGCCGACGGTCATCTGGTTCCCCCGGTGGCGATTTCCGTGCCTCTGAAGTTTCAGCGGGAGGGCATTCGCTACGACGACCTCTCGGACGAAGAAAAAGAGCGCTGGGACGAAATGGAGTGGAGCGAGGACGGCACCGTGCCCGACGAGGTGAACGCCGAAGCGCTCAACAAGTGGCTGTTCAACACCGACACCGTGGACAAGGTGCTGGCGACCCTGATGACCCAGGGCCAGAAAGTGGCCGGGGGCGACCGCCTGGGCAAGACCATCATTTTTGCCAAGAACAACGCCCACGCCGACTTCATCAGCCAGCGGTTCGACGCCAATTACCCGCACTACCAGGGGCATTTCGCCCGAGTCGTGACGTATAAGACCGAGTACGCGCAAAGCCTCATCGAGAGTTTCTCGGACAAGGACAAGATGCCGCACATCGCCATATCGGTGGACATGCTCGACACCGGCATCGATGTGCCGGAAGTGGTGAACCTCGTGTTTTTCAAGGTGGTGCGCTCCAAGACCAAGTTCTGGCAAATGGTCGGCCGCGGCACCCGTTTATGTCCGAACCTGTTTGGTCCGGGCGAAGATAAAAAGAACTTTTTCATTTTCGACTTCTGCCAGAACCTGGAGTTTTTCAGTCGGAACCCGGAGTTTCAGGAGGGGGCGGCGGTCAAACCCCTGGGTGTGCGGCTGTTTGAGGCCCGCCTGGCGTTGATAACCCAGCTCGATACCCGTCTGGCACAGCCGCCGCATGCCGCCGAAGACGCCAAGCTCTATCCGGGTCATCCCACCCTGGACGAACTGCGCACCGACACCGCGAGCCTGCTGCACGCCATCGTTGCGGGCATGAACCTGGACAACTTTGTCGTCCGTCCGAGACGGCAAGCGGTGGAGCGTTTCGCCCAGCCCCAGGCTTGGCAGAGCCTCGACCCGGAGGCGATACACGTCTTGACAACCCAGGTCGCCGGCTTGCCGACGGAGCTGGCCGACGAGGACGAAGAGGCCAAACGCTTCGACCTGCTGGTGCTGCGCGCCCAGTTGTCCATCTTGCAGGCCACCACCGATTTCGCAGGACTGAAAGCCAAGCTGCAGGCTATTGCCAGTGCGCTGGAGGACGAGATGGCCATTCCCGCCATCAAGGCCGAAGCCGCGCTCATCGAGGCGGTCGCCAGTGACGAATGGTGGGACGATGTCACCGTGCCGATGCTCGAGACCGTACGCAGGCGCTTACGGGCCCTGGTCAAGCTCCTGCCCAAGGGACAGAAAAAAGTCGTCTACGCCGACTTCGAGGACGAACTGGGCGAGCTCACCACGGTCGAGCTGCCCCAAGTCAGCACCGGGCTCAACCTGGCCAAATTCAAGGAAAAGGCCCGCCAGTTCCTCAAGGCGCACGAGTCGCACCTGGCGTTACAGCGTCTGCGTCGCAACCAGCCGCTGACCCCGACCGACCTGCAGGAACTGGAGCGGATGCTGGTCGAAGCGGGCGGCTCCAAAGCCCTTATCGACCAGGCCCGGGAAAAAAGCCACGGTCTGGGGCTGTTCATCCGCTCCCTGGTAGGTCTGGACCGCGAAGCCGCGATGGAGGCCTTCAGCACCTTTCTGCAGGGTGGCACGGCCACGGCGGACCAGATTGAGTTCATCGACCTCATCGTGCAGGAACTCACCCAGAACGGCGTGATGGAGCCCGAGCGGCTGTTTGAGTCCCCGTTCACCGATGTCAACGCCCGCGGGCCGCTGGGCATATTCCCGCCCGCCAAAGTCACTGAGCTCGTGCAAGTCCTTCAGGACATTCAGGCACGGGCGGTAGGCTGACCGGGAACACCTCCGGCCAACAGGACGTTTTGCCCCCGCACGAGGTGTGCGGCTTGGCGGCAGCCTGAAACCTGGCTGCAGCCAGGCCTGTCGCGCAGCCTTTCTTCTCTGCCACGCCCCACGCCCCTGCGTCTCAGCCGATGGATGCAGCCAAGCCGGGGTGGCGTGCGCCCGCCGTCCGCGCCAAGGAACACCGCTTGAAGCGACCCCGTTGCTCTCGCACCACTTTTTGCCCGCACTTCCCCCGGGGCTGGGCATGTGGAAATTTTTGGTTTGCCGGAAGGACAAGGAGGAAGTATTTCACGACCGTTTGTCTCAAGGACTCGAACCGAAAAAATAATGCCTTTTTATTTTTAATCCGACCTGCGGAAACCAATCGAGACGAGTATCTTGGCCCGCGGGTGTGGACTGGTTTTCCATATTTATGGACTGTCGGGGCATGGATTTGGGAGAGTTGTTTGGCAAAGGGGTTATGTGTTAGAATGTCGAAACTATTAGAAGACAAGCTGCAAAGAAGTATTGGGGGGATTCGTGACAGGAGAGATTCAGTACGGTCGGCGGTCGCTTCGCCATGGGTCGTATTCGGGGGTGCGGCGGGTCGCTCCAACCTTCGGCAAGGTTCAGCACCTGACCTACAGCAGTAAGTCGGCAGGCGCCGTCTCGGTGGAATCAGACGCCGAGCGACTGGTGTTGCACCTGCTGACGCTGGACCCCAGAACGCGCTCGTTTGAGCCGCAACCCTTCACCGTTGACCTGGTTGACGGGCGGTTGCTCAGGACGCCAGAAGCGCTTTGCGAGGCCCGCAGCAAACACAAGTACATCCAGGGCCCTTGCCTGTTCACCCCGGATTTCGCCGTCGACTGGCTGGATGGTCCACGCAGTGCCATTGAGGTCAAGCTTGCAGGCTACGAGGGTGACGCAAGCTATGCCCAGGCCCTGCGTCGGGCCGCCGAAGTTCTCGATGCCCACGGCTATCGCTTCAGCAAGGTGGTGTGGCCGGCTCATCGCGAGCATCCGTTGCGCTTTAACCTGCCCTTGCTCAAGGCGGCCTCGCAGCGGGCGGACCTGCGTCCGGACTCGGCTCTGGTCCAGCGTGTGCAGGACTTTTGTGGGGATGACACGGTGAGCCTGGCCGAGCTTTGCCGGGAGCTGTCGCTGCCGCCGAGCCATGTGCCTTTGCTGCTGGTTGCCGGTGTGCTGTCGGCAGACCTTTTCCGGCAGCGGCTGGACGGGCGAATGGAGCTTCGCTGTGCGTATGGTGACCTCGGTCATCTCGCGTTGTTCGACGAGGTCTGCGTATGAACAGCCATGCTCTGCGTGCCGGCGACGAATTGCGCGAGCCGGGCAGCGAGACCGCGCGCTGGCAGGTCGTCGACCCGATTCCCCGCAAGGGGCGGGTCAAGGTTTTCGACTCGCAGGCCTACGCGGATGTCTACAAACCTTTCGCAGAAATCAACGCGGCCATTTCGAGCGGCAGCCTGGTTCTCAAGCGGCCCAAAGCCCCTCGCGTCAGCCTCGCGGCGCAGCTCGACCCCGTCTTGCAGTCGGACCTGGCGCGGCTGCAACGCCATCTGGCCCAGGTCCAGGCCCTTCAGGAGGACTGCCATACCTCGTGGGCCAGGGCCTACGCTCTTGCGCGTAAGGACCACGAAAAGCACGAGGCGGCGGACCCTTTTCCTTCCCGTGCCACGATATACCGGTGCTTGAAGCGTCAGCGCAACGGTTTGCCGCTGCTGCGCGGTGACAAGAACAAAGGGAACAGGCTGCCGCGCCATTCGCAAGGCTTGCGAGACCTCATCGTGCGAGAGGCGCAGGCCAGATACCTGCGGCCCGAGACGAACTGGTCTTTCAACGACCTCGCCCGATACATCATCGACTGCGCAACCGATACGGGGCTGCTGCCACCTGGACGGACCGTCAGCCGGGCGTTTATTCGCAAGGTGATTCGGGAGGAGTTGAGCGCGGACCCGGAAATCCATCGGCTCGACCCCAAGCAGGTTCCCGCGGCGAAGTCCATCGGCGCACGCCGTATCCGTTGTGCCTCTCCTTTCGCCCGGGTCGAGCAGGATGGCCTGCATCTGCCGTTTGTCGTGCAGACGCCGGGCGGGGTAGCGAGCAACGTCTATCTGCTTCACGCCATCGATTGCTGTACCGGCTTACCTGTCGGTTGGCATCTGGTGATTGGCGGGGTCTCGGAGTCCGACGGCCTCAAATGCGTCGAATCCATTCTTTACTCCAAGCAGCCACATTTCGACCGCCTGGGCTTGTCGATAGACCTGGACGTCCATGGCACGCCAGCACAGCTGGTGTTCGACAACGGCCCGGAAACGCGGGGCGAGCGCATGGGCCGGCTGGTTCAGCTGGGCATCGATGTGATGCATTGCAAATCCCATCACGCGCATGGCAAGCCCTTCATCGAACGGCTGAATCGCTCACTGAAGGAGGCGTTACAGACACTGCCCGGTTGTACCCGGGTCGACGGGCGAGATGGGCAGCGGGACCCCGTCGCTGAAGGTGACCGTCTGATGACCCTGGAAGAGCTTGAGCATTGGCTGGTGCGTTGGTATTACGACGACTGGGCCAACACGCCGCTTGAGCGCCACTGGGCAGAGGACCTTCATGGGCGGGAGGCACTCGGCATCACGCCGCGGACCCGCTGGCAAGAGATGACCCAGGAACTCGCGTACGTGCTGCCGTTGTCGCCGTCGATACACGACTGGCGGCGCACGCTTTATGAGCACGAGGAACGCACGCTCAGCCGCAAGACGGGCATCACCTGCCGGGGCTTCAACTACAAGGGCGAACACCTGCCTTATCTGGTGAACAAATACGGCGAGAAGCCGGTGCGCATCCTGGTCGACCCCGACGACTATCGGCAGATATTCGTCGATGAGGGGGACGACCGTCCCTTGGTCGCTCTCACCGAAGAGTTCGTCGACGAGACCACACCGGCTTATTCCTTCAGCTACGTGCAAGAGCAGCGCAAGGCGTCACTCGGACTAAAGGAGTCGTTGGCCAAAGGGCAGTTTCGTCGCGACGTCCACAGCCGTGCCATTGAAGCCGATGGGCAACGTGCGCGGAAAAAACCTTCGAAGACCGAGCGCAATCGCGAGGCGGCCAAGCAACACAAACAACGCCAGGCCCAGGAGCGGGCGATAGCCCGACCTCTGCTGACCAGCGGCGCAGAGCCGAATGCAGACAACCGCGCATCGACCGCCATCGACCTCGACAGCGTGGCACCCCTGCCCGTGTTGAACCGAAACGACGGCCAGGCACCGAAATGAATTTGACATCCGCCATCGACCTGCGTCGCCACATCGAGGGAAATGAGCTGCTTCATCCGGCTTTCCAATCGCTTCACGAGGCGCTCAAGCGGCGGCTGGACGATGCCTGCCAGGGGTTTGCCTCGCGTATCGAATGCGTAGTTGGCCCGGCGCGGGTGGGAAAGACCAGTCTCATTCGAGCCTTGTCGCGGCTCTACCCCGAGGGGAGGGTAGATGGCAGACGCCGCGTGCCGGTGCTCGTCGTGCCGGTATCGCCCAACGTCTCGCCGCTGCTACTGCCCGGGAGCGTGCTCACGGCTCTGGGTGTGCCGCTGCCGCAGCGAGGTATCACCTCTGGGGTGATGTCCAACCGCGCGATTGACCAGCTGCGTCTGGCTGGCACGAGAGCGCTGATTTTTGAAGAAGCCAGTCACCTGGTGGAGCCCGGCGCGAAAGTGCCGCCGCGAGCGGCAGGCGACTGGTTCAAATCGGTTGCCGATGCCTTGAACCTGACGGTGCTGCTGTTCGGCGTGCCCCGGCTGGAGCGGTTGTTTGAGAGCAATGAGCAATTGCGGTTGCGTGCCTCGGCCCGACGCGAATTCCGGCCTTACGACTATCGCAGCCCAGAGCAGCGACAGGCCTTCGCTTCCTGTGTGCGTACCTATGCCGACATGTTCGAGAGGTCGGACTGGCGCATTGTGGTGCCGTTGCAGCAGATGACCGAGCAGTGCTATTTGCTCAGCGGCGGGCTGGTGGGTGTGCTGAGCCTCTTCATGCAGGAGCTGGCCAGTCAGCTGGCGTACCAACAGCCTCGAGCGCTGACCTGGCAAGACTGCCAGTCAGCGGCCCGGGCACTCGAAAGCGCGGGGCATCCGGATTACCCCGCCTTTGAAAAGGAAACCGCAAGCCCGGTCGAACTCAACGCCGCGCACGCCAGTGTCCTGGAAGCAAACGGCATGGCCCCGGCTCGCGTCGCGGCAGTGGGGGGTCGGGTCTGATGGCACTGATTCAGACGTTCGCTCCGCATGACGACGAGTCGGGGTTTGGCTACTACCGCCGCCTCGCTGCGGCCAACGCCCTGTTCGATTGGCGTGAACTTGCCGTCCTGGCCGGAGTAGGACGAAGTCGTGATGCGCTGATGGGCCAGCCTGAGGACGCGGCGCGCGCACTCGGCCTGGAGCCCGACTGGGCGCGCAGCGCCGCCGAGGGGGAGCAACGCTGCCGAGCCTGGAAAGGGCTCCATCGGCGGACGGCTGATGCCCTGTGCCCGCAATGCCTGAGCGAAGCGGCTTACATCCGACGCGAGTGGGAGCATGCCTATGTCACGGCCTGCCCCGCGCATCGGCTGCAACTGGTCGACCGCTGCGACGCCTGCGGCGAGTGGCTTGACTTGCATCGTCAGCGAATCGAGCAATGCGCCTGCGGGCATGACCTCAGGGAGTCCTCGCGCGTTTCCGCCACGCCCGGTCAAGTTTGGCTGTCAGCACTGCTGGCCAGCCAGGGGGGGTCATCTGCCGGTTTCGCGCCTCAGGTCCGCGGGGCAGACACACAAGCCCTGTGCGAACTGGTGGCGACGCTATGCCGGTATTTCGACGTGACGGCGCAGCCGATTCGCCGTCATGCTGCCAAAACCAAAAGCGTCGGCGAATCCGCCCGGTTTCTGGCGCCGCTCGATGCCCTGTTGCAGGACTGGCCGCGAGCGTTCGAGGCGCATGTCGAGGCGCGCATACGGGGCGGGAATCCCAACGCCCGCACGCTCAACACCCTGCTGGGTCCCTGGTATGCCGGCGTGAAAAAGGCGTGTCAGGGCAACGCGCTGGAAGGGATTCTTGAGGCGGTGATAAGGGTTGCCGCTCGGACCTTTGACGGGGTGCTGGGCCTGGATACCGCCAAGGCGGTCGTCGAAGACGTGACTGAGCATGTCCGACTTGTCGACGCGGCCCGGATGCTCGGGGTGAGTCGTGACCGATTGCTCGATGCCGTGAAAGCCGGCGTCTGCCTGTCGCGTACACGCCGATTTGGCAAGCGGGGGCATGTGTACGAAATACCGCGTGCTGAAGTCGAACGCATCGGGCGCCAGCGGCAAGCCTGGGTCAGCGAGGAGAGCGCTTGCGCAATGGCCCAGGTTCCCGTCTCGGTCCTGCAGCACATGGCGGTTGCGGGCGTCATCGTCACCGATGCGAAGTGGCGTCATGACATTCACAAGGGCGGCCCCATCCAGCGGGAGTCTCTGAACGCCTTGTTCGAGGCCATTCAAGCGCGTGCCAAGCCGCAGCCCACCAACGGCCAGGAGTTGGTGACTTGGGCCGAGCTGACCAGTCGCCGCATGGGCGATAAACAGGCCATCCAGTCCGTGATGCGCGCGGCGGCAGCCGGCGAAGTCGTCGCGGTGCAGGTGGGGAGCCACCTGGGCAGAACAGCGTTTCTCCGCGCCGCTGTCGCACCCTACTTCGGGACGCCCCTACTCGAGGCCGGAATGTCGATTCAGCAACTCGCGACCTTTACAGGCTGGAAGTGGGAGAGCATCGCGCACTGGGTCAACCTCGGCTTGTTGCAGGCACAGCAAATCCAACTGCGCGGGCAGCCCTGCCAAGTCGTTTCCCCGCAGCAGTTGCTGACCTTCCGGCAGACCTTCATCCCCTTGGCCGACTTGGCCAGAGCGATGGGAACCAAACCCTCCGCCTTGTCGGAACAGCTCGTGGGGGTGGACATCGTCGGGGCTAAGCCACTTCCCAACGGGCTCAAGCGGGGCGGCCTCGTTCGCGTGGCGGACCTGGGACGCCTGGCCGTTGCGGGAGCAAAAGCTCGCGAGGCGGCGAAGACGGTTTGAGAGGTCAACGTCCACCGACGGAGACTCTGACCGCACCGAAATAAGCGGCACAGGTCATTCTGGAGCGTGTGCGGTTCCCCCGTTGATAAGGGCGACCCCCACGAAAAATCCCGGGGTTTCGCGCCCCCAGGGGGGCGTGTCCCCGGTTCGCCTGGCTTTATTCAAAGCCGCCCCGAATTTCCCCGAAAAACAAAATGGCAGCACTTCCGCGGCGAGTATCCATCCCGGAAAAACTAGTCGGCTGACAGCATTTGCGCGATGCTGAAGCGCACCGAAATCCGCGATTAAATGCGCGTGGGGCAGAAAAGTGGCGTCCGCTGAATATCTGGACGCCGCGAGGCCCCTTTCCATCTAGGCCACAGAGACCGGGGTGTGGGTCGCTGAGGGTGTGAGGTAGGCATTTGCCGGCTGCAGGTAGACTGAGTCCGCCCGCTCTGGGAGGTCTCTCTCAGGATGCCCTCGCACCCGGCTCGTCGTGGGGGCTGACCCGTCGTAGCCATCCCATTCCAATGGTTTGCTATTGCGCGAATCAGCAAACGCGATACACTGCGCCATCGAAATTTTAAGCCATGATTTTTTCGTGGCGGGCCGTGTCGCAGTAACCTCTCGTCGTGATGGGCGGCAGTTTGCTCGGGAATGTGAAATGCGAAACTTGGCTGGGGCGAAGTATAAAATTCTCATTTTATGCTTGAAGCCGTCTCACATAATGCCTTCACGGGTTTTGTAAAAGCCTGATTTGTATGGGGAGCGATTCTGAGGTTTTGTCTCTCCCTACATTTTTCGAGCGCGCCGGCGCGCGCGGCACACGCCATCGAGAGGTTCAACACGTCTAACAGCACTGCCTCGCCGCCAGTCGGATCGCCCGAGCCGCAGCCGCGGCCGCTGGTGGCGATGATCGTCGCGATCGCGTTCCTGATGGAACAGCTGGACGCGACCATCGTCACCACCGCGATACCGGCGATGGCGCGTTCGCTGCAGGTCAGCGCGCTCAGCCTCAGCCTGGCCGTCAGCGCCTATGTGCTGACCCTGGCGGTGTTCATTCCGGTCAGCGGCTGGCTGGCCGACCGCTTCGGCGCACGCCGGGTGTTCATCGCCGCGCTGGCGCTGTTCACCCTGGGGTCGGCATTGTGCGGGCTGGCGCCGAACTTCGAGCTGCTGATCGCCGCGCGGGTGCTGCAGGGGCTGGGTGGGGCGATGATGACCCCGGTGGGCCGGCTGATTCTGCTGCGCAGCTTTCCGCGCAGCGATCTGGTGCGGGCGATGACCTACGCGACATTGCCGGCGATCATCGGCCCGGTGCTCGGCCCGCTGCTGGGCGGCTGGATCACCACCGACTATTCGTGGCGCTGGATTTTTTTCATCAACCTGCCGATCGGCCTGCTCGGCATCGCGCTGGCCGCCCGGCATGTGGCGATGCTGGACGCCGACGCGGTGCCGCGGTTTGACGCCCGCGGTTTTGCGTTGTTTGCGCTCGCCGTGGCGCTGCTGCAGGGGGCGATGGAAGGCGTCGGCCATCTGCCGCCGCTGGGACTGGCGTCGGCCGCCGCGCTGGGGGTAACGGGACTGCTGATCTATGCGGTGTGGCGGCGGGGACATGGGCACCCGGCGGTGGACCTGACGCTGCTGCGCGAACGCGCTTTCGGCATCGCCACGCTGGCCGGCGGGCTGTGCCGGGTGGCGCTCAATGCGCCGGTGTATCTGCTGCCGCTGCTGCTGCAGCTGGGGCTGGGCTGGAGCGCGGCGGCGTCGGGGTCGATCACCTTTCTGTCGGCGATCGGCTCGCCGTTCATCCGGCTGATCGTCGGCCCGCTGCTACGGCGGCTGGGGTATCGCGTGGTGCTGCTCGCCAGCGCGGTCGCGGCGGCGCTGGCGTTGCTGCAGTTCGCCGCAGTGCAACCGGCCACTCCGGTGTGGGTGATCGCGGCGATGGTGGTGATCTACGGGCTGGTGCGATCGACCGCGTTCATGACCTCCAACACCCTGGCGTATGCCGACGTGGTTGCCGAGCGGCTGAGCCGCGCGACCAGTCTGGGCGGGCTGCTGCAGCAACTCACGGTGAGCTTTGGCGTGTCGCTGGCCGCGGCGTTGCTGGCGGTGTTGGCCGGGCGGCAGGCGCTGCCCAGCCTTGCGGACTTTCATGCCGCGTTCATCGCGCTGGCCGCGCTGCCGCTGCTGGCGCTGCCGGCGTTTGCGCGGCTGCAGCCGCAGGATGGCGCGGTGGCCAGCGGCCATCACCCGACCTCACCCGAGCGTTGAGCGCGCGGCACAATGTCCGCCTGCCCATCGCTGACCTTTCGCCATGCTGCGCTACCGCGTCCTGCCCGTCACCGCCTTCGCCCAGAACTGCACCCTGCTGTGGGATGAGGCCAGTGGCGAGGCGGCGTTGATCGACCCGGGCGGTGAGGTCGACCGGCTGCTCGCCGCGGTGCAGGCCGAAGGCGTGACGCTGCGCGCGGTGTGGCTGACCCACGCGCACATCGACCACGCGGGAGGCGTGGCCGATGTGGTCGAGCGCACCGGGGTGCCGGTGATCGGACCGCATCGCGGCGACCAGTTCTGGATCGACGCGCTGCCCGAGCAGTCGCGGCTGTTTGGCTTTCCGCCGGCGCGCGCCTTCACGCCCGACCGCTGGCTGGCCGATGGTGACCAAGTCGAACTGGGCGCGCTGCGCTTTGCCGTGCGGCATTGCCCCGGCCACACCCCCGGGCATGTGGTGTTCCACCAGCCGCAGGCGCAGCGCTGCTGGGTCGGCGATGTGCTGTTTGCCGGGTCGATCGGTCGTACCGACTTTCCCGGCGGCAACCACGCCGAGCTGATCGCCAGCATCACGCAAAAGCTCTGGCCGATGGGCGACGACACCGTGTTCATCCCCGGCCACGGCCCCGAATCGACTTTTGGCGAGGAGCGGCGCAGCAACCCCTTCGTCGGCGGCACGTAAGCCGCCCGCGCGCGCTCAGACCGCGCGCAGAATCTGCCGCGCCAGGCTCAGCGCCTGCTGCGCGTAACCGCCGCCGAACAGCAGCGCGTGGTTGAGCAGGTGGTAGAGCTGGTAGACCGGGCGACGGCGCGCATAGCCGGTGCGGTCCAGTCCGGCCGCTTCGGCATAAGCCGGCCAGAAGTCCGCCGGTGGGCTGCCGAACAGTTCCATCATCGCCAGCTCGGCCTCGGCATGGCTGCGCGATACCGCGGGGTCGAAAATCACCGGGGTTCCGTCGGGCAGCATGCCCCAGTTGCCGGCCCACAAATCGCCGTGGATCATGCTTGCGCGCACCGGCGGCGGGCACAGCGCCGGCCAGCGTTGCATCACCGCGTCGACTGCGGCGAGCAGCTCGCGGTCGGCACCGCGCTCGCCCAGCGCCTGCCGCAGCGGCAACAGCCGGCGCTGGTTGAAAAACCTCGGCCAGTCGTCGGCCGGGCTGACCGGCGCGTTGCGCTGCGGGGTGGCGCCGAGAAAGTTGTCGCGCGCCCAGCCAAAACCGGCCTCGGTCGGGGCGGTGTGCAGCGCCGCCAGCGCGTGGCCGAAGCGCGCGCCAACGCCGGCCTCCGGCCGGCGCAGGTCCAGCCATTCCAGCGCCAGCACCGTGCAGTCCTCGATCACGTCGCACAGCGCCAGCACGTTGGGGACGCGAATCGTCCCGGTGGCTGCCAGCGCACGCAGACCGTCGGCCTCGGCACGCAAGGCCTCGGCCGCCGCGCCGCTGGCGGCCTTGATGAAACAGCGCCGCCCCTCGCTTTCGCCCTGCCAGGTCGGGCAGAAGCCGCTGGCGGCGAGCCCGCGCAGCGACCAGCCCCCGCCCAAAGCGTGAACCAGTGCCGCCATGACGGCCGGCTCCGCGCAGCCAGGGGGTTGACGAGGGGTAAACATTTGCGCTTGTCCTCGACTTGCAAATGGGCCGACAATCGAGCCTCACCCCAGGCGGCGACAGACCGCCGGAAACCTCCGCCGCCACCCGCGATGAGTACCGCCGACATTTTCAAGCAATGCATCGACGATGCCTTGCAGCGCTCCGACGCCCTGATCCGAGACGTCGTTCGGCAGGTCATCGCCAGCCTTGAGCAACAGGCCGAGCAGGCAGCCAGCAGCCGCGACCGGCAGCTGTTTGCCGACATGGCGCTGGCGCTGCGGCAGTCCGAAAAGGCGCTGGCGGCGGCCTTTGTCGATCGCTTTGCCGAGGTGCTCGACGCCGAGGTGCAGGGCCGGCCGCAGCCGCGCGACGAGGCAGCGCCCGCGCTCAGCCAGGGGCTGAGTCTGATGGACGATGCGACGCTGGAAGAAGGCGTCGAGGTGTCGCGGCTGACCCACTTGCTCGAAGCCGAGTCGCAGTGGGAGGTGCGCGACCTCGGCGCCCGGCTCGACAGCCTGCGCAGCGATGAAGGCGGGCCAACGCGCGCCAACCCGCTGCGGCCCGAGGTGTTCAGCCGTTCGCTGCATCACGCGCTTGCGGTGGTGCCGGTCGATGCCGAGGAACGCAACGCTCTGCTGCGCGCCTTCGGCAAAGGCATGTCGGCAGCGCTGAAGGAGACCTACGCGGTCTACAACAAACGCCTGGCCGATCTGCAGGTGGAGCCGCGGCAATACCGGGCGCGCCCGGCGGCGCGGGCGGCCGGGGTGCGGCCCGCGGCGACGGCGGGCGGCGAGGAAG